>JAZSQL010000035.1:0-34842 GCA_045537965.1 Alphaproteobacteria bacterium
TAAACCGCCTACACACCCTTTACGCCCAGTAATTCCGAACAACGCTCGCCCCCTTCGTATTACCGCGGCTGCTGGCACGAAGTTTGCCGGGGCTTCTTTAGATGCTACCGTCATCATCTTCACATCCGAAAGAGCTTTACAATCCGAAAACCTTCTTCACTCACGCGGCATGGCTGGGTCAGGGTTCCCCCCATTGCCCAATATTCCTCACTGCTGCCTCCCGTAGGAGTCTGGGCCGTGTCTCAGTCCCAATGTGGCTGATCGTCCTCTCAGACCAGCTACAGATCGTCGGCTAGGTAGGCCTTTACCCCACCTACTACCTAATCTGATGCAGGCCGTTCCATCGGCAAATAAATCTTTCCCCCTCAGGGCTTATCCGGTATTAGCACTCGTTTCCAAGCGTTATTCCAAACCAATGGGTACGTTCCTACATATTACTCACCCGTGCGCCACTCTCATGTCCTAGTGCAAGCACCAAAACAATCCCGTTCAACTTGCATGTGTTAAGCCTGCCGCCAGCGTTCGTTCTGAGCCAGGATCAAACTCTCATCTTAATATGATTGCTTGCAATCCTGTCTAAATTACTCAATAAAAGAATTTCTATAGGTTCCTTTTTCTCAAATACTTCAGACTTTATTATATATATTCGTATCAAAATATACAATACCGTCTGCGTATCCTCTTATTCCTTTTCTTATTTACTATGCATTATAACTACTACCATTGCGGTAGTGAGCAGAGGTATAATGCAGGAGCTTTTATTTGTCAACACCTAAATTAAAAAAAAATTGCTTTTTTTACTATTTATTTTGTATTTTTTTGAAAAACCTTATTTTTTTGTTTTTATGTATGTAAATTAAATGACGTTTTGTTTGCTATTAATTAACTAAAAGACTCTATAATGGATCTAAATTTGACGACTCGTACAGACGAGTCTACTAATATAGTTATGAGGATTGTGGTTAAATGAAAGATGATTTTTATACTTTGGGCGGAAGTCATTTTTGGGAAGATTTGTTCTTTTATCAAAAATGGAGAATCCAACGCAACTACACTACAAAAAAGTGTCGTTTGCTAGATAACTGGGATATTCGCAGACATGAGGGAAGTTTTGAAGACTGTCGTAGTGCGTTTGTAAGATATATTGAAGCATATGAACTTGCTCGTCAAAAGGGGCATATGATTATTATGATACATTCTATAGGGCAATCGAAAAATGTTTTTAAGCCTCTGTGGCGAAGGGTTTTGCAAGATGGTTTTATGGCCGCAGCAGTAAATTATCCATCTTCACAAAAAGATTTACAAGCCCATGTGAAACAGTTTCACTTCTTTTTGAATCATCTGGAAGACGTTGATACTGTTTCTTTTGTGTCATATGGGGCTGGTAATGCTGTGCTACAAATGTTGTTTGCAGATAAAGCAGAATGGCAAACAAGGCTCAAGATGGGACGTGCAGTACAAATTGCTCCATATACATATGGGAGTAAACTGTTAAAAAAATTAAGCGAAAATGATCTAACCAATTTTATAATAGGACCTATGGGTGCTGACCTTGCACCTGAAAACATGCAAAACATTCCCCCGTTAACAGAGATTGAAAATGGAATTATTCTGAGTAATAAATCATTAGTTGAAAAAATATTAGAAATTTTTACTTTGACACGTATGGTATCAAAAGATTCTGGTGATATAAAAAGCGATACAAAAGCTAAAGACATTATTGAAATTAAAGACCATCATTGTAATACTTTAAAAAATAAAAATATTTGTGATGCCGTGGTACAATTTTTAAGGACAGGTAATTTTTAATTAAATTAACTATCTGTTACATTTTAATCAAATGGTCGTTATGTAGCGCTTTATTTTGAATATTTATTTAAATATAGCATTTATGTTAGCTTTTTCGCTTAGTGTTTGGCGTGCTATGCTATCATTTGCATAATTTAGTTTATCACCATCTAACATGCCACCATTAACATCCGTTACTCTCAACCATCCTTTATCTACTTTTTCTCTGTAAAATTTACTTAATCCATATGAAGTGTGTGTTTTTTTATCATTCATATGACTATTAACAGCATTTATGCTGGTTAAATCTGATTGTTTAACATCTTGATTTAACTCGCCTGTAGTCAAAATATTGCGATAACCATCTGAAGTCATTGTTTTAACTTTACCACCACGATTAGAAACTTCAGTTATTGATGTTTCTAGAACACCATTATCATCAAGTCTTACCTTAGTAAATATCACGTCGCCATCTTTAGTTATGTCTTTAAGAATTATTTCACCATTTTCACTCTTAATTATTTCAGTTTGTTTTGAAAGTTTTTGCTCTCTATTATAACCATTAGGTATGCGTTTTTCTGCTATACGTTTAACCATAGCTGCTTTCAATATATCAGCATGTTCTTTATTGCTAATATTTTGAAACATTGATGCAAAAGTTGCTGTATCTACACTACCATCAGGACGAATAATTTGATTAAGCTTATCGTTATTAAGCTTGATTCTTTCTTTATAATTTCCATTTTTATCTTTAGTACGAGTAACTGTTATATCCTTAGATTGTATAGTTATGGTCTCTTGTCCATTTTTACCTTTTTTGACTGTAGTAATTACACCATTTTCTAATGTATGAACTCTACCTTTTGTATCAGTATAGGTTTTTACACCATTTACTTCTGTTGCGTTGTTTTTATCAAATTTTTTAACTTGCCTATTTATTTTCATTTGGCGTCCAGCGTGGAATATACCTCGTGTTGCTCGACTAACACCATTTTGAAAACTTCTAACAGCTGAATCTTTTAAAGGTGTAATAATACCTAAAGATGTACTCTTGATAGTTGAAGCTCCCATGGTAGCAATATTTGAACCGATAGAAGTACTACTGATTGAATCAGCAAATTCTTTAGCAAAATCTTTACCCATATTCATTACGGACCAAGCCAAAACAAAAGTAAATATTAACTCAAGAAATGTTATACTATCCCAAGAGAATCCGTCTTTTAATGCTGAAAAATACACCATACCTTTTTTTCCTTGCATAAACATATCATCAAAAGTTGCTCCAACCTCTTTAATTGCTGGACTATTGAAGGATAAACCAGACTCTGCAATTTGTTGTAATACAACAAGCAAAATAAAAACTATTATACTTATAAAAAGAAAAGCAAACATTGAATTGAGAAAAGTCTCCCAAACTTTTTTACTGTATTGCCTTGTTGACTTAAAAGCAAAACTTCCCACCGCAATGGGCATAAGAACTGTTGCAACACCAAGCTGAAAAACAGAATCTACAAGTAAAAAAGGGATAGCAATAATTAAAACCATTGCTGAAACCCATAAACTTAACCCTAACAATAAGAGTCTGATACTAGGTAGAATCCACCAACCATCTTTCCAACTTTGGCACATAAGAGAACTACCCAAGGCTTGAAATTTACGAACACCATCTTCCATTTGAGTCATTGTTTGTAAAATAGTAACTCCCATATCTTGAGGGAGACCATTTGGAAGTTTTTTATTATCCAAAATAAATGTCCTAGCAGCTCCTCTAATTTGGTTTACACGTGTTTTATCGTTACTTTCTTCAAATATTTTTTGAGATATTTGATGTCCAGTACTATAAATTGGAACAACAAAGGCATTTAAAAAATTGGCAATACCTGTTTTTATTATCATGACAGATATTAAAACTAAAAAACCTTGAGTAAAAATGGATTGAAGTAAATCTTTAATATCTCTGGTCTCGATTGATGAAACGAAACTTATTATTTGGATGGCTAGCCAAACTGCAAAACCAATAATAACTACTTTTGCAACAGAATCTGCATAACCCACTATGGCATTATTACCTTTTGCAACAGAATCGGCATAACCCACTATGGCATTATTAGCTATTGTACTTACTGTATTAAAAACAGTAGCAACCACAGAACAAAAAAGGCAAACCCCTTCTTTTCTTGGTTTATATTTTGTTGCGGGAAGACATTTATTTTCATCTTTATCATATATACTTTTACCACCTATTCCACCTGCATCATGTGCATATAAATTAGTTTGTACCTTATCTTCATCATTTTTTGCAAGCGGATTAAAACTAATTGCCATATTACCGTCCCAAGCAAAACAATCTGAAACAACAAAAAATGAGCATAACACTAATAATATGATGCTAAAATATTTTTTTATATTAAATATCTTTCTCATAGCATACCTCTACTTGTTTTGTTGCTACCAACGTTTGTTACCTTTACTAAGATTTTCTACTTTTTGTGCTGTTTTTTCAGCCACTTTTTTCGCAGTTTGTTTAGGATGAGTTATTGCGTGTCCAACAGCTTTCACTCCTTTAGCGACAGTTTTTACACCTGAACCAATTGATTTTACCGTATTTATAGGATGCCTAATTGTATTGGTTGTAGCACTTAATGTTCCTTTTAACATCCCTTGTGCTGCTTTGCCTACTTGATGTGTAGCAATATCTCCAACCATAGATGCTGCATTTTTAAGAGGTCTGGCAACAAAAGACGTTGCCATAGTTGCTCCACTGTGCATTGGGGTAGAATCGCCAAAGGCTTTGTCGGGGAAAAATTTGTTGACAAGATCCGAACACGTATTTTTAACAAGTTTGTAAAAATACATCAGCGAGAACAAAACCATTAAAAAACTTGTAGAAAATAGCTTAAGTTTTTGATTTACTTCTGATCTAAGGTCATCAAGCTTATCTATGCGCTCATCTAATACTACATCTAATTCATCCATTTTTTCTAATAATTCATCCATACCACCAAACGATTCTGAAACAAGTTTGATACCTATAGCCGTAGAAACAGCCATAAAGGCAAAACAAGCTGAGCCTTTTGCTATGATGCTAATAACAATGAATAATTTGTCTTGTGTTATACCAAAAGGCCACAATCCCATAACAAGTGGCAATGATAGAATAGCAAAACCTATTTTGAATGATATATCAATAAAATAGTATCCTACAGCCATAACCAACATAAAGCCTAAACACCAAATTATTACCCCTTCAAACCACATAAATATATTTGTGATGACAATATCCTTAAACCATAATTCTACATACCAAGCACCACCATTTTTTAACCCAGAATAGCACATTATTGAATTACCTAATATCATATTTTTAGCTACGGTATTAGTTATACCATTCATTGCTGCTAGCATTGAATTCATGATAGATTTTGGCATAATCGCTGTAGGACCAGTGTATTTTATATTAGGAATTGTTAGTTTGTTTTCAATTATTTGTGAATTGTTTTTTGTTTGTAATTCTTCTTTTTGCAATTCAGTAATGTCATCTTTAGTTAAACCTATTGTTTCAGTATAATCTTCTGTTGCTATACCATCATCCCAAAATTGCTGACCTATAATGGCTCCAACAGATAATATTGGCGTTGTAATATATTTATTGATAGCGGCTATTCCATAGTATATAAACCAATAAGCAATAGCAACCTTAAATAAAAATTTAAAAAGATCATTTAAAATGTTACCTAGTTGGACTTGAGTAAAAGAAGATACATTTTTTAATCCCCAAAAAACGAACCACAAGGCAGTACCAAGCCAAAGCAATGTGGCTCCAGCTTTTTGGGTTACAGGTAAACCTTCTTGAGCAGCATAAAGAAAGGCTGAAGTTAGCTTTTCAAAAACAAGACATGACCAACAACCTGATTGATAACGATCTTGTAATAATTGAAAGGAAGGACAACTACCTTCAGATATAAAGCGACCTGATCCCTGTGCTTCCATAGCTATTTCCATTAATTGCTCAGCCGTTTCATCTTGACCGAACATTCTTGCTACTGTACTACCAACTGCAGCATCTGTTCCTCCAAAACCTCCTGGTCCCATATTAGATCCGCTACCTTCATCAGCATAACAATTTGTTGCGATGACGAATGAGCACAACACTAACAATGCAATGCTAAAATATTTTTTTATGTTAAATATCTTTCTCATAGCACACCTCTACTCTTCTCTACCTGCGAGATCTTTGAGCTTTGCTTGTACTGATTTTACCTTATTAACGGTGTTTCTTATTAAGGTAAATTTAGATACAGGTATCATGGATAGTCCCCAAGTTATAACAGAACCTACAGCTGATAATATTGCCTTTCCAGTTGCTTGAGCAACAGCTTTCAAATTCTTTTGGAAGTTGGCACTCATTTTGGCACCTATCACTGCACTAGTAAGTTGTTGAGAAACCCCCATAGACCCTAAAATTAAAAATGCTATAAGTAATATACAGAGGAAACCTATACTAACATCTCGGAATGCAACTTCAGCTGGGTGTGGATTAAATATTTCAGGATTTTGCTGAACTAAACCAATCATTGCACTCAAAACTGTTGCAACAATTATTGAAAAGCACATAAGAAATGCTGCTGATATAATGGTGTGTTTAAAACCCATAGTAGCCCATTTACGCGTTGGACCAAAGGCGTATGAAACAATATATATTGGTAATAATAAAATAATGATACCCATTTGAAAAATCGTATCAACAAGATAAAAAACGAAACAATATTTCACAATTTCAAATATAGCTAATACAAACAAACTTAAAATTATACCCAAAAATCCTGTTCCATGACCGTGTGCAGCCTTTAATATTTCACGTGCAACCTCTTTACCCATTGATAAATAATATGTTAATGCCCTGATTGTACAGCTCATTGTCTCTTTAATAGAAGAGGGAAAACCTTTTTCAGTTATTTTAGCATCACCTTCTAGTTTACAGCTTAAATCAGCATTCTTTATGGTAATGTTATATCCAAATACATCTATGGTTTGTCCTGAAGCACCACTATCTGAACTCAAAGAAAGATTTAAAATTTGAATACCTAAATCAAGAAAAGCTAGGTAAATAGGAACAATTAATGTATTGATTACATAGCGCAAACTTTCAGAACTTGATGCTAAAATACCACAAAACAAACAAACAAACGCTTTGCGTAATATTTCGTTCCAAACTTCGCTAACATTTGCCTCAGTCATTGAGCTGACAAATTTTAATAATCTTAAAGCTAACCAAATAGAAAAACCCACCATAATTACAGCCATTGATGCTTTGGAAAATTCATCATGTAATTTCATAATATTATCGCCTACAGCATCGTATAGTTGCTCTAACATTATACATCCCAAACAATAAGAATTACCTATATCGGCACAAACACGTCCTTCTTTTTTGCACTGCTCACATTGTTGTTCTGTAGAACATGTATCTCCAGTTATATAAATATTATCACCTCTTCCACAAGCATTAAGAAACAGAGAAGCTAAAACGATTATTAACAACTTTTTCAAAGTATTGGATATGTTAAAAAGATGTTTCATTACAATATCCTTCCTTTAGTCTAGTTCGTTTAAATTTTCTTTGGTTGGAGATGTTCCTGACTTAGGTCTATCTTCGGCTGTTTTAGGCTTTGTTTCGATATCATTACTAGGTGATGAAGTGTCTACTCCTATTGTTGGAATAGGATTTTTTGATTCATCTCCAACTGTTGCTGTTTGTTCCTTTTTGGCTCCTAAAATATCTTGAGATTTTTTGAGATTTTCTTCCTTTATTTTCTTATCGTCTTCGGTTGGAGAATCCTTGAACATATTTGCAAAACCTTGAACTTTTTGTCCTGCTTTAGTTTTTAAGAAAGCTCTTGTAGCAGCTTTACGTGCTGGCTTTAATGTCCCGACAGCCCAAACAATTTTTACACCTCCTTTTGCAATACTTTCAACTGTTCCGCCTATGGCTTTAGCTCCTTTCGTCATTTTATTACTAGCCCAATCACCAACAGCATTTACTGTGGGCGCTGCCACTTTTTTAATAACTCCACTTACTGCTGATGCTGCCATTCCGCCAATATCTGAAGCTATTGGTTTTATACCTCCACTAGCAAAACGATTAACTAAAGCACTTATCTTACCAAGCATCAAAAAACCTAATATATTGGCAAACAAAAATAGTAAAAAATTAATATTAATTACACTTACTCGCTTATCTATTACTGAAATATTAATTTGATCTATAGCATTTGCAAAACTGTGTATATCCCCCATATCTCCCAATTTCATAGCACTTTCAATAAGCCCTATGTTAATTCTAACA
The DNA here is from genome assembly GCA_045537965.1 of Alphaproteobacteria bacterium. Lineage (GTDB taxonomy): Bacteria > Pseudomonadota > Alphaproteobacteria > RF32 > CAG-239 > CAZU01. The sequence goes on from JAZSQL010000035.1 coordinate 8,135, forward strand.
ACTACCCCCATTATCATAAATGTAAAAACGCTATTCAGTAACATTTTAAAACCTGTAGAGGTGTATTTAGATGTTATCTTAAATGGCCAACTAACAATCAAAAATGGTAATAATGCTCCTACAATTCCTAATTGCACTATGGCATCTAGTAAATAAAAGATGAAAGCAATAGATAATAAAAAACCAAACGTTCCAAAAGCAATACCGTAAATAGCACATGCCCACCCCAAAGGAATCAAACGAATCCCATATGTACTATAGCCATGTTGCAATGACATAAATTCAAAAGCCATACACCATAATGCACCACCTAAAGATTGTAACATAGCATAGTTAAGATTTACATTGTATGCAAAATTTTCAATAAGTGCGTATATATGTATTTTGAAATATTTGTTATCTATATTACCTCTATAATCTAGAGGTAAAGCATCACCAAAACCGTGAAGGGCAGCATTATCATTTTTGCTTAAAGCTTTAATAATGTCTGATGTAATGGCTGGGTCAAAACGGCTTTCTATCGTGGTACCATTCAATAATGTGTTACCAAAACCGATTCCTGCATTTAGTAAAGGTAATATAATAAGCGAAAAAACATCTTGAAAATAAACAAGGGCAAAATAAGATAAAGCAAATTTAAAACTTTGTTTTAGAATTTCAGTAATATATTTAGCTGCATCTTGCTTGGTCATTGAGCTAGTAAAAGCAAGAGTTTTAACAGCTATCCACAACATAAGACCTAATATTATAACAATTGAAAATGAGAAACCTAACTTTTCATAAGAAAGGACTGTAATTTCATCGGCAACAGCATAAATTATACCAATCATTGAACAAAATCTACACTCACTATCATTAAAGAGGCGAACAGGAATAACTTCACATGCATCTCTTGATTTTCCTTTTTTATTCTCACTTTGAGCTATTACAACAGCCTCTCCATTGGTAACTCTTACACAATATTTTTTTACTAGTTTCTTTCCTTCGGTGGTCTCTGATAAAGCCTTAGCTTCATAACAAATATCATCTTTACTTTTTATATCTTTCTTCTCTTCTTGAATTTTCCACCCTTCTTTTATGTATTGTTCTTTTAAAACCTCAGAAACACAGCTGTATTTTTTCTCCTTTTTGTCTTTTTTGGACATACAGCTATTGTGCTCAAGATTACAAGGATACTTTCCACATAGAACAAAATAACTCTCGGCACTATAATTTTCTCCAAAATTTTGTTTAAAACTTCCAAATCCCCCTTCCGATAAAGCTTCTTTCATATAATCCCAAACACTTTGTGCTTTTATTTTTTGTACTTCAACTTCAGCGAAAACATTTGGAGAATAAAAAAGCGAGGCCGCAAATGAGAGCAGTCCTAAAAACGCAAAATTTAATATTTTACTCGTCGCTTTTTTCATCCTTTTAATCCTTAGTAACAGAATTGTTCAAAACAATTTTTGCTACTATCAGCATTATTATTACCAACGCAAAGGCTATGTAGGTAAAGGCTTTATGAGATAAAATAGTAAACAAACCTGTAATATAGCAAACGTAAAATATTCCACCAATCAGAAAGCTTACTAAAAAAGCCTTTATCATTATAAGTTTCTCCTTATACTTGGCACTTTAGTCTATCATAGCATATAAATTACTTATAAAGTGTTACAGTTTTTTGATTTTTTGCACAATATTATCTTTTTTAAGATAAATTTAAATTTTGTACACAAATTGTCTTTTTTTGTACTATTTTCTTGATTATTGTACCTTTTAAATTAATATTGGAATTAATTATTTAACTTTAATAAAGGGGTAATCTTACTATGGAAGAAATTATTTTCCCGAATCAGATTAGAATGTATCGTCGTTTAAGAGGGCGTTCTATGCAAGAATTAGCAGATCATTTGAGTGTATCGCTATCTGCTATTTCAAAAATTGAAAAAGGTTATAGACGAGTAGATCAAGAACAACTTGTTAGAGTTGCTGAATTTTTGGATTGCCCTATGCAAGATTTGTTTGTTAATGAGCAAAATTCGCATACGGAGATTGTTTTGGCTTGGCGTAGAGAGCAAGAACGTCGCAATAAAATCAATGAAAAAAGTGGGCTAAAAACATTGGGTGCGGGTTTACGCCAAATTCGTAATGAAAAGAATCTGACATTGATTGAAGTTGCTGAAAGTGCTGATATGACGTTATCTGTATATCATCGTATTGAGATGGGACAACGTGAAGTTTCAGACAAAGAAATGAAAAACATCGCTAGAGCTTTAAAAATGCCAGTTGATGAATTGAAATCACAAATTAAAAATTTAGATGAAAATGGCTTCTTAGATGAAATTATTCAAAGAAATGATGCTAAATATAAATTGTTGCTTACCCCTCGTGGAGCTATAGCATCTTTTGCTGGGACACCTAATAACTGTTCGAAAATTTCTGTTTATGGTACACCTGCTAAAAATGGGGATATTATCATTGATGTTGAAGATGAAATTAAGAAAGTTGATTGCCCTATTTCTTTGCAAGGCAAAAAAGATGTTTATGCGGTAAATCTTTGTACTCGCCGTTTAGGTAATTTATTGTCTTCCAGAGCTGTTTTATTTATTGATCCTCAAGAACCTGTTGGTTCGGGAGATATAGCTTTGTATTATACTAAAGGAATAGAAGTGCAGATTATGTCTATCAGAGAAAATGAAACTGGTCAGCTTTATGGTATAAGATGGAATCCAGATGAAAAAATTGCTCTTAATAATGATGATATGCAAAAATTGCATAGGGTTGTTTTTATAAGCTTATAAAATACTATGTAATAAAAAACCGCTATATTGAACTGTCCCCCAAAATTTAGACAGTTCAATATAGCGGTTTTTTATTATGTTATATTATAAAGGAGGAATATTTAATTGTGCTATATCGCCAGGACGAATCCTCGTGTTAGCATAGTGCATATTACCTGTTTCTATCATAAAACGTTGACGTCCTGTTACTTGAGCAGCTAAATCATAAAAATCTTTAGCTGGAATTTCTTGTCTTTGAGGATTCATAATATACAATACACAACCTTGACCTCGTTCTGCTACACCGCAACGAGCTCGACCTCTTGGAACTTCATTATTAACAATAACACCTTGTAGACCATTACGAATGACCTTAGACTCTGCAAAAATAATCTTGCCAGCAATAATACCAACAAACAAACAAACAAACACCATTAAAATAAATATCTTGGTATTTAACCACTTTGGAATATCTGATAATGAGTTCTGATTGTAGTCATATTCATCATTTTCAAAATTTTCTTCTTCAATAAAATTTATTTGCTTCTTAGGCTCATTTACAAATGTTTGCTGATTAACACTTCTGCTAGGAAGTTGTGGCTCATCAAGATAATTGTCTATTGGCGATTGTTGTGGAGCTTGTGATTGCGCAACAGATGCAAAAGGGTTTGCTTCGTAGGAAACGTGCTGTCCTTCTGATATAGGAGAAATCCTATTAATTGGACGCTTTATTTTTTTTAACTGTGGACGATTATTATTTGATTGATTATCCATAAAAACTACCTTTACTATATATTGTTTTCTAATATTTTATTTGTTTTCATCGTTTTGATAATTCTAGGTACTACCATAATTATAGTCTCTGAAATAGGAGAATCTTTAGCAAAAACAGAATTCGGCAGACCTATTATTAAGAAGTTCTCACCAAGTTTACTACGTATAGAAAATTGAGATACTTCACCATCTCGACTCTCAATGGTAATATTTGAAAAAATCTTATTATCTTTTTCAACTGATGCTTTTGCTAATATTGATAAATTGGACAATATTGAATCGCTTGGGATACATTTGCCTATATCAAAACGAGAAAACCATAAGTTAGGGACAACAAATTTTCCCTCACCAACAACTTCAACTTTTGCTTGATTGCTTAAAAAAGATATCAGAGATAAGGCATTTACATCATTAGATGTTGCTAAAATACGCCCTAAAACACCTGTTTTTGTACTTTTTATTGAGCCAAAATCAAATGCTTGCATTATTTGTTGCCACTCCACACCTTTAGTAGTATAAGGATACAAATTAAATACTTTAACATCGTAAGCTAAAAGGATAGGATTTTCTTCAAAATAATTAACTAAATTTAAGATTTGATTTTTCAATTCATAATCAGCATCAAACGTAACCGTATAATCATCAAAATCAGCTGTAAAATCTGTAATACCTGCACCTCGCAATACGTCTAAAATTGCAAGCATTATTGTTTTTGATTTAGGAATATAAAGACTAAAATTATTTTTACGAGAAATACGAAGTGTTTTGTTTGAGGCATTATAGGTATAATAAATCTCTGCAGCATCGGCAAGTATATTAACAACATCTGTAAAATCACCACTTAAATTTTCAGCCGAAATACTGGCATAAGGAGCATCTTTAGCAACTAACTTAAGTCCAGCCTCTTTAGTCAATTTTACAAGAGCTTTTTCTGCTGACATTGTTTCAAACGAAAAACCATTAACTTCAAAACGAGGTAACGGATCATTTTGACCATTTCGCACCAAATTAAAAGCTGTTAAATTATAAGGAACACTGGATATCATTTGCTGAGTATCCCAATTTACAAAACAACGTAAAGGCGTTTCTAAGTCAAGTCTATTAGCCCCTTCTGGTGTTCTAATTGCTGGATATGATGGTTTATTAATTGTTGCAGTATAGTCTGAAGCTGTCGGAACAACAATTTCTGTTTCTATTTCAGATGATTGTGTTTTTAAACTATTAATAACGCTGCATGAACTAATCAATATAGTACAAGCTAACAATATTATTTGCTTATTAGTAATTAATTTCATAATCTATCCTTGTGGTTTAGATTGTTGGTTGGTAGTTTGCTGATTTTGAGCTTGCACCTGATTATTTGGCATTATCCTCCTATCTTGTGACTGAAGATTGGCTTGTTGATTTTTTATTTCTGGTACAACAGCTTTTTTTTCTTCATCTGTAAAATTAGGTTTTATATTATTTTGTTGCATAAGCTTATTTACAACATCATCCATCGACATTCCTGCTCCTGCTGTTGGATCTTCGGTTTTATCTATTTGACCTAGAGCTTCCTTCATTTTCTTAAGTTCGTTTCTATCTTGTTTAATCATGTCTGGAGATGCGTTGCGCTGAAGTTCTATTTTAAATTCTTGTAAACTCTTCTTTAATGCATTTATACCTCCTGAAATTTTTTTATCGACATATCCATAAAGATCTGAATGCGAAACGATATATTCACCTGTTTCACTAATTTCTTCTAAAACATCTAAAATATAATTATAATGCTTATATTCTTCTATTGCAATATTGCCACTTCTAACGCAGCGAGCTGCTATTCTGGATATTGTCATATCATAGTATTCCTTTAGCAAAACGTAATTGTCGACATACCAAGTGTCTCCTGCACCATCTTTACCAGAACTAAAATTTTTGCCTTGATCCATCTTATCTCCCCTTTTAGGATGACATTATTCCTTTTTAATTTAGATTAGCATTTTGCTAAAGTAAATTATTATTTTAATCTTTTAGAATACTATTTTTGTATGGATCTGCAAAATCTTGACTATTCACTTCATCATATATTTGCAATTTATTTTTTACATAAATTGGTGATGAACCATACATTATTTGATTATCTCCAGAAACTTTTTCTTGTGTATACAAATCACCCTTGTAAATGAAGGTATTATCTCCTATTGACTCAACCTCTAAGTAATCTTTATCTTCATTATCTTCAACATACACCCATTCCCAATCTTGCCCCTCTATATTGTCATTACTATTTTCAATAGACCGATGCTCGCCAAAACCCCATTCATTTTTTTCATCTGTAGAAATATCGTTAAAACCCCAATCATCTGCTGTTACCTCTGTCGAAACAATATCAAAATATTCTGTATTGTTATTTTTTGAAATATTGTCAGTTGTTGGGCTTATTAACTTTTCATCTTCTGATATACTTTCTTGAATATCGGCAGATATTGCTGCATCTGCTATATCGTCTATTTCAAGAGCTTGTTCATTAAGCGAAAAATCTTTAACATCAAACTCTTGAATCGGAAGTACAATATCTGAATCGTTGTTAAACATATTATTTGTTATAGTATCCGCAAGATTGCTGTCTTGAGGTAATGTATTATCAAGGCCTTTTTCTTCGTTTACTTGGACAGATGCTGTTAAAACACTTTTTTTCTTCTTTTTTCTTTTCTTCTTCTTTTTAGGAACTTCTTCAAAAATTTCTGTATTCTCAGAAGTTAGAGAAATTTCTTCCTGCAATATTTCAAAATCTTCAGATGTATCATTTAAAACTTCTTGATTATATATATCTGCAACGTTATCAAAAGTTTCTATTATATCATCTGATTGTGGCAAAATATCAAAACTGTCATTTATTTGAAAATTACTTTCAGCTGTTGCATAATTAGATGATGTTTGAGCAGATTGCTCAACAATAGGCTGAGAAACATAAGTAACACCACCACTTGATCTTAATCCATCAGCAATAACCTCGGCTAGTTCTTTGGTTTGTTTGCGACTTATTTTATCATATATTTTACTTTGAGCTTCGACTGCTTTGATAATTGCTTTTTCTAAATTCTCTTCATTAGCTGCCTGTAAAGCAGCAATTTTCTCAACTAACAACATTAATTGCCCTGAATTATCTGTTGTGTTTATTTGAATGTTGTTAGCATTATTATTGCTTTGCATTGTAGAATTATTATTTTGTTGCAAACTGGCAGACATTACTGTTTTTATTAAATTTTCTTGACTTTGAGATATTAATTGAACTAGCCTTTCATCATCTTCTGCTGTACGAGATAGTGCTGCGCTATTATTAGATTGTATATTGCTTAAACTTCTAATTATTTCACTCTGTGACTTTTCAAATGCTTCTATTAATTTGATATTATCATTAGCTTTATTCGAAGAAAGCTCTTCCATTTTGTTAATATGAAGGCTTAGTTGTTTTTGACTTTCTAAAACAATGTCTATTAGTCGTTTTGTTTCGCTTTCCGTCTTATTGCTAAAATCTGTTTGCATCGTAAGAGCTGACGTTAATGAAGAACTAAGTGCTGTTTGGCTTTGAATTATTGCCTTACATAATGCTCCTATTTCTAGTCGTTGCTCATCTTTATTTTCTTTTAAAGTCTTGGCTATAAATAGCTGTGTTTTACTTAAATCTAATGTTAATTTTTCAAGGTTAGAATTTTGAGACGCTGTTTGTTCTTGAATAACATTTCCCATTATTCTAGCAAAATTTTCAGCAAAATCTTTATCCATTGATAATTTAGCAGATCCTGCTACAACATTTGTTGCAGAAGAAGTTTGACTTTGAGCTTTTGCTAAAGCTGTTGCTAGTATTTGTGCTTGTTGATTTGTCTCACTATTTAATGAAGTATCTTCTGATGTATGAACAGATTTATCAATACCTGCTTTTTCAGCTAAATCATCTACGTAATCTTGAAGAATAGTACCTCCTGGTAGAGAGCCAAAAATTCCTCTAACACTAGGAGAAAGTTCTAACAACATTTGGTTAAAAGCTTCTTTTCTTTCGGCAGAAAATATATGCATTTGACGATAAATATTTAAAAAGCGTTGAGCTACAACAACGGGATCTTCTTCTCCATTACGAAGAGCCTTTCTACGTGCTTCTGTTGTATCTATCTCTATTGCCATTAGCTTTTCTTCAGGTTAAACTTAATCCATACTACCTGATGATATTATAATCTTGTAAATTTAGAGTTAATAAATTTTGTAAAAATACCTTATAATTTAGGTTATTTCAGTTACCGCACGAAGGTTTCCATCCCTATTAATTTGCACAACTCGTAATTTTTGGTGCATTTCTTCAATGGTTTTTCTACGATCAATCGTTGGATAGGTATGCAATATACGATCAGTAAAAGCTTGATAAGCAGCCTCTGAACTTTCAGCGTGAATAGTTGCCAAGCAGTTATCATGTCCTGATCCCATTAACTCCCATAACGCCCCTGCATTATTGGTTGAAATCTCACCACCAATAATGGCATCAGGAGTAAAACGAACAACTAAGTCAATAACTTTAGCATAGTTTAGTGCATTAGTTTGTTCTGTACGAGAAAGTGTTATATGTACACGATTTTTATGAGGGACTATAAGTTCTCGTGTATCCTCAATCGTTAAAATGCGTTTATTTATATCTAATATTTTTAAGAGGTTGTTTAAAAAAGTTGTTTTACCCGTTGCAGTTGCTCCAGAAACTAAAATATGATCACCTCTTTTTATACTCAATAAAAGCCTTTCGTACGGATCTTCTGGTTCTTTAATATCTTTAAGAGGGTTAATTTTGTGTAATTGGCCTCCTTGTGTTAGACCATAATCTCCTAGACCAAAAGAAACATCATCTGCATGAACACGAATAGTTAAAGCTATTCCTCCAGTTAAGTCCTCATTGTCATACATCACGTTTTTGCCACATATGGCAGAGAAACGATGCTCTCCTGGTATTGTAGCATAAACTACAGGGTTTCCCTGAATAGGATCAAACGGAAGTTCATAAGTGTTAGCAACAATATATAGCAAATCGGTTAAATATTCTTTGCTCAACTTTTCATCCTTGTAAACAACCCAAGGATAGGCTCTTTTTCCTCGAAGACGTAACCAAACTTCACCAGCATGATTTATAGCAACTTCCTCTATACCTTCTTGCTGATACCAATAAGCCAAAGGTCGTAAAATTGATTCTAAAACAGTAAAACTCATTTATACAAACTCCTTAGAATAATGCAGGAATGCTGTTATTGCTAGATTCACTTGTAGTAGTTGTTGTAACAGACGGTGTTGAGCCTGCAACTGGTAAATTTCCTCCTGTTGGTGGTGGGGGAGGAGCAATAGTATTTGTTTTTTTCGCTGCAGTATCATCGATTAACGGTGTTGCTGTATTTCCAGCTGATTTAGCATCAACTTCATCTGGATCATATACAACAGATCCACCTGCCGATTTTGCTACCTTTTCTCGTTCTTGTTGCTTCGTTTTTTGAAGCATTTCAGCATCGTCGATTAAAACTTCTGGTTGTTGAAGTTTCATTGTTTCTTCATTATCTCGTTCAACACTTCTTAACCATAAATCAGTATTAGGATAAACAACTATTCTTGTACCAGCTGGAATATAAGTCATTGCTTTTACATCCGTTTTATCTGCAAGAATATCATCAAACAAAGATTCCATATCACTGAGAAAATTCTGACGAGCATCGTTTGCAGCCTGTTGTTTAGAATTTTCAACTTCTCCAGCATTATCCTCTGCTGCAGCAATAAAAAATGAAGCTGCAGAAGTAAGAACCGTTGTAACAACTGGCATAGTATACTTTTTGAATAATTGTTGATCAACATATCCTAAAGCCCCTGCACGTCCTTGGGCATCTGCTGTTTGACCACTAAACACAAAAATTGAACCATCTGGACGAATTAACCGTTCCCAACTGATTTGGACACGAGCCGATTCTGATGTTGCTTCTGCTGCTGCGGTAATAGAGCCAAAAGAACCTATTAAGCGAGATCCTGATGGAATAATGATGTTACGCCCCTCTTCTGCATATACATTACGTTCAACATACGCAGTCACTGGTGCTGGATTATTGGTATCTATAGCTCTAGCAATTACTGCAGGAATCGGTTTATCAGAAAAAATCATTTCAGTCATATCAACACGCCACGACGAAATAGATTTAGGGATACCTTGCTCAGACCAATCTTTTTGATAACCATCAAATGCTTCTTTGCGAATACCTGAACTTATTTTACCAACACTTATATTTTGACGCCGTTCTTGCATAGCAGCATTTAGAGCAGCTTGTCTAGTTGGATCGTAGCGCTCTCCTGGACCATATCCACCTCCAGGACCTAAATTTCCTGCATTACCAGAGCCAACACCATATGCTCCTCCAGGACCAAATGATCCTGCTGGAACGAAAACATTGCCGTCTTCTAGTTCTGCTATATCATCAAATTCTTCTGTTCCGATTAAATTTCCATCTTGATCTATTATTAATCCATCAGGCATACGATAACCAATGATATTACCTTTGTCATCTACAACACTATCATCTTCCAATATATCACCTAAATACTCTCCATCAGGTGTCAAAGCAATACCTAATGATTTTAAATATTTTCTATCTTCAAAAAGTTCAAGATCTGGTGAAACATCTTCCTCAACCACTGACTGAGTTCCTGTTATACCTATAATAGAGTTTTTATCAAACCATTGACGATTAACACGTCCAATAATATTACCATTGGCGTCTACAAGATTGCCATTCTTGTCTAATTGGGCGATTATATTACCATTCATATCTACAATATTACCGTTTTCATCTAAACGACCAATAATATTACCATTAGCATCTACAAGATTACCATTTTCATCTAGATAACCTAAGAAGTTTCCATTCTCATCAAAAATCATCTGTCTTTTCTTATGAGTAACAATATTGCCATCCTTATTTACAATATTACCGTTTTCATCTAAACGACCAATAATATTACCATTAGCATCTACAAGATTACCATTTTCATCTAGATAACCTAAAAAGTTTCCATTCTCGTCAAAAATCATCTGTCTTTTCTTGTTAGTAACAAGATTGCCATTCTTGTCTAATTGGGCAATTATATTACCGTTCATATCTACAATATTACCGTTTTCATCTAAACGACCAATAATATTACCATTAGCATCTACAAGATTACCATTTTCATCTAGATAACCTAAGAAGTTTCCATTCTCGTCAAAAATCATCTGTCTTTTCTTAGCGGAATGTTCTGAAGTATAATATTGAAGAGGAGATGCTGCTGCAATTATTTCATCATTAGCATTTTTTATTTTTCCATCAATTGATAGTGTACCTACGTGGTTATTTATATTATCAAGTACTTTTCCATCTAGTTGTAATTCTCCTATAACTTTTCGTTCTTTATCTCTTATATTATAATCCCTATTTCCTCTGGCAATAATTTCATTTCCTTTTAAAACAAAGCCTCTATCAAAAACACCTATGTTTTGATTAGTAAAACTTGATACATCTCCGTTACGACTAATAATTCCAACGACCTGCCCCTTTGCATCATAAACGTAGAAATCATATAAGGCGTACCCTATCTTATCTTTAGATGATGTTACATAACCTTCGAAATCTACTTTTCCAATTTCGTTGTTTTGCGCATCAATAACTAGACCATTTTTAGTAACATATCCAATAAACTTATTATCAAAGTTAAAGGCAACCTTGTATTTAAATAGCATTCCTAAGGGAATACCCGAGTTTGAATTTATATTACCATTAGGCTGTTGATAGGCTATTAAATCATTATTTTTATCAACCACCAATCCGTTTATTGTACTGTAACCTATTATTTCACCGTCAAAAGCTATTGCCGAGTCAAAACTTATAGCACTACCAATTAATGCATTATCAGCATTTCGCAATTGATGTCTTATATCTAAACAGCCTATAACCTCGCCACGTTCATTATTTACCTTGCCACTATAATCAGTGTAACCGATTATTCGACCATTAAAATCTATAACTGACGATTTTGGTACTGTATAACCTAATTTAGAACCACTATCACTTATAACTATACCATTTGATAGTATTTTTCCGACATAAACATCTCGATAATTATAAATACCACCTTGGCTAGATATCACACCTAAAAATTCACACTTATCATTTACAGCACCTTGATAATCAAATAAGCTACCAACAACAATTCCGTTATTATCAACAACTAATGACTGACCAACTACATGACCTATTTTGGCTCCAGAAGAATTATTTATTCCACCTAAAATGTTTGCATATCCAAGAAAACCTCCTCTGAAATCTAGAGCTATATTTCCTGTATAAGCCTGTCCAATTTTAGGCATATAATTTAGATTACCTGATTTTATTTCAGAAACACTACTATCAGGTAATATTTTGGCTATTGCAGATAATGATTTGTTAAGCACCATATTTTCATCGTTTAGCATCCCTATAGATTGCCCTTGATAATTTATGGTTAAAAAATCTTCAATATTTTTAGCAATCATTTGATTTTGTGAGTTTAGCACAAAACCAAAACCACCAACTCGACCGATATCTGCCCCTTTAGGATTAAAAACTCTACCATTTAATCCTTGATAGCCAGAAACAGAACCAAATGGCGTATAAAAAGTATCTATATTTTTGGCTTTACCTTCAACTGCTCCTGATTGAGCAAATACATATCCAAATGGAGATACCGAATATTTACTTCCTTTATTGTCTATATAAGATGATATACCTGTCAGACCAATAAATGTATCGTTCGAAGAATAAACTACTTTAGATGGTAAAACAGCACCCATAATAATCCCAGATAAATTATAAGCATTTCCGCCAATCATATAACCTATAGTGGTTCCATTAAGAGATATAACAGCACCATTACTTAGTGCATGTCCTTTTAATTCACCTTTATAATCGTAAATTGGTCCTGTTTTAATTAACGATCCAATAGGAAGACCTGAAGCATCAAATATTACCCCTCTGGCACCAGCCAAACCACTTGACGTTTCTGCTTTTGCTAATTTTCCATCTGGCAACAATCTTCCTAGATAGCGACCATTCAAATCTGTAGCAGTTGCAGCAAAATCTATTTGCCTACCAACAATTAATCCGTTTATATTAACGATCATTTTGTCAGCTCTAGCTTTACCAACAACTTTATTATTATAAATAACCTCTCCATTATAACTTACAAAACCGAGATAGTATCCATTGTTATCAAAAGCATATCCTGAAGATACAATTCTACCTATAATTTCATTACTACTGTTATACACAAAGCCATTTGCTTTTACACTACCTATCGGCTCTGAGTTGAAATCTGTAACCTGTCCTCCAGGGACAACACTTCCTATAAATTCGCCATTTAAAGAAATAACCATTTTAGATGATATTAGTCTACCATCTAAAATATAATCATTACCAACTTTGCGATAAGCATAACCATCGGGAGTTACTATGCCTATTTGCACACCAGCAAGGTTTGTATACAATCCATCACCAGTAACTCTACCAGATATTTTCCCTTCATCATTATATACTAAACCAGGAAAAATGATCTGTCCTAATATCTCAAAATATTCATTTACAACCAATCCATTAGGAAGCGATTTACCAATAACTTGTCCTGTTGCACTACGAACAGAGCCATCATTACCAACTTTTCCTAAAAACTTAGCATCATTACCTATAGCAACACCTTGAGGAACAACACCTCCAATAAGCTCTCCCTTGGAATCAACTATCAAGCTATCTGCCGTAACGTTTCCCAATAATTTGTTGTCGAAACTAACAACCTTACCATCTGGAATAACTTTACCTATAGGTGATCCATTAAAATCTATCGCTGTAATTTCTTGAGCTTGCACTGGAATAGTAACAATTAAACCGAAAATAAAATTCGATACTAAAAATATTTTTTTTATCTTCTTTATTAAATACATCTTTAGTTCCTTCGGTTTTTAGCTACTTCACCAAGAACATAGCCTGAAACTTTTTTATCCAAATCAATAAAAGAACCATTGCTTTTAATATAACCTATATTGTCGCCCTTTATATTGATAACTGAACCATCTGGTGCTAAACGTCCTTTATACTGCCCATCACTACCCAATATAGTAGTTCCTATATTATATATTTTTCCTAAGATACGATCATTCATATCTATAGCAAGACCTCCAGACAATGTTCTACCTATTATAGTAGCATCTTTACCAACTATTTGACCATCAAAATTTACATAACCCACAACTTTATCGTCATTGGATATGACAATATCTCCAGAAACAGCTTCACCTATGAGTTTACCAGAAACGCTCATAATATTTCCATCCGAAAGAACCTTACCCAAAACAACACCCTCCGTACTAACTACAGAACCATTCGGTGATATTATACCCAAAATCTGCCCACCAAAATCTATTGCAAAACCAGAACGTAATAAGCTTAGATTTTTATCACTAGAACCTCCTGGCAGAATCGCTGTTATGATTTTACCATTAAGATCTGTTACATCACCTAGTGAATTTAATAGCCCTTTATAATTTCCCATAACATCTACCATAATGCCTTCGGGAATAACTTCTCCTATAACTTCTTTAGTATTACTGATAACTTTTTTATCATGAGATGTTGTTGCAACCTCATTACCCTCAAGATCAATAACCTTTCCCGATGAAACAGCATAACCAACATACGAACCATCGTAACCTATGGCTGCACCATTTGTTGCAATTGCACCTTGGTACTCACCTTTATGATTAAAAAATTCTCCCTTAGAATTAACAACCCCCAAATTATCGCCATAACGGCTTACGACCGATCCATTATCTGTAGCCACCCCTAAAATATTACCATCCATTCCTACTACTTCGCCTTTGGGTGCAATAGATCCGTAGACACCATTGTAAAGATTCAATCCGCCATTTTTTAAATTACCTTGAGCAACACCTTTATTATCATAAATCTTTCCATCGACAAATAATCTTCCTACTAGCTTCCCTTGAGAATCGATAATAGAAGTTTTGGCAGGAATTGCTACACCTAAAATTCCATTATTTTCATCTAAAACTAAATTATTTGCAGATAAAACAGCTGAAGGTTTACCATAGATACGCACTTTTGCTTTATTATCAACTTGATTAATATATTCCCCTTCCAATGTGTAAGCATATCGTTCTCCTAATGTTCGACCAATATAAGCACCCTTACTATTAAAAACATCACCTAACAAACCAACACAACCAACAGGAAGTTTTGCTTCATTAACGACAATATTATTGGTATTAATTTCGCCCAAATATTTACCATTAACATCAACAGCTGTTCCTTTACGTCCAACAGCTCCTACAAACTCTCCTTTTTCATTTAAAACACTACCATCAGGATTTACGCAACCTATATACCTGTTACTCAAATCTTTAACAATACCACTACTATCAACCGTACCTAAAAAATTACACTCGCTATCAAAAACCCTTCCAACTTTTAGAGTTTCTCCAATATATTTTCCTTCAGAATCTAATACTACACCTTCAGGCGTTATCTTATAATTTGTCTCTAGATTACCTTTTTTTATTTTTCCATCTTTATCTAAATAGCCAATATTATTACAACCATAACCAACAATGGTTCCAGCTCTAACCATTTTTGCAATAATTTTAGCACCAGCATGATCTCGCACAAGCCCACTAGGCATTGCCCGTCCGACTACTTGCTTTTGTTCATTTTCTATAGAACCATCATTTTGCAAAAATCCAAGAATCGTTCCCTGAGGTGTTATTGGAATTTTATCGAAAGATATTAGTTTACCAATAATTCCCCCTTTTTCATCAAAAACTATTTCCTCACCTGCATAACCAATAATATTACCATCTAAATCTACAACTGTTCCATCTGAAAGCATTTTACCTATAATATTACCATTTGCATCCAATAAATTACCATTTTCATCAATATATCCAATAATATTACCATTTGCATCGTAAGCTACTCGTAATTTTTTCCCTGCTAAAGGAGAATTTTTAGCAACAACGTTTCCTTCTTCATCAACAACACCTAAAACATTACCATCTTTATCAACTACTGTACCATCAGGCATAACAACACCTAAAACATTACCATTTTCATCAACGGCAACTCTACCAGGCTTGGTTACAGAACCAATAACATTACCATTTAGATCAACTACTGTACCATCAGGCATAACTCGCCCTATTACATTACCATTCATATCAACAACTGTACCATCTGGTAAAACTCGCCCAATGATATTACCATTTTCATCATAAACAAAACCAGTTTCTACGGCTTTACCTATAACATTACCTTCCAAATCTACAACTGTTCCATCTGGAAGCATTTTACCTATGACATTTCCTTCTAAATCTACAACCGTACCATCTGGATTTACGTAACCTATCAAATTACCAAATTCATCATATACAGCGCGGCGATTTTCAGCAACACCCACAACATTGCCATCTTTATCAACAATTAATCCATCAGGACCAACACGTCCTATTATATTACCATTTGCATCACGAACATAACCATCTTCATCTATGTTTCCGATAGGCTTTCCATCTGGTCCTATAGCTGCTCGTACAGATTTAGCATTTTTATCAGCTGAAACTGCTGCGTCTTCTAAAGAGTTTTCACAATAGTTACATTCTTCTTTGGTTACCGCAACACCTGCAACAGGAACTTTAGCAGCTTTAACACTATCTTTTCCCAAATTAAGTTCGTGCCACGAAATAATAAAATTATTTTGAACATTACCAGCAACAACTGGAACCCATCCCATTGTTATGTGACAAGTTTCGTCACCTGTTAATGTTAAGTTTGAACAATTATCATTAAAAGTAAAACCTGCAGCAGGGGGATCAGCAAGTTCAACTGAAACTATTTTAACCGATGCTTTACCATTCGTACCTAATGTTAGAACGTTTTTAGCTTCTGTCCCTAAAACGACCTCACCCATTGGAACAGGGTCTGGAGTTGTTGTAAGAGGAATTTCCCCTTCCATTGTTGAAAATTCTATCCCTTGCGTTTGAGTGGTTGTCGGAATACTTCCAAAAACGTCTGCATTTTCTGTAAAGACAGGCTCTGTATACTCTTCAACATCATCTCCACTCTTTATCAGTAAGATAAGTCCAAAAATAAAAATAAACAAAGATGAAAGACCAATCATCAATATGATATTATTGGTCTTTTTAACATATTTTTCTGAATTTGTTAAAGGCTCTTTGCTCATTTTTTAATCACTGTGTCCTTACCACACTACAGAACACCCCATTCCGTCCTAGTTCACCACAAATTTTATCGCCAGCATCTAAACTTTTGACTGGTCCCACTCGCAAATGGAACAACTCTTTTCCTTGTCCGTCTGCAGGAGCATCCACAGAAAAGAAAGGAGTAAAACGACTTAGTTGGTCACTATATTTAGAAGATAACTTACCCCATAATTCCTCTAAATTAGCAACATCACTATCTGCACCTAATTCTATTGAAATATTGGAATTATCAACATCTTTGAAACCTGCGCCATAACCATATTGTGATACCATTGTATTACTAGCTTGACTATTCATTGAATTACCACTGATACGCTGCATCTTAGAGTAATCAAAGTTATCAGCAATGTTTCCACCTTGGGTATATCCTCCTTTTGCATATTCAGGAACGATTATCTGGCTTTGCCCAACCTGAATATCAAATTGACCTGGCACACTTATTCCACTAGGAACTTGCATCATATTAACCTGAGAAGCCCCAACACCCATAGTTTGTTGATTTGGAATACTCGGCCCTACTTCCCAAGATGGAGGCAAATAATCTCTAGAATCCACAGCAAACTCTAAACCACTTTCATCAGAACGGCGCATTTTAATACAGATAAGCCTTTTACCATTACGTAAAACTAGATCACCTACACCTTCAACAACAATCAATCTATTATCTGGACCTTTAGTTCTAAATCCTACAGGGACTTCAACTCGCTCAACAATCATACTAACAACAGGACGTTGTGTCATATTTAGAGCTTTTTTACCTAAATCTATGTAAGTAAATATATTATCACGCCAAACTCTTTCTGGAGCAATAACAACATCATCGGGATTTGGAACATACACCTCTAAATCAAACTTAAATTCGCTAGGATCAACAGGAATAGACTTTAACCAATCTGATTTTTGAAAACGTTTTGTATAGGTTGATATCGAACCGTTTGCAACTTTAGCTCCGCTTGTTCCACCGCCATATGTTGAACCACTTCTTACATCTTCTGGAGTATATTCATCAACAACATCTATATCAATAATAACATTAGTTAATCTTTCTGTATTAACTGCTTCAGACTTGACATAAAACACATAACGATTTCCTGAGCGACCAAATACAATAATATTAGTATCAACACCAACATTCGCACCTCGTTTAGGGTATAACAACAAAGTGCTTGGACCAGATATCTGTCCATCAAATGTTGCGCTATCACCAATAAAAATATCCTCTATTAATTCCCACTCTGGAAAATTAACAATGGTTATCATCCCTTCACGAACACGTATTGGCAACACCAAATCTGGTGTCCAATAATATTTTGAATATGCAGGCTTTGTCTGTCCTTCACCTAGATTTTGCAAAGGATCCAACCATGCTGCTTGCGTCATACCTAGCGAATTAAAACCTGCATATCCTAGATTCATTGGAGTATAATTCCCTTGCGCTTGCTCAGCACTAGCATCCATTACCTGCTGATCAACTTGAGCACTAGTCACTCCAGAGAATAACAAAAAGAAACAAACAAACAAATATTTCACAATAAAACCTTTATTCACGTTCATTCTACTCCACTTTATTACGACTTAAAGCATATCTTGTTACAGTAAAACCAACAGGATTTTTTAAGCGATCACCATATTTTACAGTTTTACGACGATAACCAACATTTAACGAAGCCGTCCAATAACCGATTTCAGGCTGTGCAGAATCAGGAAACATATCTTGTGTTTCATATTCAACCTGCCAAACACCATCTGCTAACTCATTTACAGATAAAATCTTAACATTACGCTGCATTCCTTGATTTTTTATGATACCAACCGCCTTTTTAGCAACATTATCTAAAAAATCTTGATAAACTTTATTAGTAGACATTTCCTGTATTGGTCCACCAGGCATCCACCTAGCCTCAACCTCAGCCACATCACTACTAAATGTAGAACGCAACATAACGTATTCTCTAACGAAGACTTCTGTAATTGCTTTACGATTACGCAATTCCGTGGTTATCGGTTGAATATTATACACTTGCTCCGATCGATTTTGGAACGTAAGCAAGAAGGGTTCAATCCTATATAATGGCAAAACTTGAAAAATAGCTAAAATTAGAACAACGTTACAACAAACACTTAATGCTGTAACAACAGCAAAAGCTCTTGCCGTCCACAAGTAACGTTTTTCAGCAACATTAGCAACAAAGACCTCATCTTTAACGCGCTTAGAAGCAGGATGTACTGTTGTACGCCTTCCCTCGATAAGACGCGACTGAGGACGATTTTGTCCGATTTCTTCTACCATCACTCCCTTCCAAGAAATTAAATTGTTGCAACAAACCAATCTGGCAAAGTTTTTGGTAACTCAATCTCCAGACAAGCACAAGGAGACAATTTAAGTTCGTCACTTCCAGTACCTATACCAACAGGCTCTGGCTCATAATAAGAGCCATAACAACCTGACAATAAAAACAATACAAATAAAATTAGCAATTTGAAACGCATATTCATAATATCAACCCTTCTTTTTAGGTTATAAATAGTACTATAGATATTATGAAGTTATACTGTTTTATTTCAAATGTCTAACAGCTTAAGTATACTTATCAACAAATTAGAATATTTCTACTTCTGTTTGAGAAAAACGGGTAACTGTAAAGCCTAGCGGATTTATCAAACGAGGAAATACAAAGCCTCTCTCTGGAATAAAATATGCAGTAATTGATGACGTCCAATAACGTACCCTTAAAGTACTCTCTTGCTGTGCTTGATCCTTTTTTTGTTCGTTATATAAATCGTATGTTTTAAAGTCAACTTTCCATACTGCTGAACGACTACCACCTTGTCTAGTAACAGATATGATCTCTACTTCACGCACAAGAACTTGTTTAAAAATTGTTTCCCAAATAGCTTTTGTTGCACGCCCAAACTCATTATAAACTTCTGGAGATGACAAATAATTAAGCATCCCTCCACCCATCCACCGTGTACGCATTTCTATAGGGTCATTAATTATGGTATTACGAATAATAACATACTGGCGAATAAACATTTCTAGAAGTTTATCTTTTGAAGCCATATTTTTAGTAATAGGTTCACTTCGAACAATATTTTCAGACTCACTTTGATTGATTAGCAAGAAAGGTTCTACAGAAACCATCGGAGCCAAACGAAATAAAGACAATGATGCTAAAACTAAAAACATCATTGAAATGGTAGCAGTAAGAATAAAAAAGCGTGAAACCCACAGATAATATGTTCGACGAAACCCTCCGCGGTCTTCCTCTAATTGATTAATATATTCTGGAGCTTTGGCATTACCTTCTATAGCAAACACTTTTCGCCCATTTTCAATCTGCGTAGAACCCATAACAATACCTTATATAACTAGTAATTAGCACAAAATGGCTCTTCAATATCATTATATTCATCACCTGAATCTTTTAAACCTTTTTTGTATTTATCTACAATAGCTTTATCTACTTTAGCCTTCGTAAAACGTCCTTCAATGTCATTATCATCAGCATCAAGTATAGAAACATCCATAATACAATCTACATCTTTTTGCATAATTTTTATCACTTTATTGTATGTATTTATTTTTTCTTCTGCTAATTTATTATCTTTAGCATCTACAGAATTTATTTCTTGTTTAGCTTTTGTAATCTTATCTTTTTTTATGTTTTTTAATTTTTTAACAGCTAAATTATAATCACTATCTTTTATCAAATCAAAATCTTTTGACACTTCATAACCATGTTCTTTTAACCTTTCTTTTAAATTAGTTATCTGCGTATTATATTTTTCTTTATATTCATCAATATTTTGACGACTTAGTTGTTCATTTTCAACATGTTTTAAAAAATCACCTATTTGATTTCGAGAAAGAATAGCATGCTGAGCTGCTGCTATTTTATTTTTCTGCTTATCATTTAATTTTTTGCTATCTTCATCTTTTAATAATAAATTATATACTTCTGCAGCCCTTTCTTTGAAAGCAAGGTTATTATTTTCATCCGCTTCTAAGAGCATCCCAAGTTCACTATACTGACAATTGGGTGAAACATATTTATTATCATTTTCTTCAAAAAATCCATTAGCATTATCTAACAAAATTACTTTGCTATCCCAAAACGTATGATATGGATTACCTTTTTCAAGCTTAACAAGTAAACATTTGGGAAGATATGTTGGTGTTATATCATTTCTTGTAAAATATTCACCTTCACTATTAATATCCAAAATGATTGAAGAACTTTCTACCACACAAGGCATTATTCCACCTCTTGAAAAAGCTACATCTTCACATCCTGAACTTAGTGCACTTTTAAGATTATATTTACTATCAATAAACGCATTATCTTTTAAAATATGTTGCCAAATTGCAGGAATGTCACCACCAAAATTTAAAAAATCCGATGAACTAATAGCTCTATTTGATGTATTATCTGGTATATATGGTTTGACATTATTATAATCGGTAGCATCAAAATGAAATACTTCTCGTACTGGTGGTAAATCAAAATTTGGCAAACCGTATGGTGCTTTCATATCTCTGGCTTTTGCTGTTGCTCCAACAAAAAATCCTTCTGTTTCAGGGGAAATATCTATAGCAAGTAATTTTGCATACATAACTATACTATCAACCTTAATAAGCCCTACAACATTATAGGTTAATGTTAGAGCTTTAATCTGCGTAAGCATTTGGTTGTGGATATTAACTATCTGTTGATGAGATGATTGAGAATACAATTTATCTCCCATTGCTAACATTTGACTATATCCACTATCGATAATTGCATCAACTTGTTTATATAATACATTGAGTGATATATCAGCTGCCTCTTCAGCCATAGACATCATAACAACAGGATTTATAAGAGGATTATTTTTTGCACTTTCTTGCAAAATTATCTCAAGATTTTTTTTAACATCTTCATTAAAGCTATCAGACTTTTGCATCAACTGTTCTTTTAGAGAAGCTTTTAGCTTCTCAGCAATCGCTGAACTATCGTTAAAAATTGTTGCACGATTAGCTTGTTCATTTAATTTTGTGATTGCCATTTCTTTGTCTATTTTATCTAATTGAGATTCTAATGAATTAAGCTCTTTTTCATTGTTTTCTATATTTTTTGTTAGAGTTTTAACCTTATCATTGTTTTCATGTCCCTGTTTACCTGCAACAACTTGATCATTTAATGCTTCTGCGCCAAGAATTTTGCTTACGCTAGTTGACGATGAAGGGAAAACTACTTTTGCATTTAGTGCTTCATCAACCTGTTGAAAAGCTTTCTCTTCAGCTACGGCTCTGATATCAGCTACTTCATTTTGATCATCTTTCATTGATGAACTTACTTTATCCATTTTAGCTATTAAAGCATCTCTTTGCTCTTGCAACCCTTTAATAGTGGTATTTAAGCTTGTAGCTTTTTGCTCTGCTAATATACCTGCTTGTTTAACAGTTGCACTTAATTTTTCATCTGTCTCTGCATTAACTTTTGCAAGCTCTTTTTGATAATTAGTATCTGTAATATTTTGATCTTCACCTTTCAGTTTAGCGACTACCAAAGCTAAAACGTCATTACGAGTATATGATTTTAAATATGCTCTAATATTTTCATATTTACGACGAAGATATTCATTATAAAAATTCTTAGTATCGGTCCAAATCATTGGTTTATCTATTAGATCGCCCCAAGATGAAGCATCATTACCCAACATTTTGGCGGCTTCTGCTCCTATTTGCCATGCCTGCATTGATGATTTGCGAGATTCTTCCTGACTTTGTTCTTGCTTACTTTTGCTTAAACTTGATTTACTTTGTTGTCCTGCTTCAGATGCTTTAGAATAATCAGGGTCATCACTTAATTCATCAATTTCTTCTTGAGTCATTGAATTTTGAGCAACATCATCAGCTGTTACTGTAGATGTTTCAGCTGCTTTGGCTGTTTCAAAGGCTTCAATAGCCCACCCCGATATCCCTTTGCGCAAATCATGTCTTTGAACATTTTCATTTAACTTTATTCCAGACCAGACTTTTACAGGATTAGAAAAATATTTTCCAACATATTTAATGCCACATTGTTCTGATTGTCTCAATTTCTCAAGTGTTTTGTTATAATCTTCTTGCATTTTTTTTAGATTTTCAGCCGTTTCTCTATATGAGCGCATCTCTTTAATCATATTGTGAATATCTACAGCTTCTTTAACAACACTTTCTGTTTTAGTTAAACTAGCAACAGCATTTAGTTTATCTTGTACTGCGGCTAGAGGATGTTCTTTTTCATTCATAGCTGGTGCAGCAAATTGTACAGAATCCGAAACCATCTTCATGGCTTCTGTCTTGCTACTAGAAATGGACGCTTCAATATTTGCTAATGATGTTGTATTAGTTGTCCTATTATAAGATACCTGAGCAAATGCTAGTGTTTCTGAATTTCTTAAAATAAAATGATTGTTTAAAGAAGTTTTTTTTGAGGAATCTTTATCCTCTTTCGCATCATCAACAACAACATCAACAACAAGCATAGCTGATACCGCCGTTAAACGAGCTTTTAATGCAACAATACTTTCCCAATGCCTTACAAAACTGTCAAAAATATTAAGAAGTTCACCATACGTATAAATAACCTCATTATTACCACTTTCCTCTGAAGATGGCATCGTGGGACTATTTTTACACTCCATATTTGCACATGCTTTTGCTTCTTCTAATTTTGGTTTAATTTCTGTTTCCAATTGTTCCTGTAAAATTTTTGATGTTGCATATATGGCATAAAGATTGTCCATATAAAACTTATCTCGTCTGCCTTTAGCACTTTTGATATCTTTAAGTATATTTGATCTTCTGGTAAAAAAAACTTTACGAAATTTTTTTGCTATTTTTTTTGTTTTAACATCTCCAAGAGGAGATCCACAAAAAGTTGGGGCAACTTGACCAGGATTACCATTAGCTCCTAGTATAGCACCATTTTTAATGTTATTATAAGCCGACATATATCCTGATTGCATATTAGTCGCATCAGTTTTAGCTGTCATTATAATTTTTTTAGATTGATTAGCTGCACTTTGAGCATTAGCAGCTATTTGAGCTATTTCTTCTGGAATATCAAAAGTTTGACTCACAGGCAAAGCATGATACGCAAGATCCCAAGGAGCTTGAGCATAAGAATTAGTAACTAAATTTAAGAGAAAAAAAGCTATAATAAATTTTTTCATCATTTTTCTCCTTTAAAATATGCCCTCTATTGTCGTTATACCATTTTCTGTTTCTTTGATATCTTCAACATTTTGTTTTGCATTTTGGAGATTTGATTCTATTTTAATTTTATTAACACTGTCTACCATATCTCCTGGTTCTTCTTTTTCTTCATAGTTGCATATATCTATTTGTGCTTTTGATTCTGCATCTGGTCGATACGTTTTATTTATCGCTATTAATGTTGCTGTTTTAGCCTCAATAGCTGCTAGTTCTGATACCATATAAGTATACAAAATTTCGAGTTGAGAAGAAGTTTGCTTAATAGCTTCAGCTAAAACCTCTGACTTACCATTTACAGTAGATGAAACACCTGCCTCTCTTTCTAGTTTTTCTTTTGTATTCTCAGTATCTTTTGCTATACTTGTTGTAGTATTCATGCTATCTAAAAATGAATCTTTTTGTTTTGATAAGGTACTTTCTTCTTTTTTTTCTTTCATTTCTAATGTTACGAATTCGTCTTTTTCAAACGAAAAATCTTTAACAGTCTTATCAAAAGCTTGTTCTGGATCTTGGTTTTTTTTATCATTTTCTTTTTTGTCCTGCTCCATCAATTCTTCCATTTGCAAAGTTAAATCAGCAATACTTTCTCCTTGTGCATAAATATTTTCAGCAAACTGAGTTGTGATAACTTCACTATCGATTTTCAATTGGGTGTCTAAATTTTCAATTTCACTATTTAGTGCAGCAATATTGGCTTCTTGTTCAATCTTAAAAATCTCTATTTCTTGTTCTAATTCAGAAATTCTAAGATCATCTGCACCTTCCGCTTGCAATGCAAGAAGTTCATTTTGTAAAATATCAACACCATCTTTAAAATTTTGTTGAGCTATTTTAATTTTTTCTTCCAAACTAGTACGTTCTATCTTTGATGTTGTTTCAAGTTCTGATAACTCTTTTTCTTTTTCTTCTTCTATTTCTTTTATTTTTTTGGACTCTTCAGCTATTTCCTTAGAGAGCATTGCTATTTTATACTCTGTTGAATTAAGGACAGCATTTTTGGTATCATTATAAAGCTTTATAGCTGCATTAAATTGCTCCTGAGCATACGCTATTCCTTGCCTAGCAGCTTTTATACCATCACCTATAGTTGTAGCAAATTGAGCTTCACTAATCTGTGACATTGTTTCTTTAAAGTTACCAACTTGTCGTTGCACCCAACCAGAAAATTTTCCTGCTGTTTTACTAATATCAATTTTAAAAATGTTTTGAGCATAAACATTTGTTCCACCAAATATGATAGAAAACAAAACAACAAAGCAACTTAAGCGATATAGATATTGCATTATTTTTTTCCTCTTTTAAGCACTTTACAATCACTAACATATTCATACTTACCATTATTCAAAGCGCGAAAACTTTCGTAAGTATTATTAGGTAAACCATTTATAATTAATAGGTTGGATAAAACAGCTATTCCTGATTCAAAAGAATTAATTATATTTATGCGACGAGCAATATTCCCTAGCCGACGAGTAATAAGTTCATCTATTAAAATTTTTTCATCTGTTAAATCAACATCTGGTTTATCTTCTTTTTCTTCTGCATCTATATACGCAGATATCTTTATTGACTGAGCATATAAATCTGATATGTATTTTGATAAAACTTGATATGTAGTCTTTGTCGTTTTGGATATTTTGGTTGAACCTGGTTTCATTATTTTGATGAACTCACAACGATTATAAGCATTATTTTCAAGATCGGATTTTCCTAATGGTGACAACCATACAAGCTCTGGATCACCTTGAATTTTTATAGACGTAGCATAAGCTATATTCGTATACAAACAAAAACTAAGAAGTGTCCAAGTAAAGATTATCAATTTATTAGTCATCACTTTCCTCCTTAATTAAAGTTCTAATTCCTGATGAGTTTGATTTTGCTTTAGTCAGCTCACCTGATTGAACACTTCCAATTGTTTGACTTTTTGCGGTGCTTTTTTTATCATCAGTTAATTTCTTTTTTTCGATATTTTTAATATTTTTTTGAATTTTTTTGCTACTACCTACTCCTTGTAGTAATTGATCTTCAAACTTCATATCTATTTTAGCTTCTTGTTTATTAGCACCTTTTTCTTTAGTTTTACTCTCAGCAGCTATAGCCATAACATCAGATACACTAACATTTGCTGATAAATTTATATTTTCTATAGGTACAACAGCATCTAAAACTTGTTCTTCTGGTACAACAGAATTTTCTTTTGCCATTAACATTGCTGAAGAAATTGCATCTGCCTGATTGAAGATAGGTTTTGTTATACCTTGTTGAACTAGTTTTTTAGTACTACTTTTTACAACATCAATTTTTGCTATTTTTTGTTTTGTGGCACCATCTGTAGTTGCAGGGCTCATAGCAACAGAATCGGCTGCCATCATTCTTTGGCGTGTTGGCTGTGCTGTTTCTGTTTCAACTAGTTTTCTTGCTGCTCCAGCTAATATACCACCTTTTTCTTCTTTACAAATTTCATTTTCGGGGTTAATTGCACATTCATATTCTCTTTTTGCTTTGTTATAAACGGCTGTTGCTTGCTTACACTTTTTGCTTTCAGGTTCTACACATTCCTCTTCCATAGCTAACT
>JAZSQL010000026.1:0-47728 GCA_045537965.1 Alphaproteobacteria bacterium
TGTTCGCCAATCACGGTGTCCTTAAAGTTTACATCGTCGAAAAATGTCAGGTAGTCAAAAATGCTACGCTCGGGGATTGTTGCGCCTTCAAAACTTACCAATCCTTTGAAAATGGTGTTTCTGATATCAATATGATACAGGCTTTTGTCGTTGTCGCGATTAAATCTTGCCATGCTGAATTTGCTATTTTCGTTAAAGAGGCAACGGTCGAGCTCTACCGGAACGCATCCGGCAATGTTTTCAAAGCTCAATAACGAGTTAAACACGCAGTTATGAAACTCTATCGGAGCATCCGGAAGCTCGCTTCCTCGGGTGTTTACATAAAAAGGCTCGTTGAACTCGCAATCATAATAACCGGCATCGGCAGGAGGCAAATCAATTCCGCAACTTGTGTTAAAACGGCAATTTATGAAATAAACCGCATCAACATCCGGCGAATTTATTGCTTCCATCATAAGACTAACGCTGTCAATATCGTTGAAATCAAAGTATTTGAAACAAATACCGACGAGGCTTCCTTCTAAAAATGCTCGTATATTTTTAAGCGGACGTTTGATTTCAAGTTTTTCAACATCATGGAACAGATTGTTTATGGTGGGGAAAATATCCTCCGAATAGCTGTAATCATAAGGGATATATTCTCGCGGGTCATCATTGACATATTGCAAAATGTCTTTCTTTGATTGGAACAAACCCTGTCTTTGATTGAAATGCGCCATAACTTACCTCGGATTTATGTTTATTTTATGGTTAGGTTATGAATAAATTATGATTAAATCAAGAAAGAAATGAAATAGATTGAACGTAAAAGTAGTTTTTTCAATATGTTGAATAAAAAAAGAGAGTATTTTGAAAATACTCTCCGATAAATTATGTTTTGTTTTTTATTACAATAGTTCTTTTAATACATGTTTCCACATTTCTAATTCTTGCTCATCAGAATAATTCACATCACCGTTATCATCAACAAAATCTGCAAATAATTCATGACTTACTATCATATCTGCGGCTTCTATAATATGGGGGTCTATTCCAATTTTATAACAATTCATTTTTAATGCTCCGATTTCTTTTTGAGCTTCTGAAGAATGTAAAAAATCACCCCAATTATCAAAACCTGATATTTTTGCAAGAATATGTTGAGCGTTCATCAGTTTAATGTCTTCTCCTTTTTGTTTATTGGCTTTGGAAAAAACATTGTTTATATCAAAATGCTCTTGAGGTTCATCATAAATAACCTCATTTTGATTGAAATTGTGCTCTTTAGATAAGTTGTAGTCTTTTAATAAAAGTTTAGCTTGTTGTTTGTAGTAATCTATTGTTGTCATAACAATAACTCCTTTGAATTACGTTAATTATCAAATATAAGCATTCGCAAACAAATAAATGACAATTAACTAAAGTTGTTATTATCATTTCAACATTGGATGAATAAATCTTCGGGCGAATGACCATGCGTTCCAACAAGCATAGTCAAATTGAAACAAATTTAATAAAAAAAGTCAATAGAAAATTATAATGTTCAATTGTTTTGTGTTTAATATATTCTTATTTTTTCAATATGTCCGACAAGCTCTATCGGATTGATTTTCCTTGACTTTTTAAGTGATTTGTGGTATAATATAGTGTTGATTGGGTAATTTAAACTGCTATATATATATAAGGAAATGTCTAATGAGTTCTAACCAACATTATGTTCCCCAATTTTTGTTAAAAAATTTTTCTGAAAATAAAATGGTTTATAGATTTGATAAAAAAACAGGAAGAATTGAACAAAGAAACATTAAAAGTGTTTGTTCTCAAGATGATTTTTATAATTTATCTTTAGGACAGTTATGCAGAAACCAACCTAAAATAAAGGAAATATTAAAAAATGCACCGAAATGTATTACAGAGGATACTTTCAATGATATTTTTTTATCTTGTGATAGTGTGATTACAAAAATAGAAACAATAACTGGAGAAATTGTTAAAAAAGTACTGCAACATAAATGCATATCTGTATTAAATGACGAAGAAAGATTTATTTTGTGTTTATTTACAGCTGTACAAATGCTTAGAACTACTCATCATCGCAATAATATCAAAACAATTATAAAATCCGCGGCAGATAAAGCAAAAGAATTTTATGAAAACTATGCTAATATTAAAGGCACTTATAATGATTGGCTAGAAGATAATATAGGAAAAAATTTTGACTTGTGCGCTAAATTAATGAGTATAACACAATTAGGAGAATTAGCATGGACACAGGCTAAGATACTTTTTTTTACAAAAAATATGTTTTTGATAGATACTCTAGATGATAGTTTATATATTTCAGATGCACCTGTTGTTTTAGATAATAAAAAAGATTATGGTGCTTATGGTAATATTGGAACACTAGTTCCTGGTATAGAAATTTATTTACCGGTATCTTCACGTATAATTTTGGCGTATCACTGCAAAAGTTTATTGCCTCCATATAACGTATTAGCTAATTGTTCTAGTTGTGAGTATGAAGAATTTGAAGCAATGAGTACAGGAGGATGTATATACAGGAATGATGAAGTTGATTTCTTTAACCATTTACAACTATGTTATTCAGACAAATATTTAATTGCAAAACATGATTGTTTTGATTATGTTAAAGACATGATTAGAAAATATCTTATACCCTTTATTATTGCTTCTTTAGGCATTGCATACCTGATTGAACAAATTTATACGAAGATTATCAGAACAATTTTTCAAAAAATTAAAAATTATTTTGTCAGTAAAAAAATATTAAAAACACTAAAAAATTGTTCTTCTGAAGAAAAAGATTTTTTACACAATCGTGTTTATGAAAATAATAATGAATTACAAATAGATATGGATAGAGATGCTTATTTTTACGAGAAAAAGCTTATAAGTATGTATGGTGGAGGCTTTACATATGAGTTTTATAAAGGGAAATTTGACACTAAAGAAAAAGTAATAAAATTTTTAAGATGCTTAGAAAATAAGGGTGTTATTAAAAACTATGGAAATCAATCTATGATTATACCTCAGCAGGTTTGGAATATCTTAGTAAAAAATGCTGATGAAATTTTTAAGGACTATGATAATGAAAAAGAAAATTAGTAGTTTAAACCAGCAACTTAAAGACTTTTTATCGACAATGGGTATTTCAATAAAGCATGCATCACTATTGTTGATTGCATTTATGTCTTTGGTTTTAACAGTTCTTGATTTAAATGGATTTGACTTTGGTGTGATAGCTCTTGTTTGTTGGGTGTTTGCATTTTTAGATTTAGCAAGAATTAAATTTAAGGATTGTGAAATTGATTTTATGAATCATAAGCAAACGTTAACGGCTGATGAAAGAAAGTTATTTTTAGATAATTATAATTTGGTAAATAGTTTTATATTTGAAGTATTAAAATGTGGACATGTTAATAAAGAAGCTCTTGATAATATTCAAGAAGCTTTTGCTAATGCAAATTTGATGTTACCAAAAGAAATTGTGGATTATACTCAAATGTGGGCTGAAAATGCAAGAGATGCTTTTATTTTGCATTGTAGATGGGAGAAACTACCTGTAGGAGATAAAAGAAGCGAATTAATCGATGAGGAATTTAAGATTATTAAAGAAATCCTAGAAATGAAACCTGCTGAAATATATAGGAATCATATTAAAGTTGGAGAAACAGCAGATGAATAATATTAATCAAAAAATACCTGAGGGGTGGAGTGTTAAGAAAATTTCTGATTTAGGAAATGTTGTATCAGGAGGAACACCTGATACAAATAATCCTGAATATTGGGATGGTAATGTCTTATGGGTTACTCCATCTGAAGTATCAACTTTATCAAATCGATTTATTTCAAATACAGAAAGAAAAATTACAGAAAAGGGCTTAAAGGAAAGTTCTGCAAAATTGCTTCCTATCAATTCATTGATAATCTGTACTCGTGCAACTATCGGAGATTGTTGTATCAATAAAGTGCCTATGTGTACAAATCAAGGTTTTAAAAATATTATAGTTAAAAATAATAATGTAGATTTTTTATATTATTTAATTACTAAAAACAAAAATGAATTAATTCGTAAGGCTTGTGGAAGCACTTTCCTTGAGATTTCAAAAAAAGACATTGATAATTTAAAATTTGCTATTCCACCTCTACCTGAACAGGAGAAGATTGCGAGGATTTTGGGGACATGGGATGAGGCGATTGAAAAGTTATCATCTTTGATAGAGCAAAAGAAAAACTTAAAAAAAGGTCTAATGCAAAGACTCTTAACTGGAAAAACCCGCCTCAACGGCTTCACCCAACCATGGAACTCAATCTTAATACGTGATTTTTGTAATATTAAGCGAGGAGGTTCTCCTCGTCCTATTGACGACTATTTAACTTCATCTAATGATGGATTAAATTGGTTAAAAATAGGCGATATTTCCTCTGATGCAAAATATATATATCAAACAGAAAATAAAATTAAAACAGAGGGATTATCCAAAACAACGTTAGTACATTCTGGTGATTTTATTTTATCAAATTCTATGAGTTTTGGTCGTCCTTATATAATGAAAATAGATGCGTGTATTCATGACGGTTGGCTTGCATTAACAAGTATAAAAAAAGATGTTTCAAAAGAATTTTTGTTTTATTTATTATCATTTTCGGAAACACAAAAAAAATTTAATATGTGTGCAGCTGGATCTGGAGTTAGAAATTTAAACAAAGATATTGTTGGTGAAGTAAAAATACAATTACCACCATACTATGAACAAAAAGCCATTGCTGATGTTTTATCAACGGCTGATGAAGAAATTGACCTTTTGAACAAAAAATTAGAAGCCTTAAAAGAACAAAAGAAAGGCTTAATGCAACAACTCTTAACCGGCCAAACCCGTGTGAAAGTGAACTAAGGAGAAATGATATGGATTTTATACAAAAAGATTTAATTGAATTTATTTTAAAATATTTATTAGAAATCATTAGT
The DNA here is from genome assembly GCA_045537965.1 of Alphaproteobacteria bacterium. Classification (GTDB taxonomy): domain Bacteria; phylum Pseudomonadota; class Alphaproteobacteria; order RF32; family CAG-239; genus CAZU01. Next base: position 4,970 of record JAZSQL010000026.1, read on the forward strand.
GGAGGTATTATTGCTAGCTTAATTGGTATTACTATTTATTTTAATAATAAAAAAAATACAAACACCTTAAAAAACAAACAAGGCAATAATTCCAATAATATTCAGATAAATATCAACCATATGGATAAAAGGTAACTATGTTTGAAAAAGTTTTAATTAGTAATCAACAAGGTGATAACAGCCTTAATTTTCAAGTCAATGGTGATGTAACTCTTTTATTGACACGTAAAAATTTGCAAGTTCTGTTGGATGATATAAAACTACGTAATATGTTCGCATGCGTAGGCTCTGCTAGAAAAACAGCAGACAATAGACAACAGATTGTTGATAATAGAATTATAGATAATCTTTTAAATATTGAAAAAAGTTTAGGTGAAAAGCTATATGAGGCCTTACAGCAACCAAGTGTAATCAAAACTATATTTAAAATACAAAACTCTTATGTTTTTGAAGGTAATGATAAAAAACTTTCTTTATTATTGAAAATGCTAGAAAATAGAATTTTTGCAGAAGATTTGGATGCTATTTTGATTGATGATTGCATCGATATAGTATCAGAAATAACATCGAAACAAATAGATTTATTAAAATTCAAGTATTCGCATGAAAATTATAATAAAGATTTCGATAGTTTTTCTGAATTGGATGACTTTTTTCAAAATAGATATAAAAATATTTCGGATGATTTTTTAACATTAAGTGAATTTGATTTAGAATATCTAATTTATAAAAAGCTCTTAGAAAAAACAGGTATAAAAATAATTGATTGGGAAAATAAAAAAAGATTTAGTGTAACAGATATAAAATGTATACAAGAATTAGAAAATAAGTATCAGCACATTGAATCATATATTACTACGGAAAAAGATTTAAAACTTGAGATGTATGAATTAACACCGTTATCTAACAAATTAGCCTCATTAATTGTAGAAAGTGAACGAATATGAAAACAGATGTTTACTTTGCTAGAGATGAAAGTTTTGGTGTAATTGCTTATGAAAATGCAAAGCAACAAAACGTTTTTTTGCAAGTGGCAGCTATTGATTATGCTCCTCAGATATGCAGTATTCTTATTTGTGATAAACAATACAATATTGAAAAAGTTATCAAAAATGCGTTTCAATATACAATAACCAAAGTAGAAAATATGGAAATTGGGTGGAAATACAGACATGTATGGAAACCATTAATGAATGTTCATATTAATAGAGAGCTTGATATTAACCAAAGCGAGTTATTTCATGCAAAACGAGACTTGGGAATTTTAATCCAAAAATTACAAGAAATTTTATTATTTATTGAGCCTTCTGAAGATGGATTAAAAGCATATAGCCACAAAATTAGGGAGCTCTTATTTTTGGCTTGTTCTGATTTAGAAAGCACTTTGAAAAAATATAACTTTGGCAAAAATGACCGAATGAAAGATTATATTGAAATTCTTAAGTTTGTTGATTTAACTAAATATAAAATTTCATTAGTTGGTTATGCAAAACCTTATAAATGTTGTCCATTTGAAAACTGGAACAAGGATAAAGCAACACAATCTTTGCCTTGGTATGATGATTACAATAAAATAAAACATAACAGAGAAGAAAATTTTCACTTTGCTACATTAGAAAACTGCATTAATGCAATTGCAGCAAATTTAATTATGTTTGCTGTTCGTTTTTCACCAACAACTTTATATAATGAAAATGATGTATGCTCAAATTTAGCTAGAAGCGCTTTAGATTATAAAATAGAAAATAGCCAAGACTTTTATATACCTGTATTTGAAGGTAAAAAGAGTCCACAGGGAAGACTTGGCGTTTCTTATCCATTTAAGAATGGGGAACAAATAGATTATGTTTACGATATACACGAACTAGTACCATTTGAAGAAAGAGAGGTAAAATGACCGCACACCACATTCTTCCTGATTTTGATGAAGCTAATAGTTCGCAAATTCCGGCGATTTTGCAACTTATTAACTTGGGATATACCTATATTCCAAGACATGAGGTTGATAATTATCGTGACAGCAAAAGCCAATATATTTTGCGTGATATTGCAATCAAAGCCTTGCGAGAGATAAATCCGTCAGAAATATCTGATAAAAGTATTGATGAGGCTATTTTTGGATTAGAGAAAATAAAGCTTGATGATGGTGTGGTCAAAGCTTCAGAAATCATTTTTTCTAATTTGCTTAGTGGTGTATCTGTTCCTGAAATTATTGATGGCAAAAAAACATCTCCACAATTAAGGTTTATAAATTGGGATGAGCCAGAAAAAAATATGTTTCATGTGGTGGCTGAATTTGAAATTGAAGAAGATCAAAATCGCAGACCGGACATTGTTTTGTTTGTAAATGGTATTCCTTTTGCAGTTATTGAGTGCAAAAAAGCCTCTGTTTTGGTTGATGAAGCTATTCATCAGATGATAAGAAATCAAAAATATACGCAAACACCAAAGTTCTTTTTGTTCCCACAAATATTAGTTGCAACCAATGTTAATGAAATAAAATATGGAACAATGCTCACTCCATTTGAGTTTTATTCAGTTTGGAAAGAAAAAAATGCAACAGACATTTATAATCAAAAAGTGTTAGAAAGTATAAATAAACCAGTTGATGCAGCTGTTGTTAAGAAAATTGCATCAGATTTATCAAGATATTCTTATACTCAATGTGAAAAAGAAACTCCGTCAGCTCAAGACAGAGGAATTTACAGCCTATTAGAGCCTGCTCGTTTGCTTGATTTGGTTAGAAACTTTATCATTTATGATAATGGAATTAAGAAAGTTACACGCTATCAGCAATATTTTGCGATTAAAAAGACAATAGCAAAAATTCAAAATCAACATGAAAATGGTAAACGTCATGGTGGACTTATTTGGCATACACAAGGTAGTGGAAAATCTTTAACCATGGTTATGTTGGTTAAAAACTTAATTGAAACCGTTAACAATCCAAGAGTTATTGTTGTAACAGACAGAACAGACCTTGATATTCAGATTAGAGATACATTTGCGGCTTGCAATATCAAAAAAGGTGTTCAACAAGCAACATCTTGCGCTGATTTGGTTAAGAAAATTGAATCCAAAACATTAGATGTTATTACAACATTAGTTCATAAGTTTGATAAACCGACAGATTTTGTTGATAATGATAACAACATTTTTGTTTTGATTGATGAAGCACACAGAACACAAGGTGGTGATGCCAATGCGATGATGAACAAGATGTTGCTTAGAGCTTGTCAGATTGCCTTTACCGGAACACCTTTAATGAAAAAAGTTCCCGAACGTTTGAAAGGCAAAGTTGCCTCAAAATCTGAATCTATTCAAAAATTTGGTGGCTTAATTGACGAATATACAATATCAGAAGCAGAAAAAGACGGTGCTGTGTTGCCTCTTATTTATCAAGGACGCTTTGTTGACCAGAAAATTGACGCGATTGCTGATAAATTTTATGAAAGGCTTGCTTCAAAATTTTCGGAGAGTGAACGTAAGGACTTTGCTAAAAAATGTATATCAAGCTCTGTTTTGGAAGAAACATCTCAACGTATTGAAATGATAGCTTTAGATGTTAATGACCATTTTATGAAAAACTTTAAGGATACAGGATTAAAAGGTCAGCTTGTTGCTCCGAGTAAATATGCTGCTGTAATGTTTAAAAATGCTTTGGATATGCTTGGATGTATTAATTCTGAAGTTGTTATTTCTGATACATTAGCTGATGAAGGCAAAGATGATGTAAATGCTATACACAAAAAAGCAGTTACCGAATATTTAGCAGAGCAAAAACATAAATATGGTTCTTTGGAAACAAGAGAAAAACAAATAATTCAAGATTATAAGAAAAATCCCGAAGGTTGTGAACTCATCATTGTAGTTGATAAATTATTGACTGGTTTTGATGCTCCTCGTGATACTGCATTATATTTGGCAAAGCAATTAAAAGACCATAACTTGTTGCAAGCAATTGCAAGAGTTAATCGTGTATTTGATGGTGATGCTGGCAAACAAAGCAAAACTGCTGGTTTGATTGTTGACTACTCTAAAAATGCTAAAAACCTTAAAAATGCTTTAGAGTTGTTTTCTAACTATGCGCCTGAAGATATTGAAAACGCATTGTTAGATGCTGATAGCCAGATTTTTGTGTTGAAGAGTATTTTTGAACGTCTGCATGATGTGTTTAGAGATATCAAAGATGTTAACAACACCAATGCTTATATTGAGTTTTTGAAGGATCATGAAAAAGAAAGAGAAGCTTTTTATGATGATGTAAACAAATTTATCAAGCAATTTTCGGTTTGTTATTCGTTGTATGATTTTCATGAAAAAATAGATACAAATGATTTGCTAACTTATAAAAAAGACTTGAAAAGATTTATTGAAATTAAGAAAACAACACAGTTAGCTATGGCTGAAAAAGTTGATTTTTCGAAATATAAAGACCAGATTTTGAAATTGCTGGATAAATATGTTACCGCAAAAGATGTTGAGGTGCTTTCAAAAGAAATCAGTTTATCTAACATGTATGAATTTAACCAATATATTGAAGATCAAAAAAATGGCTTATCAGATAAGTCAAAAGCTGATGCAATACTCGCTCAAACTAAAAAGGTTATTCAAGAAAAATATCATCAAGATGAGGCTTTTTATGGTAAATTTAGCGAGTTAATTGATAAATTGCTTAAAGATTTGAAAAATGCAAAAAAAGAAGATTTAGAGGCTTTGCTTAACCAAGCTAAAGATTATCAAAAAAGTGTTACGGATTATGTTGATAGTGATATTCCTGAAAAAATAAGAGCTGTAAAGATTTATCACCCATTTTATCGCAATATTAAAGACTTTTTCAAATCAACAGGCGATGGATATGGTGAAATTGTTGAGCACATAGTTGATATTATCAAATCGAAAAAAGTTGTAGATTTTCAAAATAACACAAGTGTAAAAAGAGACATTCTTTTTGCTATTGAAGATTATTTGTTTGATGAGGTTGAAGAAGATTTATCTGCATCAGTTGTTGAACAAATTGCACAAACAGCTTGGAATTTGGCTGTTCAAAACAAGGATATGCTCTAATGTTTGAAAGTTATGACTTTAGAATAATTAAAGAAGACAGGAAATCTTTATCTGCGGAGGTTTATCCTGATTTTCGAATAATTATAAAAGCTCCAATTCAAGCAAAAGATTTTGAAATTGATAATTTTATCAAAAGAAAAACATTATGGATTGATAAGCAATTGTCATATTTTAAGCAATTTAATGCTCCTGAAAATAAAATTTATGAATCGGGAAGTTCTGCTCTTTACCTTGGTCGTCAATATCAGGTTATAATTGAAAAAGCAGCTCTTAAAAATGTTGTAAAGCTATCTAATAATAAAATTTATGTTTTATCATCTGCACCTCAAAAGATTGATGAAATAAATAAAGCATTTCAAGAGTGGCTTGTGAAACGAGCGGAAATTATTTTCAATGAGCGTCTTAACGAATGCATTAAGGCTTTTCCAGATGTAGAAAAACCAGTATTAAAAATAAGAAAACTTAATAAACGTTGGGGAAGCTATTTGAAAAAACACGAAATTGTTTTGAATCCCGAACTAATAAAGGCTAGCAAAAAATCAATTGATTATGTCATTTATCATGAGTTATGCCATATTTATTATGATAGACATACAGAAGATTTTTATAACCTACTATCAATCAAAATGCCTAATTGGAAGCAAGTAAAACAAAATTTTGAGTTAAAGTTACTGAGTCTTTAGGCTTTTTATTAATTTATTCCCTCAAGGTTATTGCTTTGAGGGGCTTTTTTTGTCTGTATATTAGTAATCTCGTCTAAATCGTAGCAAAATGTCATTGAACCTGTGAGTTTTTGGGGCTCGCGGATGGGTTTATTCACGATATAATAAATATAGTAAATAACCAAAAGAGGAGAAAAGCTATGTTTCAGATAAGTGTTAATGGTGTTGTGATGCCTACAATCTATTGGTCTTTAGGTGATGCAATTAAAGCATGTAAACTTGAAGCAGAAAGAGGTGTCGCAGTTTGTACAGATATCATTAGTTTATAAGGAATAAGGAGATTTGCTATGTTAAATGAATTCAAAAATTGGTTGTTAAATAGAAACTATAAACCTTCCACCGCATTAGATTATCAAGGTAGAATAGAAAGATTGTGCAGAAAAGAAGCAATAACTTTAGATTTTCTTGCTAAAAATATTGCAACTATACTTCCAGAATATGAAATTACTGGTGCAAAATCATCATATGGTCGCAGAAGTCATACATCAGTCAGACAGGCATTAAGAAACTTCAAAATGTTTGTATCTATGGTAAATTTACAAGAAAGTGCTAACTAATGACTGATATTAAGACACTAAATGATAATTTTAGAAAGACATTTATTGGTGGTAGAGTTATGTTAACATCTGGTATAAGGGCTAAAACACAAGATGAAATAGCTGAAATACTAGAAAAAGTGAGAAGTTTTGATAATTTTACCACCGCTAACGATCCTTATGGTGAACATGATTTTGGGAGTTTTGATTATAAAGGTCAAAAAATATTCTTCAAAATTGACTATTATGATAAGAATATGCAATATTTATCAGAAGATCCTACAGACTTTTCTAAAACAATTATAACACTCACAATCCTACTTGCTGAAGAATATTGATACAATTTTATGAACTATTCCAATGATAAAGTTTAAAATTTAGCCCGGTTTGATTGATTTCAGGTTGGGCTTATGTTTTACTTCTTTCATCAAATCCTGTTGTTTCTGGGCTGTTTATTGAGACATATGGTGTGTATTTTAGATTATTGTTAGAAATTATGTATAAAATTTGCGATACGCATATGATTTACAAAACTATTTGTGTTTCATGTTTTGCGCAATATGAACTGCAAATTTGTTTTATGTATCTTAGATGAATTACAATTTAGTTTGCTGTTCATATAATTGATTTTATGATTTACAAATTTGTTATATATATTATTTTAATACAAAAGGAGATTATAAAATGTTACCATATGTTCCTCACTCTTTACCAATAACAAACTTGGATTGGCATAAATTGATTCCATTGGTTAGTAAGTCGAATGCGATTTTGTCTCAGTATAATGGCTTGTTAGAAAGCATGGTTAATCCCCATGTATTATTAGCGCCTATGACTACAAAAGAAGCTACTTTATCTTCTAAAATAGAGGGAACACAGGCAACTTTATCAGAAGTATTTAGGTATGAAGCTGGTGAAAATTACAATCAAGAAAAGGTTAGAGATATTGAAGAAATTCAAAATTATCGAAAAGCAATGCTAGAAGCTGAAAACATGCTAAAGGACAAACCTTTTATTCACCTTAATATGATAAAAAAATTGCATGAAATTTTATTATCTGGTGTTCGTGGAGATAATAAGGCAAGAGGTGAATTCAGAAAGACACAAAACTGGATTGGAACTTTTGGTAGCACTATTGAAGAGGCAAAATATGTTCCTCCTTCTCCAATGGATATGGTGAAAGCCCTTGATAATTGGGAAAAATATATAAATACTGATGAGGTAGAAGATATTTTAATTCAATTAGCAGTTATTCATGCACAATTTGAAATAATACACCCATTTTTAGATGGTAATGGTAGAATTGGCCGTATCCTGATACCACTATTTTTATATTCTAAACAATATCTCAAACTACCTGTTTTTTATTTAAGTGAATATTTAGAAAACAATAGAGAAGAATATTATGCTCATTTAAATGCAATTACTAAAGATAATAATTGGCAACAATGGGTTGAATTTTTCTTACGTGCAATAATTTATCAAGCAGAGAAAAATACAAAAAAGGCAAAAGAAGTGCTAACTTTATATGATAATATGAAAGATAGATTTATTCATGTAACAAAATCTCAATACTCAGCTACAGCATTAGATGCACTTTTTACAAAACCTATTATAAGTTCAGCACAATTTGTTGTAGATGCTAAAATAGATAGTAGGGTTACAGCTAATCGTATTTTGCAAAAATTAACGTCAGAAAATATTTTAGAAATAATAAAAGAGGGTAAAGGAAATCAGCCTTCAACATACGCATTTAAAGAGCTATTAGATATTGTTTAACCTTATTGTCTAAGATAATTGTAATTTCAAAAAACAAGCCGGAATGATAATTTTACACTCCGGCTTATATTTTACTTAGTTGTATCAGTCTGACTGTCTACGGGTTGTTTATTGAGCTTTTGGGAGTGCATTTTCTGTGAAGCCAAACAAGTCAGTAGATGGAATAATACGAGAGCTATCAAAAGTTCCATAATCTTTAATCCTTAGTTCTTTAGTGCAGTAGGAAGTAACTTTATTCGGATATTTGCTTATTAAGTCAAGTTTTAAGCAATATAAAGGCATATGTAATGCAGACATAGTTTTAAACATTGCTATTTCAAGTTGCTGCTTAGTATATTTACCATGATTAAACAAAACGTGATAATGCCATCTGTCACTTTTTCCTAATTCTGCAAAAGCTATAAAAAATAAGTGTTTTTTGTTCCAATGTCTTCCAATTAACCGATATTCAAATGCTGCCATTATTTTTCTTAAATGTTCTTTGGAGCGTTCGAAAATAGCTGTTTTTTTATTTTCTGGTAGTTGAACAGTTAGAAAATGTGTTGGCTTAAATGATGAAATCCAATTGTTAACATCTCTTTTATGTTTGAATGAAAGCTTGTTGCCAACACTGTCTTCCAAATTTTCATAACATTTGTGGGTAAATAAGGCCGTGTTAACTATTTCTTTCATACGGTTAATGGAGCTATTGGCATTATTTTCAAGTAAGGACAGATCTTCTTTTGATATATTCTTAGGTTCTTTTATATATGTTATTTTATTAATCATATTTTATTTTTCCTATTTATTATAAGATTTAACAAAGGAGCCATCTTAAAATGTCCTTTGCAATTTCAAGACTAGGTTCTACGATTAGCAACGAAGTCACATTTTCTTGAACTACTTTTTTTTAAGATTTTGTCTGTGTTGGATTTTAAACATTAAATTTTTTGCGTACTGAATTTGAAATGGCCAATTTTTGAGCTCGCACGTAAAGGCTTTTGTGTTTTTTAGTATTATAGACCATGCTGGGACGGGGGGAATGGTATACTTATGGGATGGATGTATGGCCGGAGAGGTGGTGTATCCGGTATGGCATGCACCACATGGCAAAACAAAAAATCACCGACATCCGAAGACATCGGTGATAATTTATTAAATTTTATTTTAAATGATTTGCCTTAGACAGGCAAGAGCATGTTTGGGCACCCAACATTCGCCCATCATTTGGCGAATGAGATTATCACTTGCCCAATTAGGTATTGGATAGTCATCAGGCAAGCCTGTAACTCGTAGAAGTTCTAAGATTGTTAGAGGTCTTGCCGAATCATATACTGGAAGTCCACTGGAATCATAACCAATAAAGTTACCAGGATGACAAGTTCTAAATCCAGAAATTGACTTAGAATCTTGCAAAATTGCATTACAAGCATCATCCCAGTTCCTTCGTTGGAAACTGCAGCGAAATTTAGCTCCACTTGGATTTCCATCTGCATTAACAGGTGTCCAAGGTGCTGGATTATCATGTGCAGACATACCACTAGGTGTGTGTGACATAACTGCAATTTGTGATGCAGTCCATTTAAACATACTAGCGTCATGCCATTTGATGCTTGATTTTTGACCACATTCTAAGATTGGTAAATTACCTATTGCATCACGCAATGTAATAATTTTATTGCTTGGTATAGGTAAAGATACCTCTTTTGTTTTGTGGGCAATAATCACTGTACGACGACGATGTTGTGGAGTTTCAAATCCACAGCTGTCTTGTATACCATAGGCAACATTGTAGCCCATAGCTTTTAATGCATCTACGATTTTTAGAGCAACTATTTTGCCATTAACTTTGACTTTTAACATTTGGTCTGAATTTTCAATAACAACCCAAATAGGATTGGTTCTGCGTACAAATTTTAGTACATATTTATATAAATTTGCGCGTTTACTATTCGGATCTCGTTTATAATTAGCGAGAGTAAAATCCCTACAAACAGGGGATGCCATTACTCCGCAACATCCTTTTTCAAGATGTAGTTTTACTAATTTTTCGAAAACTTCTTTTTCGGTTATATCTCCACAAACCATTTCCGTCTTAGGATTCAACTCTTTATACCATTTAGCTCTGTTAGCGACAATTTCGCATGAAACCGCAGAAATTAAGCCGAGTTCTTTTTCCAAATAATACTCACCAATACCAGCTGATGTAAAAATACTGGTGTAGAGGTTATTTTTAAAATGCCTCATTTTTTTAATCCTTTCTTCTAATTTTAATAAAAGGCTTAATAAAAAGCCTGTTATCAAATCGAAAAACGTTGTTATCGACTTGGTAAACGAATGCTTACAAAAACTAGAATTGTTTTTTTGATGGGTTTTTATAAAAAAATTTATGGAAACTATTATTTTTTATTCAACATATTGTTTTAACACAATAAAAATTTAGTTTTTTGACCATAACCAAAACAAATATTTAAAAATATTGTAAATTAAGGATAGATTTTTATAAAAAGTTGTATATTATATATGTAAAAACAGGAGCAAATATGATCTGTCCAAATTGTGGGTCTGAAAATTTTGTTAAAAATGGAATAGTACATGGAAGGCAAAGGTTTTTATGTAAAAATTGTTTATGCACTTATACAAGAGTAGAGTGGAGATTTTTTTCCTTAAAGAAAAAGCAAACAACTATTAAAGATTATTTTAGAAGAAGAAATTTAAAAAAGACGGCTGAAAAAGCAGAAATTTCTCGCGTAACATTGGATGCTTGGTTAAAGCAACTGATTCAAAATATCGCAGAAATTGAGGATTTTAAAAATGAATTATCGCTACAAAATTACGAAAAAGAAAAATTAAATTTTCTTACATCAAAAATTAAAGAACGAGGATGGATACATCCTTTATCGAAAAAGCAATTAATTGAATTAAGTTCCATACATTTAAATACATTAATGTTATTATTAAGGCGAAGACCTAAAAAAAAGAAAGATATCAAAAAAACATTTATATAGCTATTTTTTTACCATAATAGTTTAATTGACGTGTTTGGGTATAACTGATTCCATAATCTTCTTTCAAAATTTCTTTTTTTGTACGCAACTCTTTTAATGCTTTATCCATCTTCTTTTTATGTTTTTTTGTTTACCGATAGCTTTTTTAAATTCTTCGCCATTTTGATTGGCTATTATAATGGAATTTTCCATTTTATATGTCCTTTTATAAGTTTAGTAAGGTCTTACTTGTGCGCCTTACATATTAAAAGGATACATAAAAAGCTTCACTTTACAATATGCTGTTTTTCCAATTCGGACATATCTATAAAAAAAAACAAAGAGTTATCTACATTTTCTCATCACATCTGGAGGGTAGAAAATATATATTTCTTTTGAAACTTTAATATAAGCTATTTCATTTTTAGTACTATCGGGATTTCTTAATCTTTGAAGTTGTTTTTTGTGTATACCTGAGTTTTCGTGTGCTTCTTTTACAGTCCACCATGTTTCATATAGAGTTACTATATCTTTATATTTTGATGCAACAAAATTATCATTTATATATTTGTTTATATCATCAATATTGTAATTGCCATCATCATCAGGTACTAATGTATCATTAAGTCGTTTTAATGTGTTATATGAAATGCGTAGTATGTCCATCACAGTTTTAGGATTAACTTTATTGTCTTTGCTATTATCAATTTGAGGAGGTGTACTACTGTTACCGCCAATAATTCTATTCATTAATTTGAAAGTATTATATTTGAAAATATTATCATTTTGATTTTGATAGCTAATTAAAACACCAATTTTTTTTGCAATATCATTATAAAAAGATTCAATATCCTCAGGTGTTCTTAACTTATTGTAAGAGTTAGAATAACTATTTATGTGTTTAGTATCTTTTAAGAATTCGAAAAATTTAGTTAGTGCAACACGATGTTTTTTTCTTTCGTTTTCTGAACCTAAAATTGTACATAGTATATAATTATCATCATTAAAATAATTAATAAGGTCTTTTATTTGTGAGTATTGATTAATAAAATAACCATTCGAATGAAGCTCAATTAAATAATAATTTTTTATATTATCTTTGTAAGGAAGCATTCTAGATAAAAATTCAATTAAGAAATCCTTTGTTTGAGAAATATTAGCTGCAGTAATGTATATATCTTCTTTTTTGCATAAAGTATAAAAGCCAAGAATCGGATATATATCTTCAGCTAACAATTCCCAATGAGGAATATTGTGGTCTAGATATACAATATCACAGACTTTATTTATTTTGCTGATGTATTCATAAACAGTACTAGGCCTTCCGGATTTTGTTTTTTCTGAGTAGCCTTGTTTAATTAGCCATTCTTTAAAATATCTTCTTATATCTTCCATTTTTATTTTCTCCTGAATATACAATAGATTAAGCTTGTTTAAGAAAAAGTAAAACCGAAAATGAAAAAAATTTAACTTTTAAACTAGTTATGTTAAAAGTCATGTTTACTGAATTTAGTAAGGCTAATTTTTTCTTCACGCACGTAAAGGCTTGTTGTTTTCTTGATTTTTAGTAATAGCAGTATGGCACTGGCAGTATGCATATCCCGTACTAGTATGGCGGTGGAGTATCCCGGTATGGCATGTGCCTGCAGTGGTATGGGGGTAGATGAAATGTATATTAAAGATGTGAACACTAAAGAAGAAAAAAGTTCACAGAAAATTTTAGGGCTTATCGTATAAAATCTTAAATTATAATAACATAAGTAGCTGAAATTCTTAGTATGTCAATATATACAACAGCTAAATAAATAAGTGTTTACCATAATGTCTATTAACACCTATTTCTTCGCCATAATAGTTTTCCATTTTGCAAAATGAGGTTTTAGAAAATCGTACTCAAACTTATTTAACTGAGCTTTAATTTCTTCAAGTCTGTGGTTAGAGTAAGATTGCTCCATTGTTGATTTACCTTCCCACCCGATAACATCATTAATATAAGTGTTAATTATACCGGCATCTTGCATAGCTATACTGATGTTTTTTCTAAAAGAGTGAAAATCATAACCGTCATTAATTCCAGTTTTGACTCTAATATCTGTAAAAAATGGAGAAAGTTCACGAGTGAAGTACTTATTATTATATTGTCCACTTTTGGTTTGACATTTTGTTATAATAAAATCTGTATCTTTAGCTTTTAATTTTGTTTGCTTTCTTTTTATATAGTCAACAAAGCCTAGTTCCAAAAGTTGTTTATGAATAGGTACCAAACGTTCTGAAGCTTCATTTTTTAGTTGTTTAATAGGATGGTCTGATAAAAATTGAATGCATGCAATGCCATCTTTAGTAAAAATATCTTTGTATTGTAAAGTAATTGCAGCATTCATTCTTGCACCAGTAAATAACGCAATCATACAAGTCCAAAACGTATCAGGATTATTATTAAAAAAATCATATTTTGGATTAAATATTTCAAGTAATTGTTCTTTTGTATATGGTTGGTGCGGAGTTTTATCTGCTTTTTTAGTGTTTTCAATATGAGGAAACATATTTATTATATTTTTTTTATATAAATCTGGATTAAGGTTATTTCCACAAGTAGCTAGCTCTTTAAGATAGCGTATCTTCATTTTTTTATTATCATTTTTTATGCTTTTATTATTGATGATACTTTTTGCTAAATCTTCAATCATGTTAACATTGTGAAATTTTATATAATCATCATCTAGAGAAAGACCAATTTCATTTAAAATTTTAACAATAGCTTGTTTTTTGCGGTTTTGATAGTTTTCAGTATTTATTGCCTGTTTTTGCAACAAAACAGAATCCAAAACTTTTCCAATGGTATAGGTCGTTGTGTCAGTTTCATTAGGTAATTTACAAGAAAATTGAGATTGGATAATAGACACAATGGTATGACCGAGAAATTCTTTTATATTTGGCACAATATCTGAAACTTTTTCTATTAAGGCTTGTTGACTTTCGGTAAGTGCTTCAATTTGTTTAGATAAACTAAGAATCAATGTATAAAGTTCTTTTACATCCTCAACTTTGTTTTCATCAGATAATTTTTTTTCTGATATACCTGTTGAAATGAGTCCAAAATTATTTCCGCTAGGTATTCCGGAAGGTATTGATGCTCTTATATAGATTAAATTAAAGTATAATTTTTGCAAACGAGTAAATTTTTCTTGTAATTCTTCCATCTGTCTTATTTTTTCCTGTGCTTCATAGTAGTTTTGAGTATGAAGCGAAATAATTTTGTATCTTCGCTTGTTATTAACTCGTGGTAATTCAACTCTATAATAAAAGATTTTATTTCTCAAGTGCAAATGAATTGGTTTTGCCATACAGTTTGCCATACACTTTTCAGTCATTTTGCTCTCCCGCACCAAATTTTACCAAGAGAAAAGTGTAAGTGCTTGTTTTTGCTAGATTTAAAAAATTAAAGGACCTAGCATAATTGCATCGGCCCTTGAAATTAAGTGCTTGATTTTCAAGCATTTTAAATGGTGCGCTAGGCCGGAATCGAACCGGCACGGCCTTGCGGCCAACAGATTTTAAGTCTGCAGCGTCTACCAGTTCCGCCACAAGCGCATAATCTAAAAGTTCTTATACATATCTTTTTTGTTAAATGCAAGAATATTTTTTATTAATTTGTTATTATAATTAATAAATTTATTTTGTGGTTGTTTTTTTTAGAAAAATATGGTTTGCTGAGTGGGTTATAACAATTGCTTTTTTAGATGACAGTTGACAGCGTCACGGTTTAAAGAAGCTTAATTTTAGGGAAAATAAAATGATTAAAACTTTTGATATTTCATGGAAAAATTATTTATTGCCAAATATTCATAATGAAGGTTGGCGTTTTGTTGGAATCTTTGCGGCAGTAACAGCGTTATTGGCAATGATTTGGGAACCTTTGGGATGGATTGGTTTAGTTTTGACTATTTGGTGTTATTATTTCTTTCGTGATCCTCAAAGAATAACACCAGAAATTAAAGATGTTGTTGTATCACCTGCTGATGGTACTGTGCAGATGATTGCGACAGTTTCAGCTCCAGAAGAGCTAAATATGGGTAATAAGAAATTTACACGTGTTAGTATTTTTATGAGTGTATTTAATGTTCATGTAAATAGGTCTCCTGCAGAGGGAAGAATTACTAACGCTGTTTATGTACCAGGTAAATTCTTGAATGCAACTCTTGATAAAGCAAGTAAAGATAATGAACGTCAATTGTTAGCAATGAAAACTAAATCTGGTAAAGAGATATGTTTTGTACAAATTGCGGGGCTTGTAGCTCGTCGTATTGTTTGTGATGCTCAGATTGGACAAGATTACAAAGCTGGAGAGCGCTTTGGAATGATACGTTTTGGTTCTCGTTTGGATGTTTATTTACCAGAAGGTGTTGAGCCTCAAGTGGTGTTAGGGCAGACAATGGTTGCAGGAGAGACTGTTATTGCAAATTTAACTAGTGATGCAAAAGCTGTTAGTGGGGTTATTAGATAATGGAAAAAATTAATCAAAAATTGCAATTATCTAGAGAGAAGCTAACTAGTCTTCCTTTTCGCAAGATTGCACCAAATATTGTAACTATGCTTGCTTTATGCGCAGGTGTTACATCTATTCGTTATTCTATTTCGGCAGAATGGGTAAAAGCTGTTTTATGTATATTTTTAGCAGCTTTTTTTGATGGATTGGATGGCAGAGTAGCTAGAATGTTGAAAGGCTCAACAAAGTTTGGTGCAGAGCTTGATTCTTTGTCTGATTTTGTTAGTTTTGGTGTGGCTCCAGCTATTTTGTTGTATCAATGGTCATTATTTGATTTGCCAAAATTTGGTTGGTTTTTTTGTCTTTTGATGTCTATAGGAATGGCAATGCGTTTGGCTCGTTTTAATACTATGCTTGAAGCAGAGCCACAACCAGAATATTGGAATCATTTTTTTGTAGGAGTTCCAGCTCCAGCTGCTGCAGCCTTGACGATGATGCCTATAATGATATCATTCGATTTTCCTGAGCTAAGTTATGTTGTTAGATCTCATGCTTTTTGTGCTACATTGTTATGTGTGGTTTCATTCTTGATGGTTAGTAGAATTCCAACATTTTCAACGAAAAAGTTAAAAGTACCTACTTGTATGTTAATGCCTTTGATGTTAATTGTTGCTTTGTTTGCATCATTTATAATTACACAGCCTTGGTTTACACTTGGTATTATAACAATATGTTATGCTTTGTCTATTCCAGTAGGTATTTTTGTTTTTATGAGGGAAAAGAAAAAATATCGATAATAAAAATGCCAACGTTTAGTTGGCATTTTTATTATTTGTTATATGCAGCATAGCGATTACTAATAATAGAGAAATGAGCTGCATTTGAACGAGACTGTGATTGATTATATTTAAACACATCAGTGCCTCTTTTTCCTAAGCTTGCATTTTTAACTACGCTGTTAAATATTATATTAGGGTAATGGTAATCAGAAGAGGCATTGGGAGCAGTTATCAAACCCATGTGATGTCCGTTTTCAATATTAGCAAGAGGTTCTTTAACTCCATTTTCATTTACAATATCAAAATTTTCGGCTAAGGGAAATGCTATAACATAATTTTTGTTGTCAGGCATTAAACTTATATGACAAGGGTTGTCTGATGGGTGATATTTGCATTTTTCATATAGTTCTGGATTAAACATTTTAATAAAAGGTTCTTTACGCATTGTATCATCAGGATAATTACTCATAAAATAGACACCAGAACATTTACTTTCTTTTTGCATTGGTAAAAATGCATAGCTAACTATAAATATGTTTTTTAATGCTTCTTTAGTAGTTTGTTCATCATATAGTTGATTAGCTATATGAGAAAATGCATTTATCCAACGATTGGCATGAGCAGTACCTGCACAATAACCAACAATAGTTATGTTTTGACAATTTTGTTTGAATTTTTCTGCACTAAAAGCTTTTCCTTTGATGATTTTATATTTATCATTGATTTTGATATCTTCACCGATAAATCCTTTGAGATACGAGGATACAAAACGCATATCAGTTTCTGTAAAGTAGTTGTTAGGATTGTTTAAGGTTTTTAAGGATAAAGCAAATTTTTCTCCTCTAGGTTGTTCAATGGGGAAATGTGCCATATATACATCTACTTGGGAGCCATAAATAGCTTTGTTATCTAGTGTTTTGTTTAAATATTTTGAAGACCATGCTTGTAGTTCTTCTTGTGTACTATTGATATGAAATGGCATTGCAAGAATTAGATTTTTACGATTGGGATTAACAATAAAGCCATAATTGTTAAATTTAGCGCTTGATAGCGAATTATCATTGTGGATTTTCCAGAATTGATAATCGCAGTGTTCTTTGAAAATATATTTGCTACCTTCAATTTTTTCATTGCAATCTACAGAATATTTAGCTGCAGATTCATATAGTTTTATAAGGTCTGGATCACAAGCGTATTTATTGGATAATTTATCAAGTTCTTGTTGTGCATCACGAATGTAACCACTTAGCTGAAGTGAAAAAGTAAGTAAGTTTTTTTCGTTAACATATTGGGAAATTGGAGGAATATCTGGTAGACCAGATTTTTGTAAAAAGCGATTAATCGCTTTTTCAAAAAGAGTAATACGTTGGTTGCGCAAAATATTACCGATAGTATTTACTTTAGGATCTTCGATATTTTGTATGAGTTCTTTTCTAGAAACATTTTCAATAAATGCATCTCGAATTACTTGAGCTATTGGATTGTTATACATTTTTATTTTTATCTTGCATTCTATTATATTAAGTCGTTAAATTAATTAGATTGTAATCTATAACAGAAAAAAGAGAAAAGTGTTGTCAATTTTTAATAATAAATGTTACAAAGTTGGAAATCCTAAAAAATTAGTAGTGTTTATACATGGATATAATGGAAGTCCTGAAGCTATAGATTATGCTGTTCAAGACCTTAAGAATAAGTTGAATGATAGTGTAATTGTTGTTCCTAGAGCGCCTTATAAATGTGAAAAAGATGCTAATAATTTGCAGTGGTTAAGTTTTTATCAAGAAGATCCAGAAGTTAGATTTCGTAATCCTGAAGCATCAGTTGATGAAATTTTTGATATTTTTAATAGATTGTGGAGAAGTTTTGCAAGTGTAGCAAAACAGATGAATGATTTTATAGATGAACAACAAAAACTGTGGAATATTGGAAATAAAGATACTTATGTTGTTGGTTTTTCACAAGGAGCAATGATTACAATAGCAACATCATTAACAAGAAATAGTGAAATTGGTGGAGCGATAAGTATTGCAGGAATTGTTCCAGGGTATGAATTGTTACCAGCTGAAATAATCTCTAAACCATCATTTTTGCTTTTGCATGGTAAAGAAGATGTTACTGTACAATATAAAACCACACCCAAAACACTAAAGTGGTTTGAGGAACAAAATATTAAAATTAAATGGTACGATTTTGCGGAATTAGCTCACCGTATGAATGATAGCGAAATGCAAAAGGTTGCTGATTTTATTAACTCTTAAGGTAGGTAGCTTCAAGTTTTTTGATTTTATCACGATAAGATATTGCTGTTTCAAAATCTAGGTTAGTAGCGGCGGCTATCATTAGTTTGTTATATTCTCGTATTTTTTTATCAATATCTTTAATGTTAGAAATATTTTCTTCTATGGTGGAGCTTTCTTTTGCTGTCATTTCTTGCATTACTCCAGATACTTTTTTCTTTATTGTTTGAGGAGTGATGCCATTGGCTATATTATATTCAATTTGTTTTTTACGTCTACGTTCAGTTTCCTCAAGAGCTATTTGCATTGATTTTGTTATATGATCAGCATATAGAATGACTTTCCCTTCAGCATTGCGAGCAGCTCGACCTATGGTTTGTATTAAAGAACGAGATGAACGTAAAAATCCTTCTTTGTCAGCATCTAATATGGCAACGAGAGAGCATTCAGGTATATCAAGTCCTTCTCTTAATAAGTTAATACCAACTAGTACATCAAATACACCAAGGCGAAGATCTCGAATAATTTCAATTCGTTCTAGGGTGTCTATGTCAGAGTGAAGATAACGAACTTTGATGCCATTTTCATTTAAATATTCGGTTAAATCCTCTGCCATTTTTTTAGTTAAAGTTGTTACTAGAATACGATTACCTTTAGCTATTATGTTTTTACATTCATGCATTAAATCATCAATCTGATTTTCTACAGGGCGAATTATGCAAAGAGGATCGGTTAGACCTGTAGGGCGAATAATTTGCTCGGTAAATATGCCAGAGCTTTGTTCGAGTTCCCAGTCACCAGGAGTGGCGGAAACAAAAATTGTTTGATGACGCATTTTGTTCCACTCATCAAATTTAAGAGGGCGGTTATCAACACAAGATGGTAGTCTAAAACCATATTGAGATAATGTTGATTTTCGATTAAAATCGCCACGAAACATTCCACCAATTTGTGGCACAGATACGTGACTTTCATCAATGAATAGAATTGTATCTTTAGGAAGATATTCAAATAAAGTAGGAGGAGGTTCGCCAGGAGCACGTCCTGTAAGATAACGCGAATAATTTTCAATACCTTTACAATGTCCAGTGGTTTCTAGCATTTCTAAATCAAAGCGTGTGCGTTGCTCAATTCGTTGAGCTTCAAGCAGTTTATTTTCAGAAGTAAAATTTGCTATTTGCTCTTTTAATTCTTTACGAATATTGGTAATTGCTTGAGAAACTGCAGGTCTTGGTGTAACGTAATGATTAGCTGGATATATGGTAACTTGGTTAAGGGAAGATGTTTTTTTACCTGTTAGAGCATCAAATTCGTCAATTTGTTCAATTTCATCACCAAAAAAAGATATACGCCAAGCTCTATCTTCATAGTGTGCTGGAAAAATATCCAAAATATCACCACGAACACGAAAAGTTGAACGAACAAAGTTTTGTTGATTGCGTTCATATTGTAGTTCTGTTAAACGTAAATAAATGTCTTTAGGATTTATTATTTGACCAACTTCTAATGGCAATGTCATGGCTGAATATGATTCAACATCACCAAGACCATATATACATGAAACGGAAGCAACAATAATAACATCCCGATTTTCTAGAAGAGAACGTGTTGCTGAGTTGCGCATTCGATCAATTTGTTCGTTGATTGCAGAATCCTTTTCAATATATGTATCTGTTTTAGGAACATAAGCTTCTGGTTGGTAGTAATCATAGTAAGAAACAAAATATTCGACATGATTGTCTGGAAAAAATTCTTTCATTTCGGTATAAAGTTGAGCTGCCAGCGTTTTATTGGGAGCCATAATTAAAGCAGGACGCGAGCTTTGTTCAATTATTTTTGCCATAGTGTAAGTTTTACCAGACCCTGTAACACCAAGCAATACTTGGTCTTTTATTCCATTTTTTAATCCGTTAAGTAATTCTTCAATAGCTTGAGGTTGGTCTCCAGACGGAGCAAACGGGGAGTGAAGCTTAAAAATACTATTCATCTTTTTCTTCTTGAGATTTTTCTTTTAATGACTCGGTATAGAATTTTGCAAATTCATTAAAGTTTTGAATATCTGAAATTATTGTATTTATAGCTTTAATATCTATTTCTTCTTTTTCAAGATGGTTGGTTAATACATTAAAAGCACTATAATAAGGCGTATCCTTAAAATATGGTGTAAATTTATTGCGTAAGCGTACTAAAACAGTTTCTTTTCCTGCTTGTTTTAATGTAGTTGCCCAATCTAAAATGTAATTGATTTGTTCAGTTGAAAGTTTTTTGCCTGGAGTTGGCTCTTCAATCAAATCACGTATGGTGTTAGATGCTTTATCCCAGTCTCCAGCATTCCAATAA
This sequence comes from Alphaproteobacteria bacterium, assembly GCA_045537965.1. GTDB lineage: Bacteria > Pseudomonadota > Alphaproteobacteria > RF32 > CAG-239 > CAZU01. The sequence continues at coordinate 25,885 of JAZSQL010000026.1, forward strand.
ATTTCAAACTTATGACGTAAAGCATTAGGGCTAAAGTCATCTTCTAATAACTCTAAAGCTTCTTCTGGGCGATTAAGTGCTGATAGTGCTCGTGCGGCAATAATACGGCGTGGGTTAATGGTTTCAGGCGCAAGGTTAGGAGCATCGGTAATTTCTATCATATCAATAGCTGATTGTGGTTTATTTTCAAACAAAAAGATTACAGCAAGACGCGCACCAATACGAGCCTTGTTATCTGGAGTTAAATCATTTTTTTGCAATAAGGTTAATAATAACTCTTGGGCTCTAGGTAGCAAGTCGACAGCGACAAGTCTGTCGGCAAGTTTTTGAATTATTAAGTTTTGTTTAGGACTTAAAGATGCAAGCCATTTAAAATCTTGATAAAGAGCAAGAGATTTTATAGGAGACAAAACGCTATCAGCATGGTTGCCAATAAAAATATCTTCAAATATTTTTATCATTTTATTAGCAACTATTTCTTTTTGTTTACCTTCTGCAAGAAAACCTTCTTCATTGAGTACTCTCAGTGAATTATAATAGTCATTATTTTTAAGGTAGAAACTAGATAATTTACTTAAAACCCTTATTTTGAAATCTTTTTCGCCCCATGCAAAACGAAGTCTTTCTAGTTCATTAATAGCTGATTTAATATCTATAAAGCTTACCATTTCACTTAAAATAGTATGATGTAAGCGAGCATATGCTGAAAACATGGCTGAATCAGAATTGATAAGTTTTTGATATTCTTTAATAGCATTACGTACATATCCTTGCATTTCTAATTTTTGGGCTGTAAGATAAATGATTTGCGGAGCAAGATTACGCATGCGATCAGGAACAGAGCTTAAGATATCGATGAAATTTTGTGATGATAGATCATCTCCTGTAGCAATGGCATTGCGAGCAGCTATAATTGCAACCTGATCTTTGATGGACTGAGGGTAATCACGCATCAAAGATATGTGAGCAAAAATAATGGCATTATTTTCTTCTTTATATTCAGAAGCACTTTGAGCAATAGTTCGCCAAAAAACACCTTCAGGGCTATTAGGAATAGCTCCTTCAGAAAAGTCTTGTATTGCTTGTTTGTAGCGACGAGCTAGAAAGTTTGCTATACCAGAAAGAGCATAAAAACGATCTGTTTTACTTTCTGGTAGTTCTAATTTGCGCATTTGGTTTAGGATGTATAGAGCATTTGTTCCTAACCCATTGTAAATATAGTATTGTGCAAGTTTAAGACGTAAGTTGTTTTTTTGATCTATAGGAGCAGCAATGATTTGCTTTTTAAAGTCTTCAATGACATCATATAGGTTTTTGTTTAGATAATCTTGTGGAATTTGAAGATCAAAAGCATTAATGTGAGATGTTTCTTTACTTGTTATAATACGTTGATTACGTTTTAGTGTATCTAAGTCGCTTGTAATGTTTAAGCTTCTTCCTATTGCTTTTAAAGTAATACCTGAATTACCTCTATTTAAGACGATATCAGGAGCATTGACAACAAAGGCAAGACCTTGACTCGCTGATAAAATATCGAAATCAGGATAACGATATGGTAATTTAAAACCTAATCCTAAATCGGCGGTAGTTGCGATTGAAATTATATCTCCAATTTCAGGATCTATCATAGATATTATATTTCCTGAACGATTTGTTGGGATAAATAGATAGGAATTTTTTAGACTATCATACTGAGTAAAAATAGTTAGATTTTGGGTTGAAAATTGAGGAGGTCGTCCAGTATATAAATCGACAATCCAAAGCAATCCTTCTTTACGAAGTGCATATTTTACTCCGATAGTTGGTTTAATTACAACGATAGTTCCTCCTGGATGAGGTAAGGTATAAATCTCGCTAGCCATATGTTTTGCATCGGCTTTTAATGTTTCAATGTCTATACGATTTTGATGATCGAAAACAATCCAAATTTTGCCATTGCGTTCGAAAGCAGCCATATTTACAGGAGTGTTCCATATAAAACGTAGACTAACAATTTCATCTTTTGTGATAACAGGGGATTCAGAAAATAAATTTTGATTAGATAAAAAAGTGTTTTGAAGTTTTAATTCTGGTAATTGTTCTGTTCCAAAATCAATTATTCCAGAATCTATATTTTGAGCGGCAACAAGGGATAAGTTAGTTAATAAAAAACTAGCTATTAAAAATAAAATTAGTATGTTTTTTTGTATTCTCAAGGTTATTACACTTTTTATTTTTAAAAATTGTTTCCAATCAATACTGCTGTAATTTCTTGAGCCCGTTCTGGAGTCATTTGTGAGATGATAGCCGATGATGTTGATGGCTTCATACCTTTAAGGATTGCTACGGTGATTTCTAAATCCAAAGTATTAAAAATGCGAGCAGCATCTTTGGGTTTCATTGATGTATAAAGCTTAACCAAAGAATTGATATTTTCTTGTTCTTTTTTAGTATATTGGTTTATTAATTTGGTTAGACGGTCTTCATATTCTCGGAGTTGATTTAGTTTCTTGTCAATTTCACCTTCTGCAACTTTAAGTTGGATAGCTCGTTTATCAATTTCTTTAGCCCTAGCGTCAAGAGCTTCTCGACGTTCAGCGAGTTCTTGAAGAATCATAATTTCTGAAGTAGTGAAAGATGTATTGATATTTTTCTTGTTTTTATCAGCATTATTACCTTCTTCTAAAATATTAGTCAATTCAGCTGTTTTTTTATCTAATTTTTCTTGAGCTAAGGCTTGAGATGTTAAAATGCTCATTTTTTTGTATTCTGTTTGACGATAGAGGTCGTAAACATTATTTATTTTGATGCTTAAAGTTAAAAAAGCAACAAATATAAATAAAGGCAATAAACGTAATTTTATTTTGTTATTCAACATTTCTTATCTCTTATTTAATGGACCTTAGTGCTTTTAGCAATTCAAGTTCAGCAGCAGCACGATCATTTATAATGTTTTCGGTTTGTTTGTCTTCATTAGGAGTAGGTGTTTTGATATTGCGCGATGTGCTAATAACATTTTCAAGACGATCAGCTAAAGAATCTGCACGTTCATTAATAAATAACAAATCATTTTTGAGTTCTTTAGCACTATCTACAACTTCTTTTAATCCCTCAGAAGAATGTTCGGTTGCAGATTTTAATTTGGGAATAGAATTTTCTGCTTTGAAAGTTGCTTCATTAAGAGCAGAAACTAATTGAGCCAAACTTTTTTGGTTTTGACGCAGCAAATTAAGACTTTTATTCAAGCTATAAGCATAAATTATAGTTGGAATGAGAAGGGCTATGATGAGAAGGTCTATAATGAGCTCTAAGCTAGTCATTTTTTTCGGCCTTTCCTTCTATTTTAATGACAATATTATCTTCCTTGCGCCCCATAGAACCTTGGAAAAGAGGAACGTCACCACAAAAAACAGAAATGTTTTCGTCTGGAGTTATTTCTAACGGCAAGAAAGAGCCTTTTTGCCATGAAGATATATCGCTTAAACGAGCTTCAGTTTCCTTGATTACTGCTTTAATTTCAACATCGGTTTCCCAAAGTTGTGACATTAGATGATTTTCCCAGATAGTATCACGACCAAAACGTTCGCCCATAAACATTTGTAATAATAATTCTCGTACAGGTTCTAGTGTTGCATAAGGCAACATTAAGTCAATACGACCACCACGATCTTCCATATCGACGCGTAAATGAGCAACAATAACAGCGTTAGACATACGAGTAATGGTAGCAAAACGAGGATTAGTTTCAAGACGTTCAAAAATGAAACCGACAGATGTTATAGGGTCAAAAGCAGTTGATAAATCACCAAGTATTAGTTGGATAATTTCTTTAACTAGGTTAAGTTCAATGGTTGTGTAGGGGCGTCCTTCTAAACGCATTGCAGCAGTTCCACGGCGACCTCCTAAAAGGACGTCGACCATAGAATAAATCAATGAACTATCAAGTGACATTAATCCATAATTATCCCATTCATCTGCTTTGAATACATTAAGTAACGTAGGCAAGGTCAAAGAATCGATATATTCACCAAAACGCATTGATTCGATAGAATCAAGAGATACTTCAACATTGTCTTGAGTAAAATTACGTAAAGATGTGGCCATAAGACGGATAAGACGGTCAAAAACAATTTCTAACATTGGTAAGCGTTCGTATGATACCATATTAGAACTGAGAATTGCTTGAACACCATTTTGTTGTTGCATGTTTTCATCATCAGTAGTTCCATAGCCTAGAAGAGAATCTATTTCTTCTTGGTTTAAAACTTTAGAATCGATAGTATTGTTTTCGCTGTTATAATTATTTTCTGCCACGCTATTTATCCTTTTTTATTTTTCGAGCTCAAATAAGCTAAAATTTATGTTTTTTATTTTGATTGGAGCCGCTACTAAATTGAAACGATATAGCAGTTCTTCTTTTAGCCAATAAATACCATTAGAACCTTGAATTTCATCAAAATTTAGTTCTATAGTATGGCCAATTGCGGCATCTGTTAATTTTGCAGTTAAAGCTTCAATCGTCTTAAGGTCTTCGATACTTGAAAGCTCAATATTAGTTTTAAACCTGAGGTTGTGGTTACGCTCTTTTCCTTTGATAGTAGTTTTTATTTCAGGCAAATCATAAAATACTGTAACAGATTCAGTAGAATCCTTGTTATATTTGACGATATTATAGTTATCGTCAAAAGAATCGTAATTTCTATTAAATGCAAAATATACACCTACAGAAATGCCAATAACAATAAGCAAAGGAAGCAACAAAATCATGGTTTTTTTGCGTTTTTGCCTATGATTAATAAGGGTTTCTTCAGTATCGTTTATATCATCATCATCAATCATAAATGTAGCTACCATTTACAAAATTTACATTATTCATTTTTTGCCATTCTAGCTTATTATTTTTATAAATAAACGCAAATTTGCTAGTTATTAAATGTTTTAGCAAAAAAAGCATAAAAATATTATAATTTAATATATTTGAAACAATTTGTGTGCTATAATCATAACAGATGGTCTGCAAAAGGAGCATATCTTTATGTATATTTGGGTCGTTTTAACAACATTTTTGGCGATGATAGCTGCCTATATTTTGCCAATTAGAGAGGATACCGATAAATTGGTTAATACTCCTGTGGCTCAAGCAAGGTTGATGCAAATGGTTGTTAAGCAAAAGGCTGGTAAACAATATATGAAAGAAAATCAAAAACCATATAAAAATGAAATTGAGTATGAAACAGGGAAAATAGATGCAGGAGAAATGGAAAATTATTTGCCGCATGGGTTTATTAATAATGATGATTATACGACTGTAATTTATTGCTTAAATGAGGATATGACAGAAATCAGAACTGACGAAAATGCTTGTCGCAAAGTTGGTTCAGAAAACGTAGTAAAAGTTTTGATTACCTATGGTCCAATACCTGAAAAATGGCAAGCTATTTTTGCTGAGGGTGAAGGCGAAGGTGTCACTTATGATATCAAGCCATCACAAGATATGATAAATGCTTTTAGGTCACATTTTGGCGTAACAGAAGTGGTCGGTTATACAATAGTTGAAGATGCTTCAATTAAGATTGTAAATTATGAGGGAACAAAATTTGATGTTCCTGCAATAATAGCTAATGATACAGAACATTCGGGCTATAGTTTGAGAGAGTGTATTAATGAGTATACAACTTGTTTAGCCTATATGGATTGATAGGAGGGTGTTATGAAAAGGTTTAATATTAGGGAAAGCTACCAGAAAGGTAGTATGATGATAGAAGCCTTAGCATTGTTGGGGCTGATTACTATGGTAACACCTATTTTGTATAAAAAAGCAGCAGAACGTACAACAGAGTTGCAAGATATTAATGTGGCAACGCAAATGCGAACAATTTCAAGCGCGGTAGATCAATATATTAAAGATCGCTATAAAACAGTTGGTGAGGAGCACGAAGGGGAAACAACATTTGCTTTGACTGATGCTGAAATGGAGGAGGTGGCAAAATATTTGCCACATGGGTTTGATTTGACGGGATCAAAATTGTTTAATGATTTTGAAGTAGCTGTTCGTAAAAGAGAAGTTACTGATATAAATGACAAGGTTCACAACATTTTTACCTCGGCGGTACTAGCACCATTAAGAGACAGTATTTCGATGATGAGGTCATCAAAAATTGCTTCAATGATTGGAGCAAATGGTGGTGTTTATCGAAACAATCAGATTGATGGTGTGCAAGGGACATGGCAGGCAAAATTAGAGGATTATGGTTTGGAGCCAGGAGAAGGTGAGCCATCAGTAAAAGATGGTAGTTTGGTAGTTGTTTCGACAAAAGCTATTGCCTCAGCAGCAGGAGGGGTGAGTGAGGATGATGTACTTTATAGAATTTATGATGGCGATGAAGAAAAAAATACTATGCGAACAACTCTATATATGGATGGAAATGATCTTGCAAGTGTTGGTAATTTAATTGCGAAAGATGGAACAATTACTATTGGTGACGATGAAAATGATAGTAATTTAAATATTTTAGGTGATTTGCTTACAGAGGGAACATCTAAGTTGGTAGGATCTGTTACAGTTGGAGATGGTACAATCTCTAGTGATTTGAAGGTTGAAAAAGGTAATTTAGATGTTGCAGGAAATGCTACTGTTAGTGGAACAGGTAGTTTTGGCGACAAGGTTACTATTGATAAGCCTGAGGAAGGTGGTAGCGGTGGTGGATTAGATGTTACAGGCGATACTAGCTTGACAGGTGGTTTGACCCAGAGCGGTGGTTCAGTTAGCCTTGGTGATACAAGCAATACTATGGAGTTAAAAGCATCTACGATGACTGGAGAGGCTATAGATATTACATTGACTGCTACAGGAACAGCAGCAGGAACAGGAATAGCAACAGTTAGCGGAAGAGATGTTGTTTTGAGCGGAACAAATAGTGTTGATATAGGAACAGCAAATCAAGGTATATCTTTTGAAGAAGGTGTAGGAACGACAGTTGCAGGTAAAACAACATTTAATGATGAAGTAACTTTTAATGATGAAGTAACTTTTAATGACAAGGTTACTTTGACGGGAACTGGTGGTGAGATTACTCTTGATCCTAATGATGCTGATGGATCAAAAGTTACAGCAGAATGGGTTGTAGCAAATAGAGGATTTAAGCTTGCTTCTGGTAATTTTGAAGTTACTAATGCAGGGTTAGTGTATAAAGATAGTGCTAATGGTAACAGAATAAATATTGATGATTCGGAATCTTATATTGGTATGAATAACGGGAGTGCAGGGCTAACGGTAACGTCGTCAAGTACAAAGGCTCAGCATGATAATACTTATATGGAACTAATGGATGGTAGTGCAACGTTGGCTTTTGATAAAGGTGGAAATGCTGGTGGTAATACGTGGGTTAGAACTGCAGAGAACGAGGTTACATTGGGTGTTGGTACAGGTGGTAATATTTCGACAACAGAAGTTCATTCTTTGATAAAAGCAACGGATAGTGAAGTAGAAATGGTGTATAAGCCAACGGGAGGAAGAGATTCATCGGTTTATTTGAGTGATAGTGGAATTGCTGTTGGTTCACCAAATATGTTAGTTGATGAATATGGTATAGCTCTTGCTGGAACTGGTGTTGATTTTGATAGTGGTGAAACGAGTGTTAATGCTGATGGGAGTATTTCTTCTCCAAAGATTGATGGTAGTGTTTATAAAGGTGGAACTATTTCTGTTTCGGAGAATGAAGGTGTATTTGTAAGTCGTAAAGGTATTATTGATATTAATACGGGGCTTAGTGGTGATGGCGGTTATATTAGAGCAAGACGCTTAGTTAGTGATATCGCTGTTCCTGGTAACCCATCAGATACTGGTTTTATGTCAGGAGCTTTTAATGAGGTTAAAGAATATGATTATTATCAAGTTAATCCTGCTTATACTTCAGTAATGAATGATATTAAGTTAATTACACGTGGAGGTGCGAGACTAAGTGATATTTTACCTGATTATATTAACAAAGGAGTTTATGTAGCAGATAATACTTATCAGGATGGAGAAGGAGAACTTGCAAATGGCTGGGAAGGATCGGTAGCGTTAGCTGAAGAAGGACAAAAGGATAATAAAGGTGATTCTGCTAATCTTGAAAGTTGTGGTGATGATGGAAGTTGTATTGCATCACCTTGGCTAGGATTTGTTCCAGCACCACTATGTCCACCTAGTTATGACAAAGGTATAACAATTAACCCTTTTAAATGGAGGATGTCAGAAGTTTATAATGTGAATGGAGATCATAATGAGAAGCCAATTGAAAATCTTACGGGTGATGAGTATAAAGACGTATTGGCAGGAGACAAATTTTATGATTATTTTAGGAAATCATTAGATCCTAAACAGGCTGTTTTTAAATTAGAACCATCAACTGGAGGAGAGCCTCATACGCATGAGATCAGTAATGATGTCTCAGTATTAAATTTTCAGACTAATACTTGGTTAAATACGACAATGAGTCATGTTGATGATGACAATAACATTGAAGGTTGGCATATTGTTATGGGATTTGTTTACCCTGCTCTACATTATCAAGATTTATTAACAGATCTTGGATTGTCTATAGGCTCAAATGAAATTTATTGGAATATTTTTCCTGTTTATGCTGGTGATATGGGAGCTTTTGCGAATGTTTATTGTATTTTTCAAAGGAAAGATGATAGTGGTAATTGGTATTGGGGTGATTATGTTGATGAATATGATCAAATTTATAACTATAGATATAGTGGTAAAGAACTAACTGGTGTTGATGATCCAGATTTAGGTTATGATAATCCTTGGTAAAAAAGTTTGGTCGGTTAAAAAGCCTCAAATAAAATTTGAGGCTTTTTTGTCATATTTCGGATGAATAAAATGAGGGAGGTCAGCGACCTTCTTTGTTTTTAAAAATATTGAAGATGCCTTACCTCGCTCGTTACACTCGTTCGTGGTGTGACTGTGGGTGGGGTGTTCGTTACACTCACTCAAAGTGTGACATTTAGGGAATATTCGCTAACACTTCGCTCAGGCGGTGACATTAATGGAGTGTTCGCTTGAGTAATAACTTTTTTGTGGATTGATGACTTTAAGATGATAAAAAATTAGTCTTTGTGGCGGAATGTGATGCGTCCTTTGGTTAAATCATAAGGTGTCATTTCAATATCTACCTTGTCACCAACCATCACTCGAATGCGAAACTTGCGCATTTTGCCCGCAGTATGAGCCAAAATCTCTACGCCATTTTCAAGTCTTACACGAAACATCGCATTGGGTAGTTTCTCAATAACATCACCAGTAAGTTCTAAAAGTTCTTCTTTACTCATATAAAATTTCCTTGAATAGTCTTTTTTATTTTAGTTGTTTATAATACCTGATTTATTTTTTTGCAAGTTTTTTATTTGTTGGAAAACACAAAGTAAAGCAACTTCCTTTACCAAGTGTTGATGTTACGCTAATTGAACCTCCAAATTTTTCAACAATGGATTTGGTTATAGCAAGACCAAGACCCGTGTTAACACCAGATTTTCCTTGACGTCCATTTGAGAAAAATGGGTTGAAAATATTGGGTAAAATAGTTTTGCTTATGCCAATACCAGTATCTGTAAAGCTGATTTTGATACCTGTTTGTTGAGAGTTTGTTAATTTTATTTTTAAATTACCTTTGTTGGGCATAGCTTTAATTGCATTTAAAATAATGTTGATTATGGCAATTTTAAAATCGGTCTCGTTGCCATTGATAAAAGACGGTTTGGTTGGAGTTTTGAAATTGATATCAACACCTTTGCTTTTGGCTTCAAAATCTAAAAGATTTATGACATCTGAAATGTTATCAGCGCAATTTATTTGAGTTTCATTTGCGCCATAATCACGTGTTAATTTTAGTAAACGTTCTGGTACATTAACTGCGTTGACAAGTTCGGAATGAATCATATTTATCATTTTCTTTTCATCATTATCATCAGATTTGTTTGTATAGTATTTGTCAATAAAGTGTTCTATAATGATACGTAATGCGCCTAGATGATTCTTTATTTCGTGGGCAATGGATGATGATAAAAAGCCTAAAGATGATATTTTTTGTTGATGTGAAAAGTCGATATCTTTACTTAGATCACGAATAGATTCAATAATATATTTGTGATGAGTATCGTATACTAGAGGAGCTGCATTAATAGCCAAATGATGGTTTGGATGGTTGGCAAATTGCTGAATGGTATTGATGCTTTTTTTACCTTTTTGTAAAATTTCGTGTAGAGGGCATAGAATGTTTTGGGGATTGCAAGGATAGTTGGTTTTGAATGATGATGCATAACAAGTTTTGCAATTGTGAGGAGTATCGCTAGTTTGTTTGTAATAAGAGTTGTTGGCAATAATAATGCGATAATTCTCATCAATTACACGAATGCCATCAGGGATGCTATCGATTAAAGCTTGAAGAAAGTTTTCTTTATCTTTGATTTCTGATATCATGTTTTCTAGGTTATCTAGCATTAAATTAAAGGTGGAGCTTAGTTTATCTAGCTCGTCGTGATATTTTATTTTACTACGTGGGGGAATGCGTAAGCTCAAATTGCCGATAGCAACTTGTTCTGATATATGAGAAATGCTGTTGATAGGCGTTAAAACCCAACGATTTATTAGGTAACCGATAAAGATAATTAAAAATGAAAGCAAAATAGTACTAATTATAATTATTTTAACACCTTGATTAATTGTTTTGTATTGTTCATCAAATTGTTGAGTTCTTTCAGCAAGGGCTTTTTGTTCACGTTGCAAAAAGTCTGATTGTTTGGAGTCGTAAACAAAACTGTATATGTGTTGGTAGTTTGATGGTGTTACAGATATGTTCGGGTTAGCTGTAAGCAGAGTTTTTAATTCCTTGATAATGTTGGTGTTGTGGTATAGTAAATCGGAATATTGTTGGTTTCTGGTAATAGAAGCTTGTTGGTCTTTTTCTATTTTTGCGGAATAGGCGGTATAGAAAGTTAGAATAAAAATTAGTGAAGAAACTAAAAATAGTCCAAGAATTGAATAAACTATTTTGCGATTTAGCGATAAAAACATAGAAATACCCCAATAAAAAGTTTGTTATAAGAGTATTCTAACAATAATTTATTGCTAAAAGATAAATAAAAAGCGGAGTTTTTACTCCGCTTTTTAGAAGTATATTAAGCTTCGTTTAACAAAGCATATATTCCCGTAGAATCTGATATTTCTCGCAATTTGTTACAAGTACTCTCATCTTTTAATATGCGAGACAACATAGCAAGAGCTGTTAAATGATCTGCACCACTATTTTCTGGAGACATAAGCAGAAATACAGTATCTACAGGCTTGTTGTCAATAGCGTCAAAATCCAATGGATATGTAGGTTTAGCAAAAAAAGCATATACTTTGTTAAGATCAGCAAAACGACCATGAGGTAAAGCTGTTCCCCCACCAAAGCCTGTTGAACCGAGATTTTCGCGCTCAAGTATTGCGTCAAAAATAGTCAGAGCATCAATATTGGTGAACTCTGATGCCTTTTGAGCAAGGTCTTGTAAAAATTCGCGCTTTGAACCAGATTTCAGTCCAACAAAAATGCTTTTTTCAGTTAAAATATTTGAAATATTCATGTTTTTACGCTTTGTTGAATTTTGGCACTATTTAGGTTCTACCCAACCGATGTTACCATCTTTACGGCGGTATACCATATTGAAGTTTCCTGTTGCAGTATTTTTGAACATAAGGGCTGATTCATTGTTCAAATCCATAAACATAACAGCTTCAGATACAGAACAAACAGGAATGTTTGCTTCAAGTTCAGCAATTGTTAATGGAGCATCATCAATATCAACTTCTTCAGCTTCTTCGTTAATAGAAAAAACAGCTTCGTTAGCAATTTCAGTAAGACCAGCTTTGCCTTTGTGATCGTTTAATTTTGTTTTGTGACGACGTAAACGTGTAGCAATGTGCTCGTTAGCTGCATCAAAGGCAGAATATGGATCACCAGCTTGACCAGTACCTTTTAATACAATATTTTTAGCAGGGTGTACGGTAACTTCAGCAGTAAATTCGTCTTTTACTTTAGAAAAATTAACAGAACAACTGATAGGAGCTGGAAAATACTTATTAACTGAGTTTAGTACATTTTCTTCTACGTGGCTGCGGAGTCTTTCTCCGATATCAACCTGATTACCTGAAAGTGAAATTTGCATATTTTTTTCCTATTACTAATTAAAATACATCATAAAAACAGATATTAAGAACCTGCTTTATTTGAAACAATCAAATACTATTTTATTTTACATAAGTCAATATAAAAGTCAAATAATACCGCATGGTTATACCCGTTTAGTGCGTTTACGTTCGCTAGATGTAGGAAGACCCATAGCTTCACGATATTTAGTAACAGTGCGGCGAGCTATTTTGATACCTTCTTGTCCTAATAAATCAACAATTTTGTCATCAGATAATATATGCTTAGAATCTTCATTATCTATAAGTTGTTTGATTTTGTGTTTGATTGTGGTGGTTGATGTATCATCTGTTCCAATATAACTGCCAGCAGCAGCTGAGAAAAAGTATTTTAATTCGAAAAGACCTCGCGGTGTTGACATATATTTGCCTGATGTTACACGGCTTACGGTGCTTTCGTTTATAGATAAGGCTTCGGCAATGTCTTTCAAGGTCATAGGTCTTAGGTGTTCAATGCCTTGTTCAAAAAAATGATACTGACGCAAAACTATTTCTTCAGAAACTCTTAGAATTGTTGTTGCTCGTTGATGCATTGCTTTTAATAAGAAATTGGCATGGCTAAGATTTTCTTTTAGGTAACGTGATGCTTTTTTATTGCTTTTTAATTCGGCATAGTAGGTGTGGTTAATAAGCAATTTAGGTAAAGACATAGAATTTAATTCAACACGATATTCGCCATTTGGGGAACGTTTAACAAAAATATCTGGAATAATGTATGAAGTTTGCTCGTTCAAATAACTAGCTGTAGGTTTAGGATTGAGAGATTTTATAATTGTTATTAGCTTTAAAATTTCTTCATAAGTACATTGGCATAGTTTGGTAAGTTCTTTAAATTTACGTTCAGCAATTAAGGGAAGATTGTCTAATAAAGTATTTAGTTCTGGTGTCAGCTGATTGTTGTCATTAAGCTGAATTTTAAGGCATTCACTTAATGTTTCAGCAAAAATGCCAGATGGTTCAAAAGTTTTTAATTTTGTAAGTACTGTTTGTAGGTGAGAGGTGGGAGTATTTAGGCGAGTAGATATCTCTTTTAGATCGCCTCGAAAATATCCTGCGTTATCAAGTTGTTCACTTAAAATTTTAGCAATTATGCGATCAGTATTATTTGTGAAATTTAGGTCTATTTGTTCATCTATAATAGTATAAAGAGACTTTTCTTGAGGTAATTTTTTTTCAAAATAGTCAAAAGCATCGTCATCATGTTGTTTGTTTTTGAAATGGTTATAGTCAGACCAATCAGCTGTTTCAAAAGTATCATATCCTTCGGTGTCTGAACCAAAATCATCAAATTCATTTTGATAATCAGAATCGTTAGAAAAAGGAACTTCATCGTAAGGGGATAGAGTTTCTTTGTTGATATCATCAATGGTTCGTTCAGAAATGTCTTGTTGATTGGCTAGATGATCATCTTCACGTTCTAGTAAAGGATTGTTTTGAAGTTCTTGTTCTATTAGTTCATTAAGTTCTAAATTAGTCATTTGTAGCAAACTAATAGCTTGCCGCAATTGAGGTGTTAGTAGCAGCGATTGAGATTGTTTGGTTTCAAGTCTTGGTGTTAAAGCCATTAGCTTAAAACATTTTACATTGTGAAGTTGTCGCCTAAATATACTTTGCGTACTTCTTCGTTAGCAACTATTTCTGACGGAGTTCCTTCCATCAGCACGGTTCCTCCATGCAAAATATATGCACGGTCTATTATGTCTAGAGTTTCGCGAACATTGTGATCTGTTATTAAAACACCAAGACCACGGTGTTTCAGTTGAGATACAAGGTTGCGAATTTCTCCTACAGCAATAGGGTCAATACCTGCAAGTGGTTCATCAAGTAGAATATAGTTTGGATTACTTGCCAGAGCTCGAGCTATCTCTAAGCGTCGTCTTTCGCCACCAGATAGTGCAAGAGCAGGAGATTTGCGTAAATGAGAAATTGAAAATTCGTTAAGTAGTTCTTCAAGCATGGTCTCTCGTTGGCTTTCATCGTCAATGACCATTTCTAAAATTGCTTTAATGTTATCTTCAACACTTAGTGTGCGAAAAATAGAAGCTTCTTGAGGGAGATAACCTATACCTAAACGAGCACGGCGATACATTGGAAGATGAGTAATATCGTGTCCATCAATGTGAACATCACCATAGTCAGGGGTGATTAGTCCTGTAACACAATAAAAACATGTAGTTTTTCCAGCACCATTAGGTCCTAATAACCCAACAGCTTCGCCACGGCGAACATATAGTGATACATTACGCAAAACAGGGCGTTTTTTATAACGTTTTCCTATGTTAAAAACTTCAAGTTTTGCTTCAGGAGAAAAGTTTGACATTTGTATTTATTCCTTTTTTTTCTTTTCTTTGAATACGCCGCTTACACGACTTTTGCTTCCACTAGATAATATCTTACTTATACCTGTGTTTAAATTTGTTTCTGCTTGAGCTCCTTTTAAGATATTATCATTTTGATTTATAACAACATTGTCAAAAAGTTTGACTGTGTTAGATTTTGCATAGTATGTTCCTCTTAGGGCTGTAATTGTAGTATCTGAACTAATAATTTTTACATTTTTTTCGATATCTATTTTATCAAGAACAAGTTTGTTATCGCTATCTTTGGTAAACCAAGCAGTCATAAGATCTGCATATACTTTGTTTCCTTTAGAATCTGTAGCTGTAACATTTTCTTTGGCAATAGCTTTTTGTTTTGATTGATAATAGGTTATAGGTCCTTTAGATGTTATTGTTGCATCATTTGTTTTGATTTTTGCGGGATTTCCTGTAAGAGTAGCTGTATCTAGCTTAACATCATAGACCATTTTATCGCCCCAAGCAGAAGCTTCTGGTGATATCATTATTACATTACTAATTGCGTCAACTCGCGAAATTTTGTTTTTTGTTTTGGGATTGTAATATCCAATAAGGGTTGATGCTTTGATTGTTAAATTATCTTTAGTTGCTACAGCATTGCCTTTTGCTACAAGTTTTTGCTCTTTTTGGTGATATTCGACTCTTTCATCTGCATCAAGCTTTATATCTCCAGCAAAAGTTGGTTTTATAATAAGTAAAAACAATATAAGGGTAGTTATTCTTAGGAACATTAGCTATTTTCCTTATTTGAGATTTTCTTCATTTATTAAAATATGGGTTTTACCTTTAAATATTAATATGTTGTTTGAATTATCAAATTCAAATCCTTGAGCGTTAATTTCACCTATAAATCCATATCCTTTGATGGGTTTTGAGGAATAACCATGTGATTTTTTTAAATCAAAAAAAGCTTCTTCGGTTTCTAGATTCATTCCTCTACTATAAAAAGCTTCAACATTATTTTGAAGATGTAAGATAGAAGTATTCTGGTTAAATTGTCCGCCTGGAGATTTAATGGTAAGCCATTCGTTCTCAGAAGTTGGCATAATTGCTTCGGGAGAGGATAGATTATATATTTTTGATCCAGTTTCAGTTTCTTTTATGCTATTGGCAATGAAATTGTTAACTCTATTATTTTTATCTGTAATATATAGTGTTGTTTTTTCAGCATTAAGTTTTTCAATTTCACCATTACCGATAGTAAATTCTAAACCAAAGTTTTTAGAATCTTTTTTTATTTGAGGTATTATCAGTAGGGTTAAAGCAAGAATGGCTGCTATACTAGGAAGAGCAAGTTTTGCCAGTATTACTTTTCTAGTATGGCGTACAGTCTTCAATGACGGAACTTTAGAGCGCTCCATCATACTATTAAAGTAACTGTCTATTTCCTTAGGATCTAACAATTTTTTATGCTACTCCAGCGCGTAGGCAGTCATGTATATGGATAATACCAATAGGTTTTTCATCTTCAATAACAAAAAGTTGGGTTATACCTTTACCTGTGTTATTCATAATGTTAACGGCTTCTGCGACTAGGGCATCTGGATCAATACAACGAGGATTTTGAGTCATGATACTACCGACTTTTTGTTGCAGAGCATTAGCAGATAGGCAACGACGTAAATCTCCATCTGTTATAATTCCTTTGAGTTTGCCTTCACTATCCACAACGCCCACACAACCAAGCATTTTAGATGTCATTATAAGGAGTGCTTCTTGCATATATGTGTCTGTTGTAACCAAAGGCATTTCTTCACCTGTATGCATCAAGTCAGAAACTTTTTGCAAAATGGCACCTAGTTTTCCTCCTGGATGGCGTTGTTTGTAGTCAGTCTTGCTAAAACCTTTACGTTCCATTAAAGCCACAGTTAAAACATCTCCTAGTACAAGGGTTGCAGTAGTTGATGATGTAGGAGCCAAACCTAGAGGGCAAGCTTCCCCAAAATCTGGAAGTTTTAATAAAACATCGCCAGTTTTACCCAAAGAGCTTTGAGGATTTTTAGTCATAGCAATTAGTGGTATACTGTAGCGCTTGCTATAAACAAGAATATCAGAAAGTTCGCGAGATTCACCGCTATTAGAAATGGCAAGAATGACATCATTACTAGTTACCATTCCTAAATCCCCGTGACTAGCTTCAGCAGGGTGCACAAAAAAGGATGGAGTGCCAGTAGATGCTAAAGAAGCTGCAATTTTACGGGCAATATGCCCTGATTTTCCCATGCCAGTTACAATAATTCGTCCTTTAGCATTTTGCATTAAATCTAAGGCTTTTGATAAGTTGTCATCAAATTCACTTTCCATTAAACGTAAGGCTTCAATTTCCTTATCAATAGTTTTTTTAGCTGAAATAATGTCTTGATTACTCATATCTCGTAATTCTCCATATTTTTAGTTTATTATGGAGCATAAGCTTAGGATTTTTATTGGAATAAAGCAAGTTTTTTTTAATACTTATGCAAAAAATGTACCAAAATATTGATATAATGTTTTGCAAAAAAATATTGTAATTTTAGTTTATGTATAAATAAATCACTTGAAAATATTATTGTGTTACTAAATAAAAAAATGAAAAATGAAAAAAATTATTTTGATTACCATAATTATGTTTGTGGTAAAGGGTGTTTTTACACAAGATTTAATTGCCGTTAAAATGGTAATATGGAAAAATGAAAATGTTGACGAAGCAACTAGCCGTGGGATCGGTAAATACGATGGTAGCATAGTTGAGTTGTCTGATGGTACTACATTGGTATATTGCGCTTATGCAACAGACAAACTTAAGAATTTTTGGTACTATTATACAGAAGATAATCGTATAAAAATTGTTGGCATTGATATCCAGATGGGTGCAAGTGTTGATGGTCAGTTGTATGAGCGTGTCTATACGGGTATGTACAGCAATGAGGATGAAACATTCTTTTCTGTAAAGCCTGAAAAAATGGGAGTGTACACTATACAAAAGGCATCTGTGCATGAAGTCAATTCGGATTTTTCCGCAAACATGAATGTTGACTTTAGTTACAAATTGGCTTTTGTGGTCTTGGCTGGAGGTGGAAAAGCAACAAGCCAAGCGATAGGATCAGCAAAGGGTGGATCTAGAACAATTGTCAATATATTTTTTGACAATGGCAAGAAGATAACCATTGAGGCATCAACTGATCCGATTTGGTTAGATGCAGAACCTGGGATGCGGGTCGAGCACTACCGCATAGGTAGCAAGGATTATTATAATCTGTTATGAATAGAAAAACAGTTCTGAGTGTTGTTCAGAACTGTTTTTTTGTGAAAATTTTGTTATACCAAACTATATACATTCATTGCTTTGAACGTATAGTGTTGTACTTTCATTCCTACTTTGGCATCAAGCCAAACAGGGTCATCGGAAGCACTAACACTTGCTCGTGTACCATCATTAAAAAGTATGTTAATGATGATATGTTTAGAGCAACAGATGTTGTTGATGCTCCTTTTGTTAAAGGAAGAGTATGTAAAATCACATGAAATATCACAATCGGAAGATACTTCATGTTGTGAAATGTCGCTGATAGTTAAATCAGCGAGTTGTTTTAATTTGACGATTTGATAGCTATCTCCGGCTTTGTAAACAAGAGTACCTTCGGGGTATTCATTAGGGTCACGACTGCCAAAATCAATTATAACCCTTGAGTCATCAGCTAACCTGCGCCACTTTGTTATCCCCAAACCGCCGCAGTACAAAACCTCGCCATTTGATAATGAGATAAATCCTGTCCCATTTTCAATTGTAACGCCTACTATCCATACAAAACTTTTTTTCATAATAATTTATTTTTATAGGTTTATCGTTATTATAATGTAAAATTATATTAAAAATGTCAATATTTTATGTGAAATATCTTTAGAAAAAAAGCCTTGACTAATTGATTTTATGAATCTAGTATGCCGAGACTCAAAAAAGGCGAGGAATCGCATTTTTGTGAGTTTTTTGTAATAATAACTAAAATTTTAAGGAAATTTGTGATGCCTACAATTAATCAGTTAATTCGTAAATCACGAACACCCAAAGTCAAGAGAAACAAAGTTCCAGCTTTGAAGGCTTGCCCGCAAAAAAGAGGTGTTTGTACTAGGGTTTATACTACTACCCCTAAAAAACCAAACTCAGCTTTGCGTAAAGTTGCGCGCGTTCGCTTAACAAACGGCTTTGAAGTAATCAGCTATATCCCTGGTGAAGGTCATAACTTGCAAGAACACTCAGTGGTGCTGATTAGAGGAGGCCGTGTAAAAGACTTGCCTGGTGTTCGTTATCATATCATTCGTGGTACCTTGGATACTCAAGGTGTGGCTAAACGTCGTCAACGTCGTTCTCTATACGGCGCTAAGAGACCTAAATAAGGAGATTTGATAATGTCACGTCGTCATAGAGCTGAAAAAAGAATTGTACTACCTGATGCTAAGTTTGGTGATAAGGTAGTTGCTAAATTTATTAATAATGTAATGGAGCATGGTAAAAAGGCTGTTGCAGAGAAAATAGTTTATTCTGCTTTTGATATAATTGCTCAAAAATCTAAACAAGACGCTTTGAAAGTTTTTGCCGAAGCTTTGGATAATGTTAAGCCTTTGGTTGAAGTTAAATCTCGTCGTGTTGGTGGTGCTACCTACCAAGTTCCAATGGAGGTTAGAGCTGATCGTCGTCAAGCTTTGGCTATTCGTTGGATTATTGATGCCGCTCAGAAGCGTTCTGAGGCAACAATGACCGAGAGATTGGCTAACGAGCTATTAGATGCTTTAGCAAATAAGGGTTCTGCTGTTAAAAAACGTGAAGATACTCATAGAATGGCTGAAGCTAATAAAGCTTTCTCTCACTATAAATTTTAACCTTTAAAGTTTAAGGATAACACAATGGCTCGTACACATAAACTTGAGATGTATAGAAATATCGGTATTATGGCTCACATTGATGCTGGTAAAACAACTACAACTGAGCGTATCCTTTATTATACAGGTGTTAACCACAAAGTTGGTGAAACCCACGAAGGTGCTGCTACTATGGACTGGATGGAACAAGAACAGGAGCGTGGTATTACAATTACTTCTGCGGCTACTACTTGTTTTTGGAAAGGTCATAGAATTAACATCATTGATACTCCAGGTCACGTTGACTTCACAGTAGAAGTTGAACGTTCTTTGCGTGTGTTGGATGGTGCTATTACTGTATTTGATTCTGTTGCTGGTGTTGAACCTCAATCAGAAACAGTTTGGAGACAAGCTGATAAATATGGTGTACCAAGAATTTGTTTCTGCAACAAGATGGATAGAATCGGTGCAAACTTCTATCGTTGTTTGGATATGATTAAAGATCGTTTGGGAGCAAGACCTTTGGCTATGCAGCTTCCTATTGGTGCTGAAGATGATTTCGCAGGTATTGTAGATTTGATTAATATGAATGCTATTATCTATACAGGTAATACTCCAGATTCACCTATCGAAATCAAAGAAATTCCAGCTGATTTGAAAGATAAAGCTGAGCAATATCGTGCAGAGTTGGTCGAAATGGCTGTTGAGCAAGATGAACAGGCTATGGAAGATTATCTAGAAGGAAAAGAAATCTCTACAGATACTTTGAAAAAATGTATTCGTAGAGGTACTTTGGCTCAAGATTTTGTTCCAGTATTCTGTGGTACAGCTTTTAGAAACAAAGGTGTTCAACCATTGTTGGATGCTGTAATTGATTATTTACCATCGCCAACAGATATTCCTTCTATTGTTGGTATTAATCCTACTAATGATAAAGAGGAAGAAAGACATCCAGATGATAACGAGCCTTTAGCTGCTTTGGCATTTAAAATTATGAACGATCCGTTTGTCGGATCATTGACATTTACTCGTATCTATTCAGGTACCATGACCTCGGGTTCTTATATCTATAACTCTGTTAAAGATAAAAAGGAACGTGTTGGTCGTATGTTGTTGATGCATGCTAACAAGCGTGAAGATTTGAAAGAAGCCAACGCCGGTGATATCGTTGCTTTGGCCGGTTTAAAAGATACCACCACAGGTGATACTCTTTGTGACCAATCTAAACCTATCGTTTTGGAAAACATGGTTTTTCCAGATCCTGTTATTGAATTGGCTGTTGAACCAAAGACTAAAGTCGATGTTGAAAAAATGGGCTTGGCATTGTCAAGATTGGCAATGGAAGATCCTTCTTTCAAAGTTTCATCTGATCCTGATTCAGGTCAAACAATCATTAGAGGTATGGGCGAACTTCATCTTGAGATTATTGTTGATCGGCTAAAACGTGAGTTTAAAGTTGAAGCTAATGTTGGCGAGCCACAAGTTGCTTATCGTGAAACTATTACAGCTCCTTGTGATATTGAATATACACATAAAAAGCAATCAGGTGGTGCTGGTCAATTTGCAAGAGTTAAAATCAAATTTGAACCTATTGAAGGTTATAATGGTTTTGAATTTGAAAATACCGTTGTTGGTGGTAACGTACCAAAAGAATATATACCAGGTGTTGAAAAGGGATTACGTTCGGCTATGGATGCTGGTGTAATCGCAGGTTATCCTGTTACTGGTGTTAAATGTAATCTTTATGATGGTGCATACCATGAAGTTGATTCAAACGTTATGTGTTTTGAAATTGCTGCAAGAGCTGCTTTCCGTGAAGGTATGCGTCAGGCAAATCCAAAATTGTTAGAGCCAATTATGAAGGTTGAGGTTGTTACCCCAGAAGAATATATGGGGGATATCATTGGTGATTTGAACTCTCGTCGTGGATTGGTGAATGGTATGGATCAACGTGCTAATGCCCGTGTTATTGATGCACAAGTTCCTTTGGCTAATATGTTCGGTTATGTGAATACATTGCGTTCTTTGTCACAAGGACGTGCTCAGTTTACAATGGTATTTGATCATTATGCTGAAGTGCCTAAGGATGTTGCTGATAAGGTAAAAGCTAAAAACGCATAAACTGCTCTTAATGGGCACCTAGAGGCGTGATGCGGTGCTCGAAACTCATGTACTTCTTTGTACACTCAAGTTTCTGTGCTCTTGTCACACCTCTATCTGCCTCATTATTAACGGTTTATGTTATTTATTAAAAATTTTATTTAACTAACTTAATTTATTTTTGGAGAAAATTTAAAATGGCAAAAGAGAAGTTTGAGCGCACAAAGCCTCACTGCAACATTGGAACAATTGGTCACGTAGACCATGGTAAAACTACATTGACAGCAGCTATAACAAAAGTATTGGCAGAAGCTGGTGGAGCAGATTTCGTAGATTA
>JAZSQL010000003.1:0-70404 GCA_045537965.1 Alphaproteobacteria bacterium
AATACTTCAGACTTTATTATATATATTCGTATCAAAATATACAATACCGTCTGCGTATCCTCTTATTCCTTTTCTTATTTACTATGCATTATAACTACCAACACGTGTCACCGCATCAGCAAAGGGGGTTATATTCTAACCAAACTTAAATGTCAACAAGAAAAAAAATTTTTTTTCATTTTTTCACTGCTTTTTCGTAACCTATTGTTTTATATAGCAATATTATATAAACAGTTTTATTATTTCAATAGAATTAAAGCTTTAAAAGGTTAAAAAAATAGCACTATATCCTTTTGACGATTCTTTTTTATCTAGATTCTCATTATAGAAAATATCTAGATTATACTTTACCATAACAATAAATATGTTAATACTGAATTGCACAGCGAACGTATATACTTGGTGCGCTAGTTACAGCCCCTTCTTTGTAATTATGCCTTACAATATACGTTTTAACTTCACTTCCTAAATTAGTCATACCTAAATTATAACCTATTGTTCTAAACTCACCACTTTCATATGTTTCACTAGATGTGTAATAGAAATTATTTGAAAAAGCGTCACCTATATTCGTTAATATTTCATTTATCTTAACGCCATTTTCAGCTATTTTTATACTTTCTTTAGCACTAGGTAAGAACCAGCTACCTTCTTTTTGTCCTCCTTCGGTTGAATAATAGCAATACCCTGGAGCATAATCACTAGAAGCATAATCTCCTCCTAAATCTATAACCGCTTTTGTATTGTTTTTACCATTATCATTAGGATATACATTATTAAAATCTTTTATTTCATCTGTAAATAAAAATAAGCCTCCTGTCCATGCTCCCCAAGAATAATCATATACCATAGAACTCGTATTTAATTCAAATTCGTTTATCCCTTCAATATTACATTCTGCTCCCCAAGTTCCACACAAACCTGGTTTCAACCAATACATAGCTCCTGCATCTTTTAATCCAATAGCCAACCTATTTTCAGTATCAAATACTACAGCTATTGGTGTTTTATCACTAGGAACGTTATCATAAGCCATCTTCAATATTTTTAAAAACAAAGAAAATCGCTAATCCTCGTCGTTCCTCCTCGAAATGATGAATTTATTAAGGCACTTGTTACACTTGCTCAAACTGTGACTATACTGGGAAGATTCTTTGGCTAACGCTCCATATAAACAAAGATTAAAAATAATATTTTTTATTTTCGTATAAAACATTCTTCAATTTTAAATATTTCAGAAAAATGGCACATAAATTGCATATATCTTGTAGAGATGAACCATACAATTTTGGGGAAAATTTAAGATGAAACCTGTAACACTATTGAAAACATTAGCTTTTATCACTATTGCAACAGCTAATTTATTGTTTGTAAATTCCGCTTTCGCAGTTTCACGTATAAAAGATATTGCTAATTTTGAAGGAATTAGAGAAAACCAATTGGTCGGTTATGGGCTGATTGTTGGTCTTAATGGTACAGGTGACAATATCAAATCAGTTGATTTTGCTAAAGAAAGTTTAATCTCAATGCTTGATATGGTTGGTGTTAATGCTCGTGATGGTCAAATCAAGGCTAAAAATATTGCCGCTGTTATGGTAACAGCTAATTTGCCTGCTTTTGCTCGTCAAGGTTCTCGCATTGATGTAACTGTTTCGGCGCTTGGTGACGCTAAGAACTTACTTGGTGGTACATTAATTGCTACTCCCTTAAAAGGTGCTGATGGTGAGGTTTATGCTGTAGCTCAAGGCACAGTTGCCACAGGTGCTATTGCTGCAGGAAATCAAGCTTTAGGAACAAGTGTAGTTAAAGGAGTTCCAACTTCTGGTCGTATTGCTAGCGGAGCTATTATTGAACGAGAAATTCCTTTTGAATTAGACAGTCTTAAAACAATGAATATTGCTTTACGCAATCCAGACTTTACAACATCTCGTCGTGTTGCTGATGCTATTAATGCAATGCTTGGTACTCCTATTGCTAAAGCGATAGATCCAGGAACAATCACAATGAACATACCTGAAAAATATCAGGAAAATATTGTTGATTTAATGACCAAAGTTGAGCAACTGCAAGTTCAACCAGATAGCAGCGCTAAGGTTGTTATTGATGAAAGTTCTGGAATAGTGGTAATTGGTAAAGATGTTAAAATTAATCGTTTGGCAATTGCTCAAGGTAATTTGACTATAAAAATTACCGATATTCCTTTGGTTTCACAACCAGAACCTTTTACCATGGGTGAACAAGTTGTGGTTAATACAGCTCTAGTTGATATTGAAGAAGATACCGAAGCCAAAATGCAGGTATTAGATACAGGTATCAATTTGCAAGAACTAGTCGACGGTCTAAACGCCCTTGGCGTAACTCCGCGTGACCTTATAAGTATTTTGCAAGCAATTAAAGCTAGTGGTGCTTTACAAGCTGAGATAGAAGTAATTTAGGAGAAGGAATATGCAAAACACAATGATTAATAATGTTCTTCCTCTTATCAATTCTAAACAGCCTGTTTTGGATACTAAAAAGGCTGAGCAGAGTGCTGAAAGTTTTGAAGCATTTTTCCTAACCAGAATGATGGAAAGTATGTTTGAAGGTGTTTCAACTGATGGCGTTTTTGGTGGTGGTCACGCTGAAAAAATATACCGTTCATTGCTATTAGATGAATATGGCAAAGAGATGGCTAAAGTTGGTTCTGTCGGTGTTAAAGATTATGTTATGCAAGCAATTTTGCAAATGCAAGAAGCTTCAACTAGTCAAAAAGCAAACATCTAATGGAGGTGTGCTATGGAAGAATTGCAAACACATGAAATCTTAGATAAAATTGAAATTATGAAGCAAATTGTAACAGGTTTTACCTCTATAATTGCTAAAGAGAATGATGCCTTAAAAATTGGCGATGACCAAACTGTCAAATCTCTTTATGAGCAAAAGCTCAAAACTGTTGCAGCTTATCGTTCTATGAGTGCTTTTTTTATCAAAAATCGTGTTGCTATAGCATCTTTTCGAGGACCTGACAAAGATGAATTAAAAAATTTGTCCCAAGAATTAGATAAACAACTTAAGACAAATGAGCTTTTGTTAAAAACTCGTATGGAAGCAGGTAAAAAGGTTATGGATACTTTTATTAACATCGCAAAAAATACCAACAAATCTTTTGCTACATCATACGGAGCCCGCGGAAATTATACACCGCTTGACAATAACCGTAACGCCTTGGCGTTTAATCGTACATTGTAAGGAGAAGTGTTATGGCTTTAATCAGTAGTTTAGCAAGTTCCTTAACTGGTATGAAAGTAGCTCAGGCTCAACTAGAAATCGTTAGCAACAATATTGCTAATGTCGATACCAAGGGATACACACGCAAAACAGCGGCTCAGTCAGCACTGGTTGCTTCTGGTCATACTATGGGAGTAACTATAGGTAATACCCAACGCACTGTAGATGAAGGTTTGCTCAAAAATTTTCTTACCTCTAATTCTTTATCTAACTCTCTATCATCTCAGCGTGATTATATGAGCCGTTTGGATAATCTTATGGGATCAACCGAAGGGCAAAACTCTTTAGCTGCCAATGTTGGTAATTTGCAAAGTGCTTTTGAAACATTTTCTACTAGTGTTTCGTCCCCTGCTTCTCGTTATCAGTTGTTGACTGACGCCCAAGCTCTAACCAATAAACTAAATTATCTGTCCACAAATATTCAAACTTTGCGTGGCGATGCAGATATGGAAATTAATGGTGCAATTAATCAGGTCAACTCTCTTTTGGAAAGCATTGATGAACTAAATACTGAGATTGTTAAGTATACTGTAATGAACCGTGAAGGTGTAGCTAACTTGCAAGATCAACGTGATAATGCCTTGCGTGAACTAAGTTCATATATGGATATAACTTATTATACACGAGATACTGGTGCTGTAGTTATCCAAACAACTTCTGGAGCAATGCTTCTTGATAATGAAGTTCATCCTTTATCACACACTGCACTAGCACAAGTAGGACCAGATAATACCTACGATAGTGGTAATATTCAGGGCATTTATGCTGACGGAGTTGATATAACAGCTAAAATTACAGGCGGTTCGATTGGTGGTTTAATAGAAATACGCGACAATACTTTACCGTCTTTACAAAGCCAACTTGATGAACTGACCAAAGTTTTATATGATGAAATAAATTCTATTCATAACCAAGGTACTGCATATCCTAATATGCCATCTACCTTAACTGGTAGTGCAACATTTATTGCTGAAAAAGATGCAGCAGGTAATGATATATATTCTCAAAGACTTCGTATTGATAGCGGTGATGTAAGATTTGTTATTTTTGATACTGATGGTAAACAAGTTGACACAACAACTTTGGTTGGGGGTCTCAAATTTGGCGAACCTAATAATACTCTAAATGATATGATGTCGATTATGCAAGATTGGTTACAGAATACTGTAGGCTTGCCAGAAGCTAGTGTTGCAATGAATGGAAACGGTAATTTGGTAATTGATACTGGCGATAGTAATTACACAATTTCTATCATTGATGAGGTGTCATCTAATGCAGGTTCTGCTCAAGAACCTATTAATTTAAGCTTTAGTGTTAATGGTGACAATATTTATGATACTACAGCTAAAGGGTTTTCAGACTTTTTTGGCTTAAATGACTTTTTTACAACTAACAATGTTGATTACATCTATGATTCTAAAGTATTAAGCAATAAAGTAGCTGTGGGTAACAATACTGTGACTACTTGGAGTTTTTCAGATTCTAAAAATGGTTTTGATTATGGCGAAATCAATATTACCAAGTCTATGACAATTCAAGATATCGCAAACCAAATTAATGAAAATCCTGAACTTAACACCCATTTAAAAGCTTCATTAATAGCTAATGGCGATGGTTATATGTTGCGTATTGAAAGTCTTGAAGGAGCTCAACTTGAGATTGCCGAAACAGCAGGAACGGGTATTTTAGCAAAACTTGAAATAGCTCCATCAAATTGCGGATATTCAGCAGCTATTCAAGTCCGTCAAGATATTGCCGAAAATGCTAATCGCATTGCCTGTGGTTCGCCAGATTTTGACAGTTCTAAGGCCACATATACAATAAATGCGGCAACCAACAATATTGCTAATAAACTAGCTTCCGCCTTCACAGATAGTTTGGTGTTTAAACAATCTGGAGATATGGCTAAAACTACTACAACAATAGCTAATTACACATCAACCTTTGTTGGTAATGTTGCTAGCATAACAAATACAGCAGAATCTTCATATGAATATCAAAGTGCTTTGACCGAAGCAATTTCTTACAAAGAAGCTCAGGTATCTGGTATTGATATTGATGAAGAACTCTCACAAATGATTATTTATCAGCAATCTTATGCTGCTTGTGCTCAAGTATTTACAGCATCAAGAGAAATATTAGATATTTTACTTGGTTTAGTATAGGAGAAGTAATATGGTACGTGTTCCTACTTATGCAAACTATAATCGTTTATTAAATCAATCTATGAAAACAAAGTCTATGATTGATTTATACAGCTATCAGGCTACTACAGGTATAAAGTATTCTAACTATGCGGGATATGGCATGAGCGCATCAAATATTGTTAATATGGAAGCGTCTTTGTCTGTTACGCAAACATTTTTAGATAATAACGTTGTTTTGAATACTTCTGTAACTGCTATGTCAACAGTTATGGAAAGCATTGAAAATTCGGTAACTTCATTTAAAAGTCAATTAAATAATTCTTTATCAGCTTTATCTGATTTGAAAAATGGTGATAAAGTAAGTCAAGAAGTTTCTGCATCGATTTCTGAACTGCAAATGGTTGCTTTTTCAGCAATGTCTTTGCTGTCAGATGCTCTTAATACTTCAATGGGTGGAAAATATATTTTTGGAGCAGGTTCATCTTCTGCACCAACCGAATTTCCTTTTCAAACTCTTGATGAATTTCAAGCATATTATGATGGTATCAACATAAATTATCCAACATCTTCAAATGCTAATTTATCCAGTCGAGATGTGAACTGGGAAACATCTGGTAATTTAACAATAAACAAAGATACATCTGCAGATGCACCAGAAAATCAATTTGTATTATCTTCAACTAAAGGATTTACATCTACGGCTGTTATTGGTGGTGAAAATACAACTGGAACACTCTCTTTTTCTCAATTAGATAACACCTTAAAATCAACAGTTAGAGGGGCTTTTAATGCTATAGGTGCAGGTGATACTTTAATATTTACAGATAGTGATGGTGTTACGCAATCTTATATTGTTGATAAAGTGTCTGAAGACGGCAAAACCATAACTTTTGCCGAAAGTACTCCTGTTACTGCAGATGCCGAATATCCTGATGGATATAATACAGGAAGCGCAAATCCTGTAACAATAGGAACATCTTTTGCTGTTGGATCTGTAGTAAATTTTGCTGGATATGGCGAAAACAGTAACAACGTTGCTCCAACTATGCAAATTGTAGGAATTAATCAAGACGGAAGCCTTGTTGTTAGTGCTGATGAAAGCTATTTTGATACAGATAACCTGCCAATAACTATTGATGCTAATGAAAGATGGAGTATCGATTCTGAAAGTTATTATGTGGGAGGATCTGCAACAGAAACATATCGTATTTCAGATAATCAAAGTATTACTTTGGATATCAGTGCTAACGATAGCGTTTTTGATAAACTTTTCCGTGCCTTTGGTATGATAGCTCAAGGAAACTTAATAAAAACCGATGAAAATGGCATTATTACCAATGCTGAAGAGGTTGATTCTCTTGTTAATGAAGCAATGAATTATCTTCAATCTGCAATAGATAACAACGGAAAAGCAACAAACGGTAAAAATGAAACTTTATCATTAGTAATTGCTAAAATTTCTGCCAATTATGTAACCTTAGATAATGTTCAAAAAACTTTAGAGTCAGTTCAAGGTAATCTTGAAGATAGTGTTGATTCTGTTAAGAATGTTGATAAGACAGAGGCTACTGTAAAGTTGCTTGAAGCTCAAAATTCACTTGAAGCTTCATATCAAGTATTAAGTAATGTACTAAACTTGTCTTTATTAAATTATATGGATTAAGGCAAACGATAAAAAATGCGATATGGTGAATTTAAAATAAATCGAGCAGTTGGTGTAATTTTGTGTTCAGATTTGCAATTGGGTGAAAAATTCTATCCCAAAGGCCACACCATAAATGCAGAAGATATTATTATTTTTAAAATGTTCAATTTATCATCTATTGTTGGAGCTATTTTTGAAGAAGGTGATGTTGACTATAAAATAGCGCTAAAACAAGTTGCAGCACAAATAAGTGGCAGAGGCATAGGTTATTTAATCGAAAAAAATGGAATATGCAGTATTATTGCCGCTCAAGATGGTGTTTTTGTTGCCGAAGACAATCGTATTGATAAGTTTAACCACTTTAACGAACACATAATTTTAAACACAATACCTCCTTATAGTGTTATAAAAAGAGGCGATTTAATTGCCGAACTTGATATTTCTGTTCCACTAGTAAACGAAACAGAAATAGATGATATAATTTTTCGTCTTTCTGGTAATTCGCACTTATTAAAAGTAGAAAATATCAAAGAAAAAAAATCTGTATTACTATATCCTCATCTACTTAATGATGAGGCTGAAAATCGTCATTTTACCTCTATAGTTATGAAACTTATTACTAATTTAGATGGCTTGGGTGTAAGTTTTACTAAAGAAATAAGTACTAGTTATAAGCAAGATAATCTGGAAGATTCATTATTTGATGCATTTTCTTATGGTGCAGACATAATCTTTGTTTTGAGCCCTGTTAAAACATCTGGGCGAGGAGATATTATTGCTAAAGCTTTGTCCAAAAGTGTTGATGATATTGTTAATTATTCAATGCCTCAAGTAAATGCTTCAGACCTTTTAATTGCTCAAAAGGGAAATTGTAAGATTGTTGTTTTACCCTATTCTTATGATATAGTTGATACCACACTTATTGATAATCTTATTAAAACAGCAATTTTTACTGAATATTTGAATGTTGCTTTATTTAATCACAAACACTCAAAACAACTATTTTCAAATACTAATTTTGATGAAACTACTCAAAATAAAATGATAATGCCATCTAAAAAAGCACTTTCATCTCAAAAAGCATCTATTGGTATTGTTGTTTTAGCTGCAGGACAAGGACGAAGATCTGGCTCTAGTAAGTTATTGGTTGAAGATGAAACAGGAAGCCCTTTGTTTATGTATGCTGTAAATGCAGCTATAGCTTCTGATGCTAAACCAGTTTTTGTTGTTATTGGTCATTGCAACGAAGAAATGGAAGAATATTTAGAAAAATTAGATGTTAATGTTTTATATAATCCATCATTTGCATCTGGTATTAAAACATCTATCAATCTAGGCTTAAAATCTATTCCATCATCTTGTGATGGAGCTATTTTATTACCAGCTGATATGCCAAATATCACAGCATCGGATATCAATAAGCTCATTAATAAATTTGATAAGAACCAAGAAAAACAAGTGTGTTTACTTGCTAATAAAGGAATAAAGAGTAACCCAATTCTTTGGAGCCGTTCACTTTATGATAGAGCAGATATTGTTCCCGAAAACTCACACTTACGAGCTGTTTTTGTTGAACATGCTGACTATACCAATATTGTTGAAATAAGGGACAAGAAAAAACTCCTTGATATCAATTTTCCTAATGACATCAAAGAATTTTCTAAACATCAATAAAATATATTTAATTAAACTCTTAAACCTTTATTACTGTTTTATATGACCACAGCGGAAGTTTACCAAACAAATAGGTAGTAGTTCGATTGCCCAAAGTAACCGTTTTTAATAAAGGTAAAATCCCAAACAAATAAAACCTCGTAGTATGTTTAGCCTTTAATAAAAACTCATTATACATTACAGGATTGGATTCTTTTACAAACGACCAAATAGCAAATGTGGCTTGTTCCATTTTTTTAGATTGTTTATGTGTTGTATTATCACCATGATTGCGATAGTAAAACAATACTTCAGCTATATTATGAAACTTTGTATAGGGAATAAGCCTACACCACAAAGCATAGTCTTCCGCTGGTGAAAAAACTTCTTCATAGCAAATTCTATTATCAAGTAAAACTTTTTTGCGTATCATTGAAGCTGGATGTGTTAAAACACACTGACGCATAAGAGCTCTTTTAATTTCAGTATCTTCAATTGGTGTTTTGGAAATACGTTTACCAATTTTAACCCAACTAGATACAACACCTACATCTTTATTTTCATCAAGATACGCTACTTGTTTTTCAAATCGTTGTGGCAAGGATATATCGTCATGATCAAAAACAGCCAAATATTCACCTTTAGCCATGTCAATCAATTTATTACGACTTGGAGTAATACCTAAATTTTTATCATTTTTAACATATTTTATTCTTTTATCTTTATAAGATTTTACTATTGTTTCTCTTGTATCTTCTGGACAATCATCTAATATCAAAAATTCAAAATCCGTAAATGTTTGATTTAATATGCTTTCTATTGCTTGACGCAAATATTTTTCTTTTGTCTTATAGACAGGCATCAATACTGATACTTTGGGCATTAGACCATCCTTCTGTGTTTTTAGTTGCACCCTTAGGATAACAAACACAATACAAGAGTCAATATTAATTATAAAAATTAGCGAACATAACTATTATGCTCATAAAACTTAGCTCTTCCTTCATTGGCAGCCAGATCAGCGAAACGATTGCCAATAGAATGAGTTTGAAAAACACGTTGATGAGCCTTTATTTTTTCTAGCTGAATACCACGACGTCTAATTTGGTATGCCCAATATTCACAGTATTTATGACGAATAAACTGTTCGTTGGTTCTAGGTTTATCCTTAACTCCACGTTTAATATAGTCAATTGCAACCTGACTATCAGTATATATAGTTCCATTACCAGAAGTTAAGATACTGGCCAAATGTATAGCAAAAAGCTCGGCCTCATTATTTGACCGAGCTTGTGTCCATGTTGAGAATAATTTTCTTTTACTGCCATTCTCAATAATTATACCAATACCTGCAATTCCCCTTTTATCATCAAATGAGCTGTCACAATATGCTTTTATCATCGTATCACCTCACTATTATCACACATTTGAGATATAGTAATTAAAAAGGAGCATTCTATATAGTTTTAACCATATTTATATATTGCTAAATAAAATGGATATACAAAAAAACTCCGTTTAAATGTGTTTAAACGGAGTTGCGCCCTTATTTAAATTTGACTGATACTATTTAGGCAGCTTTAGACTTCTTTTGAGAAGCA
Source organism: Alphaproteobacteria bacterium (assembly GCA_045537965.1). Taxonomy (GTDB): domain Bacteria; phylum Pseudomonadota; class Alphaproteobacteria; order RF32; family CAG-239; genus CAZU01. The sequence goes on from JAZSQL010000003.1 coordinate 10,314, forward strand.
AATTCGTTCATACAGCCAATAACATAGTCTAGCTGTTCTTTATCCAAATATGGAGTCATTGGAATACTAAGAACTGTTTTTGAAAGTTTTTCACAAACAGGCATTGGACGAGTATTCCATTTTGCATAAGCTGTTTGAGTATTTACAGGACGTGGATAATATGCACCACAAGGAATACCTTTTTCTTTCAAATAAGCCATTAATTCATCACGATCTTCACAATGAATTGTGTAAAGAGCATAAGCAGATTTACAATTTGGCAAAATATGTTGTTTACCAAAGTAGTTATCAAGTTCTGCATCATAACGAGCAGCAACTTCTGCACGAGCTTTTAATTCTGCATCAAATACTGTCAATTTTTGCAATAATACTGCAGCCTGGAAAGTATTCATACGTCCAGTCATACCAAGACGAATATTATCATAATGATCTGTTGCGCTCATACCATGAACACGACAAGATTTCAAAAGCTCATTTTCTTCTTCGGAATTAGTAAAAGTAGCACCACCATCGCCATAACCACCAAGAGGTTTGGTTGGATAGAACGAAGTTGCAGTCATATCTGCAATTGATCCTGCTTTTTTACCTTTATAAACAGAACCATAAGATTGGCAAGAATCTGACAAAACCTTGAGATTATTTTTTGCTGCGATAGACATAATTGCATCATAATCACAAGGAGAACCAAAAATATCAACAGGGATGATAACTTTTGGTGTAAGTTTTCCTTCTTTTTTAACTTCAGCAATAGCGCGTTCCAAATCATTTATATCCATATTGAAAGTATTTGGATCAGAATCAACAAAAATAGGAGTAGCCCCAACAATAGCAACACATTCAGCTGATGCAACAAAAGTGAACGATGAAACAAACACAGCATCACCAGCGCCAACACCCCATGCCATCAATGCAAGAGTAAGAGCATCTGTACCAGAACCACAAGTAGCACAAAATTTTGTACCCGAATAATTTGCCAAAGCTGTATCAAGTTCTCTAGTTTCTGGACCTTGGCAATAGCCTCCATGATCTAAAATTGTTTTGAATGCATCTAAAAACTTCTGCTGTCCAATAACTTGTTGAGTAGTTTTGCAGTCAAATAGAGGTATTGCTTTTTCTGGTTTATTTAACATTATATTCTTCCTTTAATATCTAGTAGTTACACGTTTTCTGGCAAGGATATTAAAAAAAAAATACTTAGTTAGCAAAACACAAAATCTTTCATATTTGTAACAAATAGCTAATCTTATGCAACATACAACAGATTATCTTGATTTTCTCAAACAAAAATGGTATATACACTGTTAGTTATTTTTTATATGTTAGGAGAAAAATTGTGAATAACTTAAAGAAACTAGCTGTTATTTCAACTTTACTACTTGTTTCTGCTTGTGCTACCAATATTCACCGCAACGAAGAACAAGCGGACCCTTTTGAAAATTTTAATCGTAAAGTTTTTTCTTTTAACGATGCTGTTTATGAGAATGTTTTTTTTCCTGTTGCTCGCGGGTATCGAGCTGTAACCACTCCTTTTATTCGTGAAAGAGTTAATAGTTTTGTCGCTAATCTAGATGAACCTATTTCAGCTGCCAACCATTTGTTGCAGTTAGAATTTACAGCTGCAGTTAAAAACTTAACTCGTGTTGTTCTCAACACAACCTTAGGACTTGCTGGTACTTTTGATGTTGCACAAGGGTGGGGGCTTGAACCTGACAAGGCTACATTTAACCAAACAATGGCTAGTTGGTGTGTAGCAGACGGTCCATATCTGGTCGTTCCATTTATTGGTGGCAATACAACTCGTGGTATCGTTGGTACAGCTGTAGATGCAGCTGCCGATCCTGTTTATTGGATGACTTATAATGACGCAAATTATCATGATAAAATTGCCTATCCATATGCCGCTTTGAAATATACCGCGAAAGCCGAAAATTATATGGATTTATACAACGATTTTAAGAAAAATTCAGTTGACTTCTATGCAACAATGCGTTCTGCTTATTTGCAAAATCAACGCAAATTAAAGTGTCGCTTTGCTCCAGAAGAACAAACAGAGTCATATGATTTTGACTTTGATGAAGATTGGGAAGAATAATTTTTTAACTAAAAACGAGGAAGTTACCGATGAAAAAAAATATCTTTACTTTGATTTTAGCTGTTTGTATGGGCTTTGTTTCAACAGCAAATGCAGAGGTTGATGCAACAAAAGCAGAAGATTTTATTAAAACAACAACAGCTAAAGGTGTTGAACAAATTATCAATGCAAATGTCAGCCAACAAGAAAAAGATAAACGTTTTTATGATTTATTGAATGGTGCTTTGGATATGGACTTTATTGGACAGTTCGTATTAGGACGCAATTGGAGAACAGCTACAGCACAACAACGTAAAGATTTTATCAATGTTTATCGTGATTTAAATATTGCTACATGGTCAAAAAGATTCAACGAATTCAAAGGCAAAAATTTTGTATTCAAGGGTACTTCGCCTTCAAGTTCTAAAGGACAAGTTTTTGTTAACACCATTGTTCCTATGGACCAAGGTGAACCAGCAAAAGTATTGTGGCGTGTAAGAGAAAAAAATGGTAATTACAAAATCGTTGATATTGTTATTGAAGGTGTAAGTTTGGCTCAAGCTTCTCGTAGCGAATATACAGCTTTCATCAAGAACAATGCAGGCGGAATAGATGCTTTAATTAAAAATTTGAACGAGAAATTGGCTCAACAAAAAACAAAATAATCTTCTTAAATCAACAAGAGGACTTTAAAAATGAAAAAAATATTAGTCATGGGTGGAGCTGGCTATATCGGTTCGCACACCGTTAAGCATTTACTTGATAATGATTATGAAGTAGTTGTTGCCGATAATCTAATTTATGGACACTTCAATGCTGTTGATAAAAGAGCATCTTTTATCCATGCAGATTTGCTAGATACCATATCATTACAAAGAGTTTTTCAAAATCATAAAATAGATGCAGTTGTTCATTTTGCCGCATTTACTTATGTTGGTGAAAGCGTAGAAAATCCTGAAAAATACTATTATAATAACGTGGTCGGAACAGTTAATCTACTTAATGCTATGAAAAACTATGGCGTTAAAAAAATAGTATTTTCTAGTACTTGTGCTACTTATGGTGAGCCAAAGTATATGCCTTTAGATGAAAAACATTCGCAAAATCCTATTAATCCGTATGGTCGCACCAAATTAATGATTGAGCAAATATTCAGTGACTATGCAAAAGCTTATGATTTAGAATATATTGCTTTGCGTTATTTTAATGCAGCTGGAGCTGCATCAGATGCTTCTATTGGAGAAGATCATAATCCAGAAACACATCTTATTCCTTTAGTATTAAAGGCTATTAAAGGGGAGCGAGCTAGCATAAAAATATTTGGTACAGACTATGATACACCTGATGGAACATGTATTAGAGATTATATTCATGTTGAAGATTTGGCTTTAGCTCATCGTTTAGCTTTAGAAAAACTTGGTTCATATAGTGGCTGTATAAATCTTGGTACAGGAGTTGGAACAAGTGTTAAAGAGATTATTAAAGCAGCCGAAGATGTTAGTGGAAAAAAGTGTCCTGTTGAATATGCCGAACGTCGAGCTGGCGACCCTGCACGCCTGTTTGCAAACAACTCAAAAGCAAAAGATATTTTAGGTTGGCAACCTAAATATAACGATATTAAAGAAATTGTTCAAACAGCCTGGAATTGGGAATTAAAAAAATCCTCTTAATTGAACTGTCCAAATTTTGGGGGACAGTTCAAATTAAGAGGATTTTTTATTAGACCGTTCGAAATAGCTGTACTTTAGGACTGTTCCCCAAACGATAATGTTTGCCCCAAAATTAAGCAACAATACATAATCTCCTCTAGAAAAAGCATATACTAAGCTAAGCGAAGAACCTATTATTGATAATAAAACAAATTCGCGAGAAACACCTTTTGAATGACCGTTTTTAATACTTAATATTGCTTGCGGTAATCCGCTTAAAGTATAAGCTAACGAACCGATGTAACCGATTGTTTGAATCATTATTTTGCCCTCTTAAAAATATCATGCAATTTATAATAAAAAACAACCAATATTCCCATAAGTCCACAAAGAAAGTTTGGAATTATGGTATATTGTTTTGTTGCAATAACATAAAACAGAGAACATACACCTCCAATTGTAGCAAGTATCAAAAGATAAAGCGAAACACCTTGAGCTGTTTTATTTTTATAAGCTAACACTGCTTGCGGCCAAGAATTAACCGCTAAGCACAATGAACCTATTAAACCAATTAACTCAAACATTAAATATTACTCATCAGCATGAGGCATTTTGGCTTCTTCAACCAAAGCTTTGATAAAGTCATCTAAAGTCATAACTTCTTGCTTATCAGAGCCAATACGACGAATAGTAACTGTACGATTTTCACGTTCTTTAGCACCAACAACAGCAATAACAGGTATTTTGGCAACAGAATGTTCTCTAACTTTGTAGTTAATTTTTTCATTACGCAAGTCGGTTTTTGCTGACAAACCAGCTTTTTTCAAAGCACTAGCAACTTCGTTTGCATAGTCATCAAATTCGTTGACAATTGAGCAAACAACAACTTGTTCGGGCGACAACCATAAAGGCAAGCGACCAGCGTGATTTTCTATCAAAATACCTAAGAATCTTTCAATAGAACCGAACAAGGCACGATGCAACATAACTGGTTGATGTTTTTCACCATCTTCACCAATATAACTGATATCAAAACGTTGAGGTAAGTTCATATCAACTTGAATTGTTCCGCATTGCCATTCACGACCGATAGCATCACGCAAAATAAATTCTAGCTTAGGACCATAAAATGCACCCTCCCCCTCATTAACTTCAAATTCATAACCATGAGAAGTTAACGCATTAGCTAAAGATTTTTCACACAAGTCCCAAATTTCGTCAGAACCAATACGTTTTTCTGGACGTGTTGAAAGATAAATTTTAACCTCGTTGAAACCGAAATCTTTATAAATATCTAAAATCAATTTCAAAGTTGTAATGCATTCTTCTTCCATTTGTTCAGGAGTACAGAATATGTGAGCATCATCTTGAGTAAACTCACGAACACGCATCAATCCCATTAATGAACCTGAAGCTTCGTAACGATTTACCATACCAAACTCAGCCATACGTAAAGGTAAATCACGATATGATTTTACACCTTGTTTATAAACCAAAAGTCCACCAGGGCAATTCATTGGCTTAACACAAAATACTTTTTCATCTTCAGTTTTACCAGAATAGTTATGCGCACCATATTTTTCCCAATGACCTGAAGTCTCCCACAAACATCTATCCATAATACGAGGAGTTGCAACTTCTACATAACCATTATTATCTTGGCGCTTACGCATATATTCAATAAGTTTACGATAAATTTTATATCCTTTATCATGCCAAAAAACAGCACCAGGAGCATATTCTGGCTCAAAATGGAACAAATCCATATCACGACCGAGCTTGCGATGATCACGTTTGGCTGCTTCTTCCAACATTTCTAAATAGGCTTTGAGGTCTTTTTTATCAGCCCAAGCTGTTGCATAGATACGTTGTAACATTTCTTTGCTAGAATCACCTCGCCAATAAGCTCCAGCAACTTTCATCAATTTGAAAGCATCACCAACTTTACCTGTTGAGGGAACGTGAGGACCACGACAAAGATCGGTAAAGTTGCCTTGAGAATACAACGAAATTGTTTCGCTTTCAGGCAAATCTTCAATAATCTCAGCTTTATAATTTTCGCCTATACCTTTGAAATAAGCAATTGCTTCGTTACGAGGCAAAACTTTGCGCTCTACTTTTTCGTCACGTTTCACAATCTCGTGCATTTTAGCTTCGATTTTTTCAAAATCTTCAGTTGTAAATGGTTCTTTACGAGAAAAATCATAATAAAAACCATTTTCTATAGCTGGTCCAATAGTTACTTGAACATCTGGCCACAACTCTTTAACCGCTTCGGCCATAATATGTGAGCAAGAATGACGGATAATTTCCAAGCCTTCCTTATCTTTACCAGTAATGATAGTTACGGTTGCGTTGGTAGTGATAGGAGTGCTCAAATCGGTAAGTTTTCCGTCAATCTTTACTGCTAAAGCAGCCTTTGCAAGTCCTGAACTAATTTTGTTAGCGATGTCAAAACCATTGACCCCGCTTTCCATTTCCATCACACTGCCATCTGGCAATTTAATCGCAACCATAATTAAATATTCCTTTCTATTTATTTGATTAGTTCGTGATAAACTGCAATTGTTTTATCACACATTATTTGTTTCGTAAAATTATCTTTTACGTTTTTAATTGCTGCTTTAGAAATTTTTTCTCTTTCTTTGGCAGGCAATTTAAGCGCCCAATCAATAGCATCTGCTAAAGACTGAGCATTATTGCTCTCAAACAATTTGCCAGTTATACCGTCAATTGTATTATCGAGCGAACCTCCAATATTGGAAGCTAAAACAATTTTACCCATAGCTTGTCCTTCGATAGCTGCACGACCAAAGGCTTCGGGTTCTATAGCTGTCGACAAAACTATATCGGACAACATTAGAATTGCTGGAATGTCAAAGCTATGATCAATAAATTGAATTTTAGCATCAAGATTGTACTTTTTAGCTAAATCTTTAAGTTCGTTAGTATAATGTATACGACCTTGATCAGAGCCGACAATTAAACAGTAAAAATCTTTTGTTTTTATTTTTGATAGAGCTTCAATTAAAAGGTGTTGACCTTTCCAACGAGTAACTCGACCAACAAGAGAAATAATTGGTTTATCTTCGGGAATATGATTTTCTTTTAACGCTTTGATAATACGTTCTTGGCTTACCTTTTCTGGAGCAAAATTGTCAACATTAACACAACGATGAATGAGGCGCATTTTTTCTTCTGGTACTTTATATTCTTTTATCATGTGGTTTTTGATATGGCTAGAAATGGCAATAACAAGTTTGCCATACGTCATAACACGATTATATATCTTTTTAATTCCTAGTGGCCCCAAGCCATACGTACCATGAAAAGTTGTAAGATATTGAACGCCTGCACGCTTAGCTGCCCAATATGCACTCCATGCAGGAGCCCGTGAACGAGCGTGAACAATATTAATCCCATTTTCTTTGATAATTTTTTCTAATTTTCTAGCATTAAGCCAAAGTTTGATAGGATTTTTGGTTTTTAGTGGCAATTCAAAATGTTTGACCTTGATCTTTTTAAGATCATAAACCATACGACCACCTGCAGATGCAACAAAGTTTTTAATCCCTTCTGCTTGAAGCCCAGAAGCAATCTCAACAGTACCCATTTCAACTCCGCCATGGTTCATTTCTGGCAGAACCTGCAAAACAACAGGCTTTTTGTTCTTTTTTTCAGCCATTTTTCCCTCAAAACTATGCTTAATACACCAACATTAGCTTATATCAACTTTATCTTAACGCCAAGTAAGAATCGGCATAAATTAACAAATTTTAAGTTTAGTCTAGTTAAAAGGGCTTGGCAACAGCAAATTTCAATATCTATTTAATCCTATCAATTATAGTACAATAATATTGGCAAAAAAGACATAACTTAATACCATTACAAATAAGAATATTACAATTACGATCATCGCATAAAATTTAGCTATATTTATTAATTAGTCATTAACATTAAGCTGAAAAAAGCATACAATTTGTCACTTTTTTTAATTTTACATTCCTTTACAACTATTCTATCTATCATTAATCATGTTCGTACAATCAAATTTTTTATATACAAATTTATATTGACAATAACAAGAGCTATAAATATCCTAACCAAGCAATACTATATTAATAATTTTTCGCATATATTTTTAACAAAATGCAGTATATTGATAAAATTTTAAAACTTATCAAAGCTAACATTATAAAAACCAAATATTCTCATCACAATTTGGTATATCGTCGTTGTAATAAATTTGTTTTTAGTGTTGATTGCTCAGGATTAGTTGAATTTTGGCTATTCAAACGTAATCCCCAAGCCCTTGCTGAAATATACGATTTTGTGTTTCAAAATCGTCAAGTAAACAAAAAAGAAATAAAACGACTTTACTCTTTTGATTTTTACGATTTTTTTTCATCAATAGAGTGCACTTCCTATTGGCAACATATTAAAATATCATCAACACTAAAACGAGGTGACATACTCGCTTTCATTAATCCAAATAAAAAAGGTAGATTTGGGCATGTAGCTATAGTTGATAAAGAAATAAGTCGTAATGAGCAAAAAATTATCGTTAAAGTTATAGATTCTAGCCAAATAGAACATAGAGAAGATTATCGCCAATCAATAAAAAAAGGAATAGGATGTGGTATAATTGAACTATACATAGAAAATGAAAATGTAACTAAAATTAGTTATTGTCCTAATGAGATAAAACCTCGTTTAATCAAAGTTGCTAGACTACTACAATCACAAAAATTATAGATTTATCAATGATTTTAAATAATTCACAAAAATTCCAACAACAGATGATAAATCAACTTTTGCAGAATTAGCTTATAAAAACACATTATATATACTAGATAAACGATGAACTAAATAAACTAAAACACCTAAATAACCTTTATAAAGAAGGACAAGGTTTGATAACAAAAAGATTGCTAAAATACTTTTAATAGCCAAAAAGGACAAATATCTTGCAAATCCAATCGGAGAAAATCGTAAAAAATCTTCTAAAAGTGAGTAAACTAAAGCATCTATAACATCTTAACTGACGTGTAGGTCCAGCGTAGCAGTTAAAACTGGCTTAAAATAGGCACAAAAAAAGCCCTTTGAACAAGGACTTAAATTTTTAGTGGCGGAGCGTATAGGACTCGAACCTATGCATCGCTATTCACGATGACGGATTAGCAATCCGCTGCATTACCACTCTGCCAACGCTCCCATGTGGTACGGGCTTATATTTAACTTATGTTTTTCGCTTCGTCAATAGTTTTTTATACTTATTAATGAAAAATCATTGTAACATAAGTCATCAAAATAAAGCCTAAAAATACCGCCGCTGCTGATTTATTAGTTTCTTTTTGACCATATGTTTCTGGTAATATTTCATTTATCACAACAAACAACAATGTTCCTCCAGCCAAGGCCATTCCATAAGGTATTATATTAAAACTAATATCCATCAACAAAAGCCCAATTATTGCACCAATCGGTTGCATAAAACCAATAATAAAAGCAACCATTACCGCTTTCAACTTAGAATAACCTGCTCCAAGCAATGAAATAGCTATTGTCAAACCCTCTGGAATATTATGTGCTGCAATACCTATAACCAAAGATAATGGATTAACCAAACTTTCTGCACCATAAGCAACTCCAACAGCCAAACCTTCTGGCAATTTATGAAGTGTAATTGCAATAATAAATAGCCATGCTTTTTTTATTCCAACACTAGAATTAGGTCCATGACGCCCCATTGCATTATGCTCATGTGGAAGCATCAAATTAAGCACCCACACCAATAAAACCCCCATAAACACAGCTACAGTATATTCAAATGCATCTGTATACAAACTTTTACCATTGCCAACAATATCTTGCATTGATGGAACCAAAAGCGAAAAAAACGAAGCGGCTAACATAACTCCTGCAGCTAGATTCAATAATTGATTTATATCTGACTTTAAATAACGTTTTTTAAGAAAAATACACAAACCACCAACACCAGTAATCATTCCTGCAATTAATGATGCTATAAATCCATTAACAAACGTATCTGTTATCATAAATATTTCCTTTTTCAAAAAAATACTATTAATTACCATAATTTAAATAATATTTTCATTAACGATCAAACAATTTTGCAATATCTTTAATTTTTAATTCAACATAGGTTGGTCTTCCATGATTGCATTGTCCCGAATGTGGTGTATTCTCCATATCTCGCAACAATCTATTCATTTCTTCAATATTTAATCTACGCCCTGCTCTAACCGAACCATGACAAGCCATTGTAGCACAAACTAAATGAATTTTTTCTTTCAAATTAAAACCACTACCCCATTCACTTATCTGTTCAGCCAAATCTTTTATAAGATCTTGAACATTTGTTTCGCCCAACAAAGCTGGAACGGCCCTAACTATAACAGCTGTAGAACCAAATTCTTCCAATTCTAATCCCAATTTTGCTAAATCATCTACTGCTTGTAAAAGTTTGTCTTTTTCAGCCATCGACAAATCAACAACTTCTGGAATTAGCAACAACTGAGACTTTGGATTTTCAGCATCAATATTTGCTTTAAGCTTTTCCATAACAATTCGTTCGTGTGCTGCATGCTGGTCTACAATAATTATGCTATCTAGTGTTTGAGATATTATATAAGTATCATTAAATTGAGCTTTTGCTAAACCTAATTCACCAATCTCATCTTCAACCCCATAATCTACATTTTCTTCTGCTTTTACAGAAAATTTATATTCCAGATCTGGTAAATTAGCTTGTTTTTTAGCCCCTCCATAAGCAAAACTTTGATAATTTCCTAATCTAATATTTGATGGTTCATATTTATGCTCATTTAATACCAAACCATCTTCGAAAGATGATACTTTTTCCGACAAAACAATTTTATTTAAATCCAAAGTATTAGATGTTTTTCCTGATGCTCTAGCTAAAGCATTTCTAATTGATGAAACTAGTAATCCCCTAACCAAATTATTATCATAAAAACGAACTTCAGCTTTAGTTGGATGAACATTTACATCAACATCTTGAGGTAAAACATCAAAAAATAATGCACACATAGGATAGCGACCAGAACTCAATACGTCTTGATAAGCTCCTCTAATCGCCCCCAATAAAAGTTTATCTCTGACTGGACGATTATTAACAAACAAAAATTGCGATAAAGAATTAGCCTTGTTCAAAGTAGGCAATGATATATATCCACTTATTTTCACATTATCACGCTCTGTATCAATCAATATTGAGTTTTCTCTAAACTCTTTCCCCATAACACTAGCCAAGCGTTCCATTCTTGATTCAAATAAATCACCTTGAGCTATAGGATAATACAGCTTTTTCTTTCCATCAGAATACAAACTAAATGCCACAGTAGGATTTGCTAAAGCAATCCTTTGTACAACATCTACACAATTTGCTGTCTCTGAAGACGCCGCTTTCAAAAATTTTAACCTTGCAGGTGTTGCATAAAACAAATCTCTAACATCTATTCTTGTTCCTTGAACACATGCTGCTGGAACAACTGCTGATTTAACACCTCCACAAACTTCAATTTTCCAACCATTATCTGCATCTTTCTGCTTACTAGTTATACTCATTCTAGCAACAGATGCTATCGATGGTAATGCTTCTCCTCTAAAACCAAAAAAACAAATATTAAACAAATTATCATCTGGAAGTTTAGAAGTTGCGTGTCTTTCAACAGCAACCTCTAACTCATCTGCTGACATTCCCTTACCATTATCAATAATAGTAATTAAAGTTTTTCCCCCTTCATTCAAATGAACTTCAATAGACGTAGCTCCTGCATCAAGCGCATTTTCAACCAACTCTTTTACAACAGATGCAGGTCTTTCAACCACTTCTCCTGCCGCAATCTGATTTACTAAATTAGAAGGTAGAATTCTAATAGTCATTATTTTCTAAACCCTTTAATAACTTTTATTAATGCTGTGGTTGAAGAATCATGATTTGCAATTTCTTTATTACCCTGCAACTCTGGTAAAATTCTTAATGCCATTTGTTTGCCTAGCTCAACCCCCATTTGATCAAAAGAATTAATATTCCAAATAATCCCTTCAACAAATGTCTTGTGTTCATACATAGCCACCAACATACCCAAAGCATGAGGATCAATCTTCTTAAATATTATGGTATTAGAAGGACGATTTCCCTTAAAACTTTTATACTTTTTAAGTTTTTTAATTTCTTCACTAGATTTTCCTACTGCTTTCAACTCTTCAGCGGCTTCTTTAATTGTTTTACCTTTCATTAAAGCTTCACTCTGAGCCAAAATATTAGCCAATAAAATCTCATGATGCTCACCTATTTCATTATGAGAAATTGCAGGAATAATAAAATCACAAGGCACAAAAGATGTCCCTTGATGAATCATCTGAAAAAATGAATGCTGAACATCTGTACCCGCACCACCAAAAATTACTGGCGATGTTTGATATTTAATAAATTCATTATTCAAATCAACATTTTTACCATTACTCTCCATAATTTGTTGCTGCAAATATGCTGGTAAATAAGTCAAATATTGATCATATGGCACAACCACATGATTTCTAATTCCAAAAAAGTTATTATACCAAATACTTAAAAGTGCTAACACTACAGGAATATTTTTATCTAATGGCGCCGAATGAAAATGCTTATCCATCTCATTAGCACCTGCAAGCATTTTTTCAAAATTGTCATAACCAACTGCAATTGCAATAATTAATCCAATTGCTGACCACATCGAATAACGTCCACCAACAAAATCCCAAAATTCAAACATATTTTCAACGTCAATACCAAAACTTGCAACTTCTTTAGCATTTGTAGAAACCGCAACAAAATGTTTTGATGTTGCATGTTCACCCAATGCATCAACCAACCACTTGCGACATGTTTTTGCATTAGTCAATGTTTCAATTGTTGTAAAAGTCTTTGAACAAACAATAAACAAAGTTGTTTCTGGATCAAGTTTATTCAAAACCTCAGCACATGCTGTTCCATCAATATTTGAAATAAAATAACATTTCATATCTTTGGGCATATACTTTTGCAATGCTTCAACAGCCATTTTTGGCCCCAAATCAGAACCACCTATACCTATATTAACAATATTAGTCAGCTTTTTACCCGTATATCCCTTAAATTTACCTAGTCTTATATCTTCCGAAAAATCTTTAATTTTAGCCAACACTCTGTTAATTTCAGGCATAACATCTTTACCATCAACATATATAGGAGTATTATCTAGATTACGTAAAGCAATATGCAAAACAGCCCTATTTTCTGTAATATTTATTTTTTCACCAGAAAACATTTGTTCTATTTTCTTTTGTACTTTTGCTTGTTTCGCCAAAGCTTGCAAATAAATAAAAGCTTTTTCATCAATCCTATTTTTTGAAAAATCAACCAACATATTTTCAAGGTTGATACTATATTTTTCTGCACGTTTAGGATCTTTTTCAAACATATCTCGCATTTCTACTTTACGTATTTTGCTTGCATATTTCTCTAAATGTTTCCAAGCTCTTGTTTTATTTATTTCTTTATTTAATCCAAACATTATTTTTTCTCCTTATCAAAAGATCCTATAACAGCTTGCAATCGCTTTTCAACAAAATATTTCTTAGCTACTTCATTAAGTTGTTCAACTGTTACACTCTCAACATACTGATTTCTTTTTTCTAAAAAATCTAATCCCAAATTATTTCTTTGCATATAAACAAGCATTCCAGCAATTCCTGCCGTTGAAGCAAAACGCAAATTGTATGACGCAATCAAATAATCTTTTGCCTTTTTCAGCTCATCAATATCAAAACCTTTATTTCTAATTTTTTGCCACTCTTGCTTAAACATTTCTTCTGCTTTTGCATATTTATTAGCTGTAGCTGAAAAACCAGAAACTATCAAATTTGCTTTATCCTGCAAAACCAAAGCCGAATAACCACCATAAGTTAAACCTTCTTTTTCCCTAATTTGTTGGTTTAATTTTGAATTAAGCCCAGCTCCACCAAATAAATAATTAGCAATATACAACGGATAAAAATCCTCACAGGTGCGACAAGTACCTTCAAAAACAAACGCAGTTATGTTCTGTCCTCCATCACGTTTTATTTCCCAAACAGGTTGTTGCCAATTAATATCAACAGCTTCAATCTCTTTATTCTTAGCATTTTTATCAATACCAGCAAAAATTGTATCTAAAACTTTTTTAGCACTATCTTTGTCTAAATTACCCACAATACCAACATATAAATTATCCGTAAATAAAGTAGATTTGATAAATTGTTTCAAATCACCTTGTGTAATACCTCTAACTACCTCAATACTTCCTAAAGGATTTTTACCATAAGGATGCGTACCATACACCAATCTATCAAATTCTAACTTCAATTCTTGATTTGGATCCTCTTTTTCTACCTCTAATGATTTAATTGTTTGAGCCTTGGCTATATCCAAATATTTTCTTTCAAATTTAGGATAAAGCAAAATCTCTCTTAAAAGCTTTACTGCATCTTGCAAATATTGTGAAGGAACAACTAATAATCCCCCAAAATCATCTTTATCCACGCTAAAAGACAACTTTATTCCCTTAAGGCGCATTTCATTTCGCAAATTATCTGCATTTATATTCCTAGTTCCTTCTTTAATCATTGAGGCAACAAGCATCGCTACACCATCTTTTTGTTCATAAGCATAACCCGCATTTTTAAACACAAAACTAAGAGCTATCAATGGTGTCGTATCATCCTTCATAAAATATGCTTTTATACCAGTCTTATCCGCACTAATTTCCTCAACAATACCTCTAAAACTACGTCCATTTAATTCTGAATTATCCACCAAATATTGCAAAGAAAGACTATTGCGATAACCATAAATTATACCAACAACTATTAACAATAACAACAATAGCAACCAAGAAGAACCACTCTTATTCCTCATATAAACAGGACGTCTACTCATTTATGTTCTCCTTCTGGATACAAAATTCCCACCGCTGACGGAGCATCATTCCACAAATAATCAGCAGCACTCTTAATATCTTTCAAGCTAACATTATTAATATTTTCAGAATATTTCTGCAAATCATCAAGCTTAAGCCCTGTTGCAATCATCCAACCAACAGTTTTAGCCAAACTTTCTGGGTTATCTTTCAAATAAATCAAATCAATCAACATTTTCCTTTTTACATTTTCAAGCTCTTTTTCTGTTAGACTAGCCAAAGCAAAATTCCACCCTTTATTAACTATATTTTCAAAACCGCTATCCAACTTTACTTTAGGAACAACACTAATCACAAACATACCATAACTACGACTCAATCCATCATAATAAGCACTAACACCTAATGCTGCCTTATCTTTAATAACCATCTTTTGATATAATGGAGAATTTTTATCACCACTAAGATATTCACCCAAAACCTCCAAGGCATACGCCATCTTAGTATCCTGAACAAAGGATGGAACTGCTATCATTTTAACAAACCTTCCTAATTTTACATTAGGTAATTCCATTTCTATTTTTGCCTTATAATTATTTGGCAATTTTTCAAATTCTTTTTTAGGTAAAAATACTGGCGTTAATTTTCCATAATACTTTTCAGCCATTTTTTTAGCCATTGCTACATCAATATCTCCTGCCAATACTAAAACCGCATTATTAGGAGCATAATACTGCTTATAAAAATTAATAGCATCTTGTTTACTTAAATTTATAATTTCATCATCATAACCTGTAATAGGATTAGCATATGGGTGGTTCTGCCATAAAGCATGTCTTACTTTTTCAAAAAATTTAGCTGCGGGATTATTATCAATACGCTGTTTGCGTTCTTGATAAACAATATCCCTTTCAGTTATAAAATCACTATCATTAATAGCTAAATTTTGCATTCTATCTGCTTCTAAAAACATCGCTAATTCTAATCTGCTTATATCCATAAACTGATGATATGCCGTAACATCTTGAGCTGTAAAAGCATTACTATCTGCACCATTTCGTTCCAAAATACGATTAAACTCTTGTCCTTTAACTTTTTTTGTACCACGAAACATCAAATGTTCCAACAAATGAGCTATTCCACCTTTGCCTTTGTTTTCATCAACCGCACCAACTTTATAAAAAAGCATCTGCTTTACAATCGGAGCTTTACTATTTTTTACAACAACAACTTGCAACCCGTTATCTAAGAAAAAATCTTCAACATCAAAATTTTCTGCCATTACCATATAAGGAAACAACAATAACAAACTCAAAAATATCGCTATACAAAAATTTTTCATAAAACAAACCTATTGCATATCTTCGACAGGACGAAGCCCAAATTCTGGAGGTATAGACAATACATCTCTTTGTTCAACCAATCTTTCATTAGGAGACTTTCTTGCTAATCCTAAATCATCCTTAGTAACATTGGAACAAGCAGCTACCAAAGAAAATAAAACAACAATCAAAAACTTTTTCATTTTAGCTCCTTTTATCTTTTATTTTACTAAATATGGCATGAGCAATAACTATAGCCGCACCAATACAAATAAAACTATCTGCAATATTAAATGCTGGCCAATGAGCCTCTCCAATATGAATATCTAAAAAATCAAAGACAGCCCCAAATCTAACTCGATCAATAACATTACCTATAGCTCCTCCCATAATCATTCCTAAAGCTAGCTGTATAATACGATTTTGTTCATTTTTTAACCAATTAAACAACGCTAGCACAATTACAATTGCCACAAAGGATAAAAGCCAAGCTCCAAAATTGCCGTAATCATTAAACATTGAAAAGCTAACACCTGTATTCCATGCCCTAACAATATTAAAATACTCACCAAAAGGAATATAACTATTTAATCCTAAAAAATGATACAAAACAAAATATTTTGACAACTGATCTAAAATAATCACTACCACAGCTACAGCCAAACCTAAAAACACTTTTCTATCCTTTACTTAAATTACCAACACAAGAAAAACTACGCTAAAATTGATTATATCTCAACATTTGCGCACAAGATACACACAAAAAAGCAAAAATTAAAACATCTTTTTTTTGCGAAAGAACAAAATTACCAACGCTGTTAAAACAACTGATGCTGACACAATGTACCAAAAACCAAATTTATCACTACTCAAAGGCAAACCAACATTCATTCCCCAAAAACTAGCCAACATTGTTGGAATAGATAAAATAATCGTAATCGCTGCCAAAAATTTCATTACCTGATTAACATTATTATTAATAACCGAAGCAAAACCATCCATCATGCTTTCCAAAATTGTACGATGCATATCAACCATTTCAATAGCTTGCTTATTTTCAATCATAATATCTTCCAAAAGATCTATATCATCTTCAGTAAAACTCAAAACCTGAGCAATTGACTTAGCCCTCACCATACGCAACAATTTTTGCAAAATGAGTTGGTTATCACGCAAGGCTGTTGTAAAATAAACTAATGATTTCTGAATTTCCATTAATTGAAATAATTCTTTATTATTAGTTGTATTACGCAAACTGTATTCTATCGATTCTGTTTTACGATTAATTATTTTCAAATACCTTAAATAAAACTGGGTCGCCTTATACAAAATATTAAGCATCATCCTCGTTCTATCTTTTGTATCAAAAGTACTAGACGTCGATTTAGTAAAAGAACCAATAATCCTATTTTCTCTAGTACATAATGTAACAAAATTTCTAGGTGTAAACACCATCGAACAAGGCAATGTATCAAATTGTCCTTCATCATCCAAAAGAGGCAAATTCACAATTAGCATAAAATTTTTGCCTTCATGCTCAATACGTGAACGCTCATCAATATCTAGTGAACTTTTTAAAGTTTCAACATCCCAATCAATCCACTCTGCAATCTTTTCCAACTCTTCTCCAGTTGGATTTATCATATTAACCCAAGCCCCAGGACAAAGACGATTCTTCTTCAGCTTAACGAGTTTTTTATTGGCGTCTGTTTTGCAAATCTTAAACATAAGCTTTAATATCCTCCTTTAAACCTTAGAAAATCTTATAAAATAAAATCGATGGCAACTCCCAAGAAACAAAAAAAGCCTTATTTGGTGCGGCCAAAAGGACTTGAACCTTCACGGGATACCTCCCATAACGACCTCAACGTTACGCGTCTACCAATTCCGCCATGGCCGCTCGCATTTCCAATAAAGCTGTGCTAATTGATATAGCACAAATAAAAAATAATCAAGCTTTTTTTAACGTTGTTAATTTTTTTACTCTAAAAACTATTTTTGACACTATTGACAAAAAATATTGCATCCTTTTCAAAATTATGATATAATTACGCTCATAAATAAATATTATTTACCAACTAAACACATATTATAAATTATGGAAAATGTAATTATTGCAAGAAAGAGCTGGAAAAATGCTGCTATGAAAAATGCTGCTGCATTCATCAAGATGATGCCCAATGGAAAGGTATATGTAACAGGAAAAGTCTTCGAAGGCTTTCGGGCATCTCCAGGACCTGAAACAGGAGTTATCACAGAAATGCCACATCTTCTGACTTATGAGGTCAAAGCTCCATCGTTTTCTTGGACAACCCCTAGAAAAAGCCCTGAGCTTGAAGCTTTCTGTAATGAGGTGTGGCAAAAAGCTAAGGAGGCAAATTCTTGGTTTGATTACACCCTTTAACTTCATCGTTTTCAAAAAAGCTCTGTTCTAACAAAACAGAGCTTTTTTTCTAATTCAACCTCATTCTCAACCAAAACAACGCTACATTACCAAAATTTTTCAATCCAGGAACATAGGCTGCCTGTAAAGCTATTCCTTTATATTCTATACCAACAATTGGTAATGGCATTGGTATTGGAATATAATAATATTCTTCTCTTTGTGTCATTCCCAAAGTATAACCAACACCAACTTTCCAATCTCCACTACAACCAACATTCCAATTATGTTGATAAGCAAACCCTGCAACTGTTTCTAATTTTGAGTTAGAATCCTTAAATGCAAAAGCATACAAACCATACCAATTGCCTTTCTCATCATAAATAGATTTACCCAAACCAAAACCAAAAGCATTTTCATTATATTTTGCAATATGCTCATCATCATAAGCCAAACGATTATGCCATGCATAAAAAGGCAAATAAGCATCATAGTGGTCAGAACGCCAAACAGCTCCAACTTCACCTAAAAATTTTTCCTTCCACTCCTCAAAGGTAGCTGCTTTAACAACCATAGGAACAAAAGTCAATAAAAATACCAAACAAAAAAACTTTTTCATTTATCTCTTTTATCAGCTAAATCTAAGTTATAATTGTATCTATTATATCAAACGGCTTTTGTCAATTGCAGCTCTAATAAAAGACACAAATAATGGTGCTGGATCAAAAGGTTTTGATTTCAACTCAGGATGAAATTGAACTGCAACAAACCAAGGATGATCTTTAATTTCAACAATTTCTGGTAGTTTACCATCTGGAGACCTGCCTGTAATTTTCATTCCAGAACGTTGCAAAGTTTCTGCATATTTCATATTAACTTCATATCTATGACGATGGCGTTCAGAAATTTTATTCTTACCATAAATCTGTGCCACCAATGAATTTGCTTCCAACACACATTCATAAGCACCAAGTCGCATTGTACCACCTAAATCACCATCTTTATGGCGAATTTCTTTTGCTCCTTCCTTATCCCATTCGGTCATCAAACCAACAATAGGTTCGCAATTTGCATCAAATTCCGTTGTTCCTGCATTTTTAATGCCTGCCACATTACGCATTGTTTCAATAACAGCCATCTGCATTCCCAAACAAATACCCAAAAATGGTATTTTATGTTCACGAGCATACCTTATTGCTTCAATTTTACCCTCTGTTCCCCTTTGACCAAAACCACCAGGAACTAATATTGCGCTAACATCTTTAAGATGATCTTCTGGCGATTCTTTTTCCAACAATTCAGAATCAATCCATTTAACCTTAACCTTATATCTATTTGCAATACCACCATGAGTCAGGGCTTCATTTAAGGATTTATAAGCCTCTAAAAGCTGCGTATATTTACCAACAACAGCAACTCTAACCTCTCCTTCAGGATGCCTAATATTATCTAAAATATTTTCCCATTTACTCAAATCCAAATTATCTGATGTTGGTATATTAAAGTGTCTACAAACTTGACGTCCCATACCTTCTTTAGCATAGGCTATAGGTACTTGATAAATACTACTAGCATCTAGCGCCGTAATAACATTTTCTTCTCTAATATTGCAAAACAACGCTATCTTACGTTTTTCATTTTGTGGAATTTCCATTTGTGAACGACAAAGCAACATATCTGGCTGAATACCATATTCTTGCAGTTTTTTAACCGAATGCTGTGTAGGCTTAGTCTTCAATTCACCAGCAGTTGGAATATATGGCAACAATGTAACATGAATAAACATTGAACGTTCACGTCCTAATTCATAAGCTACTTGACGAATTGCTTCCAAATAAGGCTGACCTTCAATATCGCCAACTGTTCCGCCTATTTCACATAAAACAAAATCTTCATCTGTTATATCTGACAAAATAAAGCTTTTAATTTCATTTGTAACATGTGGAATAACTTGAATTGTTGCTCCCAAATAATCACCATGACGTTCTTTGTCTATTACACGCTGATAAATTTTACCTGTTGTAATGCTATCTGTTTTACGACAAGGTACACCTGAAAAACGTTCATAATGCCCTAAATCTAAATCTGTTTCCGCCCCATCATCTGTAACGAATACCTCACCATGCTGATAAGGACTCATTGTTCCAGGATCAACATTAAGATATGGATCCAACTTACGCATTCTAACCTTAAAACCTCTTGCTTGCAACAAAGATGCTAATGAAGCCGAAGCCAATCCTTTGCCCAATGAAGAAACTACACCACCTGTTATAAATATAAACTTAGTATTTTCAGACATCTATTCCACCTTTTTACCCTAATCATAAAGTGATAAAGGCACCTTCCCTTTCACTGGAGAAGATGCCTTTACTATATCAAACCACAAATTTCATTATTTTTCTGCCGTAGGAACAACAGGAACATCTGGAATTGATGGCACAGTCTGTTCAACTGCAGCCTTATCAACTATCGATTCTCTAGGTTTTGCTTGACCTCTATAGTACAAAGCCAACGAAATACTAGTAACAAATAATAACGTTGCCAAAATAGCTGTTGTTCTGGTCAATAAATTGCCAGTTCCTCTAGCGCTCAAAAAGCTAGAAGCACCAGAACCTCCACCCAAGCCATCAAGAGCACCACCTGTAGAACGTTGCATTAAAATACACGCAACCAAAAAAATACACACCAACAAGTGAATAACCAACAAAACTGTACCCATTACCTTATCCTTTTTTCTATTTCAAATTAACAACCTGCATTATCTGCAATAGCCATAAAATCAACAGATTTCAAGCTAGCTCCACCAATCAAAGCACCATCTACATCTGGTAAAGATAAAAACTCTTTAGCATTTGATGGTTTTACTGAACCACCATACAAAATACGCATTTTATTAGCTTGAGCTTTACCCAATTTCTTAGCCAAAACCTTCCTAACTGCAGCATGAACATCTTCAACGTCTTGTGCCGTTGGAGTTTTACCTGTACCAATTGCCCAAACAGGCTCATAAGCAATAACTGTATTTTGTGCTGTTGCCCCCTCGGGAACAGACCCCATAACCTGTTTTGAACAAACATCAATAGTCTTTCCTGCGTCACGTTGTTCTAATGTTTCACCAATACAAATAACTGTTTTCAACCCTGCCTTATTAGCTGCTTCAGCCTTTTGACAAACTAATTCATTAGATTCGCCATGATCAGCTCTCCGTTCTGAATGCCCCAAAATAACGTACGAACATCCAGCATCAACCAACATCAAAGGACTAACATCACCCGTATGTGCTCCCTTTTCATTAAAATGACAATCTTGCGCACCAAGAGCAACCTTAACACCTCTCAAAGTCTTCTTTACTGATGTCAACAAAGTAAATGGCGGACAAACCAAAAATTCACAAGTTCTCTTTTTTGATTTTACAGCAGTTTTAACTTCCGTTGCTAAAGCAACAGCATCTGCAGTTAAACCATTCATCTTCCAGTTACCTGCTATCAACATTTTTCTAGCCATTTTAACTTACCTCTCCTAATCCAAATTTATCAAATTACCATTTTTCTACCATAGTCAAAAAAACTTTTCAACACCAATATTTGAATAGTTGTATAAAATTATAAAATGATTATAATCAGCAACAATTATGAATATCTAACAAATTTTTAGGAACTAAAACAAAATGATAAGCAAAATAAGAAAATATCAAGATTCTTGGTTGACCAAAGCCATTCTAGCCCTAACAGCCTTAAGTTTTATGTCTCTGTTTGGAATTACTGGCTATGTAAATTCTGCAAATAAAAATCGTGCAGTTATCAAGGTTGACAACATTGAAATACTTCAAGATGAAATGAATGCCAAACTTCAAAACAATATCCGCAAAGCTCAAAATATGTTTGGCAATACTATAGAAATTGACGAAGATACTCGCAAAAATATCTTATCAAGCATCGTCAAAGAAGATTTAACCAATATGATAATTGCCCGCGAAGCCCAAAAAGAAAATGTAAGCATTTCAGATGAATTAATTCAAAAAATAATCGCATCTCAACCAGAATTTATGGATGCTTCAGGTCGTTTTAATCCTGAACTTTTACGCCGTCAATTATCTTATTTTGATATGAGTGAGCAAGAATACATCTCAGATCTCAAACAAAACATTTTAAAATCTCACTTAGTAACATCGCCCGTTGCTAAAATTACATTTCCTCAATTTATGAATCCTTATATTGCAAAAATAGAAAATCAACAAAAAATTTTCAACTATATTGTCATTGACCCTGCCAAACTCAAAGTTGATCGAAATATATCAGATGAAGAAATCGAACAATACTATCAAGATTTTGCACCACAATTTGAAGAACCAGAAAACCGCACTATAGAATTTATTGAGTTTAAAACCAATGAATTAGCTAAAAACATTACTCCATCAGATGAAGAGATAAAGACTTATTATGACAGTAATTTAAGCGAATATATTGTTCCTGAAAAACGTCAGGTTTTGCAAATGGTAGTAGACAACAAAGAAACTGCTGAAAAAGCTGTGTCACTTCTAAACAAAGGAGAAGATTTTTATCAAGTTGCTAACAATATTGCTAACCAAGACAAAGAAACAACTCGTCTTGGTGAAGTAACTCCAGATTCTCTTTTACCAGAGCTAAGCGAAGATGTTTTTGATGCCAAATTAAATCAAGTTGTTGGACCTCTAAAATCTGAATTTGGTTGGCATATTCTTAAAGTAATCAATATAACCGCAAAAAAAGAGACACCTCTAGCCAAAGTAAAAACAGATATAATAAACACAATCAGACAAGAACATGCTTATGATGAGGCTCTCAAAACCATGAATAATGTTGAAGACAAGATTGGTAGTGGAGCCAACTTAGAAGCCATCGCTGAAGAATACAGGTTAAAAATATTCAAAGTAACCAACTTGAAAGAAGATGGTTCTTATGTTTCTTTAAGTAACAAAAAATATGCTGATTTAATAACTTTAAACGACTTTATCGAAGCTGCTTTTTCTTATAATCAAGGTGAAATAAGCCAGGTTATCGAAACAGAAGATGGTTTTGTCCTTACATCTGTAAGCAATATCAATGAAGCTCACATCAAAGAGCTTGATTTGGTTAAATCTGAAATCATCAAAATTTGGACAGAAAATGAAAAGTCAGCCATTGCACAGGAGATAGTCAACGATGTAATTGCTGATCTAGACAATGGTGAAAACTTAGCTGATATAGCTAATCGCTTCAACCTTAAGTTAATCACAACAACACCTCTAAAACGTGGTGAAGCATTTGCTAATCTAAATTCGTTGCAATTAATCGAAGCATATCAAACTCCAATTAACGAGTACCGTTTGCTTTCATCTAACGGAACAACTACAATTATCACCCCTATAAAAGTAATTAATAAAACTATCTCTAACAATAAAAAACAACTAGAAAATATAAATGCTAATATGCAGCAAACTCTTGAGCAAGACTTATCTGCAGAACTAATAAATAACTATTCTAAAGATATGGATGTCAGGATAAAATATCGTCTCATGGGATTAGAAGATTAATTATAATATTTTAATTCTACAAAAAATATTTGATTTTAATAATTAAATATATTATCATTTGCCCACTATTTGAAATTATGATGTCTAACTATTAAATTTATGTATTATGAAAAAAGAAATTTTATGCGGAAAAATTGCTTCTCAACCATCTGCTGTAACACTTAATGGTGTACATATAGGGCTTATGGTATTTGTTTTAGTTGAGGTTGATGGAAAATATTATAAACTCTATTATAAAGATACCATTCCAAGCAATACGTTTTCTAACATCCTTGTTTCATCTGTTGGAGACGATGTGGAGGTTGTAGCACTGTCATCATATTATCACGGGGCAAGGGAGATAAGTGAGTTTTTCAATTGTACCCGTGGTTTAGGAAAACATTGCGATAAACATACCTTTAGTAAATAACCATTAAAAACTTTATAAATTATGGAAAATTTATTTCATCAAATTGTAAATAATATTAATTCACTATTTATAATTGCTCTTTGCTCATTAGCTTACTTTGTGATTACTTATCACATATGGAAATTGTCAGCAAACAGAAGGAATTTACAGGAGCAAACATCAAAAGCCGTGGATCTTTTTAAAGAGAGATATGACAAAACTCCAAGTGAGGCAGGTTTTCCTGTAATTGGTATTTATGAGAGACAAAGTGCATACCTTTATGCTACATCTGAAAAGGTGATTAATGCTTATAAAACCCAAGAAAATATAATTCGTTGGATGATAATGTGGTATTTGTGGCCATTTCCTTTTATGAAATACACAAGTTTCACACATCCATCGTTTATTGCTTGGTATTTCTTTACAGCTTTATGGAGCATATTAGGCTTTGTGTTATGTGCAAAAGCACTAATAGCATCACGTATTGTAAAATTTAATGAAAATGTTACCTATTTAAATTATTAAGTTTAACAGTTTAATTTAATTAAAACCCCTCACAATTTTTAATAATGTGAGGGGTTTTTACTAAAAACTCCAAACTCCATTTGCAATCAAGATCTGTGACAATAAATATGCCATATAAATCAGTAAAAATACTCCCCCTTCTATTCTGCTAATCTTATTCTGACTAAGCATTATCGGGAATAACAACATTGTTGCCAAAACCATAACCCAAATATCATATAATAAAAATTGTCTAGGAACTTCAACATCTATAATCGTAGATGTAAGTCCCATAATAAATACAATATTCCAAATATTTGAACCAACAATATTGCCCAACGCAACCCCATTTTGTTTACGTAAAGCAGCTACTACTGTTGTAGCCAATTCTGGCAAAGATGTTCCAACTGCAACAATTGTTAGACCTATAATTTCCTCCGAAACTCCCAAAATCCTAGCAATATCTACAGCTCCTTTTACTAACAAATCTGCCCCATACATAATTGCAATCAATCCCGCTATTGTAATCAACACAACAACCCACCAACTTTTACTAGCTAAAATACTAACTGTATCTTCCGAAGCATCACTATCTTTAGAATTTCGATAATTAAAATATATAAAAGCAAATAACAAAGCCAACAAAACTAATCCTTGCCAACAAACAAACTTTCCTGTAATAGCAAAACATACAAACAAAACATTAACCAATAACAAAAACTTATAATCACGTAAAAATTCTTTTCTGTTACAAACAACAGGATAAATTACTGACGTAACTCCCAAAATAAACAAAATATTAGCAATATTCGAACCAACAATATTACCGATTGAAATTCCACCAGCCCCATTTAACGCCGCTTTAATACTAACCACAAATTCAGGAGTAGATGTACCAAAAGCAACAATTGTTAGTCCTACAATAATCGCTGGTATTTTTAACTTATTAGCTATCGCAACAGCCCCCTTAACTAAATATTCAGCTCCACCAATAAGCAAAACAAAACCTACTAAAATAAAACATAATGCTGAAATCATCTTTTTATCCTTATCAAATTAAGGGGCTCTTTATTATAAAGCCCCTTTACTATTACTCAGCCAAATCTAACTTAATATGCAATTCTTTTAATTGTTTTTCCGTTGGACTATTTGGTGCCTGCATCATCAAATCCTGAGCCTTTCCATTAAGCGGAAACAAAATTACATCTCGAATAATCGGTTCATCTAACAAAAGCATAACCAACCTATCCATACCAAAAGCAGAACCAGCGTGTGGAGGTGCACCAAATTTAAATGCACTTAACATACCACCAAATTTATTTTCAACCACCTCTTTACCATATCCAGCCAATTCAAAAGCCTTATACATAATTTCAGGGCTATGGTTTCTAACCCCTCCCGATAACAATTCAACACCATTACATACAAAGTCATATTGATATGCCAAAATATCCAATGGATTTTTGGTCGTCAAAGCCTCCATACCTCCTTGAGGCATTGAAAATGGATTATGTGAAAATTCAACTTCACCTGTTTCCTCATTTTCTTCATAGAATGGAAAGTCAACAATCCAACACATTTTAAAAGAATTATTATCAATCAAGCCTAATTCTTCACCAACTTTGTTACGCAAACGACCACTAAATTTATCAAACTTAACACCCTTACCCACCATAAAGATAATTGCATCACCATCTTTAACACCATAGATTGATTTTAACTCATTAAGCTTTGCTTCATTCAATAATTTAGCAATACCTTTTGCACCACCGCTAGCAAAAGCTACATAAGCAATACCGCCCATACCTTCTTCTTTAGCAAAAGCATCTAATTTATCAAAGAACGAACGTGGTTTTTCAGCTATTGCCTCAACTACCATACCCTTAACGATTTTACCTTCTTTTACCAAATTATCATAAACACCGAAACCGCTCTCACCAAAGAAAGACGTAGCATCTTGCAATACTAAAGGATTACGCAAATCAGGTTTATCAGAACCGTATTTAGCCATAGCTTCTCTAAACGGAATATGAATAAATGGAGCTTGATCAACTACTTTACCATTAGCAAATTCATTAAAAATTGTACCCAAGGTGTGTTCAATAACCCCAAACACATCATCTTGTGTCGCAAAACTCATTTCCATATCCATCTGATAAAACTCACCAGGGCTTCTATCAGCCCTTGGATCTTCATCTCTAAAACATGGTGCAATTTGAAAATATTTATCAAAACCTGAGACCATCAATAATTGCTTAAATTGTTGTGGTGCTTGAGGAAGAGCATAAAACTTGCCAGGGTTCAAACGAGATGGAACCAAAAAATCGCGTGCTCCTTCTGGTGAAGATGCTGTCAAAATAGGAGTCTGATACTCATTAAAACCTTGTTCTCTCATCAACTCTCGAGTACGCTGAATAACTGCTGAACGTAACAAAATATTGTTATGAATACGCTCTTTTCTTAAGTCTAAAAAACGGTACTTCAATCGCAATTCTTCAGGTGCATCATCTTCAACAGCAATCTGAAAAGGCAAAACATCTGCTGCTGAATGTAACACCAAATCCGTAACCTTAATTTCAATATCCCCTGTTGGCATATTTTTATTAATACTTTCACGTAATATAACTTCGCCATCGATTCCTATAACCGATTCGGGTCTAATTTCTTCAATCTTTGCAAACAAATCTGAACTACTATCAAATACACATTGGGTAATACCATAATGATCTCGCAAATCAACAAAACACAAATTTCCCAAATTACGTTTACGTTGTATCCAACCAGCCAATTTAATCTTTTGACCAATATGTTCTTTTCTTAATTCTCCACAAGTATGCGTACGATAAATATTCATTATTTACATAACCTTTTCTATAAAATTCATTTTAGATTTAAATCTTTTACCCTTCAAAAAGGCAAAAATCAAGCATCTTTACATAATTAGCAACCATAAAAAACAAATTTATATAATAAAATCGATAACAACTGCATAAGCATTTTTTTATTGCAATTCAAAATAAATGCTATATGAATGCTACATAATTTCACACATCTAAAACGAAAAAAGTAAAATGCAATTAATTGAAAATACCGAAAATTTATCGCTATTGTGCCAAAGATTATCAAAAGAAGAATTTGTTTGCGTTGATTTAGAATTTTTACGTCAACATACCTACTTTGCTGAACTTTGCCTTATCCAAATAGCATCACCAAACGAAGCTGCAATTATTGACCCTCTTGCTAAAGATATTAACTTACAAGCATTTTTTGATTTAATGCAAAATCCTAACATTGTTAAAGTATTTCACTCTGGACGACAAGATATTGAAATATTATACAATCTTACATCAAAGATACCAATCCCTATCTTTGACACCCAAATAGCAGCCTCTGTTGCTGGATTTGGTGAAAGTGTAAGTTACGAAACCTTAGTCAACCATATTCTCAACATATCTATCGATAAATCATCTCGATTATCTGATTGGAGCAAAAGACCTTTATCTGAAAATCAACTCTCTTATGCTCTGTCAGATGTTACTCATTTAGTATTGATATACCAACACCTAAAATCTTGGCTAGAAGAGCAAAATCGTATTGATTGGATAAAGGATGATATAGCAAACATCTGCAACGAAAACTTATACAAAATTAATGTATACGATGCTTGGCAAAAAATGCGTCACCGTTCTCATAGCCCTCGTTTTTTAACACTATTAAGAGAACTTGCAGCTTGGCGTGAAACTCGAGCTATTAATAAAAATGTTCCTCGCCACTCATTCATAAAAGATGAATTGTTGCTCAATATATGTGCTGATTGCCCCCAAAACAAAGAAGAACTTGCTACTGTTCGAGGCATGCGTGCCGATATGGCATCAGGCATAATAGGCGATGAAATAATTGATGTTATTCAAAAGTTTAAACTTTTAGATAAAGATGATTACGTAATTCCGCCTAAAATAAAAGATTTTTCAGGGGTTGACGGGCCGTTGCTTGAACTGTTAAAATTACTTCTACGTATTAAAGCACAAGAATATAAAATCGTTCCTCGTATGCTTGCAAATGACGATGATCTAAAAATCTTTTGCCATCATCATGATAAAGATTTTTCAAACAAACAAGAATGGCAAAAGAATATTTTTTGGAAAGATGCTTTAAAAATTAAAAACGGTCAAATTGCAATATCATATGATCAAAAAACAAACAGCATAAAATTCATTTCCATATCAAAATAAATCATCTAACAATTTTAATACGCTTTTTGTTTTCTCATCTTTTAACTGATAAAAAATTGTCTGTGCTTTTCTACGAGTTTTAACAATATTATCTGCACGCAAAATAGCCAAATGCTGAGACAAGGCAGATTGGCTTAAATTTACTAATTTTTCTATTTCTCCTACACTAAGCTCCTTATCTTTAATATTGTACAAAATTTTAAGCCTTTTCTCATTGGCAACAGCTTTTAAAACTTTTGTAGCTTTTATCATATCTTGATTATTCATTAGCAATATCCCTTATCTAAAATTTCTATATTCCTAATTTAGTAATAAATTTGCCTTTTGACATCTATACTTAGGTATTGCTAAACCCATTTAAATGTTTTAATATCCTAAATACCATTTGTTATATGAAGGAATATATTATGGAATACAATGAAATTAAAGATCTCAGCTTTGAAGAAGCTATAACCCAACTAGAAACAATCGTACGCGAACTTGAAAGTGGACGAACCAAACTTGATGATGCTGTTACCGCATACGAAAAAGCTGTTGCCTTAAAAAAATTTTGTGAAACAAAACTAAAAGATGCCCAATTAAAAATTGAAAAAATAGAAATATCCCCTTCAGATGAAGTAAAAATTTCAGAATTTACCGTACCAGAGGATTAATACGCAATGTCTAGTTTTGAACAAACTCTCAAGGAATTTAGCAACCAATTTAATTCCTTTTTGCCATCGTTATTCAACCACCCTAAAGGAAGTGAACGCCAAGTAACTGAAGCTATGTTTTATTCTCTGAGCAATGGTGGAAAAAGATTGCGTCCATTTCTTGTTTGTGAAACTGCAAAACTCTTTGACATTACCGAAGATACATCTTTTCATGTTGCTGCATCCCTTGAAATGCTACATACTTATTCTCTAATACACGATGATCTACCAGCTATGGACAATGATGATTTTCGCAGAGGAAAACCAACATGTCACAAAAAGTTTGATGAAGCAACTGCAATATTAGCTGGTGACGGTCTTCTAACCTATGCTTTTGAGATTCTATCCCAAGCTCCACAAATTTCAAATGATACCAAACTAAAATTAATAAGTCTTCTTGCTCAGAGGGCTGGTGCTTTCAATGGTATGATAGCAGGACAAATGCTAGATATCCAAACAGAAAAAACACCTGAACTCTCAAATGAAGAAATTATAAAACATATTGAAGAAATGAAAACAGGATGCCTTATAGCTTATGCTTGTCAAGCTGGAGCAATTTTAGGTAATGCTTCAGAAGATGAATATAAAACCATAATAACCTATGCTCGAAATGTTGGTATAGCATTTCAAATTTCTGACGATATTCTAGATGTAATTGGCGATTCTACACTAATGGGAAAAACTTTGGGTAAAGATGCCAAACAAGGAAAACTAACCTTTGTTTCTTTATACGGTTTTGAAAAGGCGCGTAAAATAGCTAAAGAACTAATAACTGAAGCTCAAAAAGCTATATCTGTTTTTGGAGATAAAGCTAACACTCTATATGAACTAGCCGATTTTATAATAAGTCGCAACCATTAATCTTTATCAATAAAAGTTAAGTAAACATATTTTGCTGTTGGTGCTGGGTTTTCTATTACTAAATCTAGAGGAACTCTCGCATTAGGTGTTACAACATTTTGTTTAGAAGCCCTATTACTACTCTGCAATAAAGAAGTATTTTTATCTAAAATCTCAACATGGATTGTTGGAATATCAATATCTTTGTCTGTAACATTATTAATAAATCCCTTAATCTCTAATCTTGTATTTTCTTTATCTATAACAAAATTCCAACTAACATTCTGAAATTCTAATCCCTCTCCTGGAATTTTTGCCTTAATTCCTAACATTCTATAAAAGCCATTAAAAAATGGTAATTCTCTAACAATTTGATATCTATTATTATACATAGATAACAATACAAAAACAGCCAAAGCAATAAAAATATAATTCCATTTAATTTTAAAATGAAAACCTAATATATTTTTTACTTGCAGCCACGCTTTTTCATAAAAAGGAAGTTTTTTCTCTCTATCTATCAAACCAGCTGTATGCTCTGATAATCTTTCAAAAATATTTTCAAGATCAACTTCTGTATCTTCCGAATTTTCTTCCTCCAAATTTCCATCAACATTATCAGAAATATCTGCTTCAATAACGTCCTTTTCTTTTTTTTGTTCATCTACAGCAACAGCAATTTTTTCTTCTATTACTTCAACTTGCTCATTTTTAGTATCTTGTTCAACTATATCTTCTACAATTTCAACAGTTTCTTCCTCACGCATCACTGCAGACAAAGCTTCAAAAGGATTCTCTTCATTTACTACTAAATTGTCCACAAGTCTTGTCTTGAGGCTTCCTGCCTCAAAAACCATAGCACAACTACTACATTTAACTCGACGACTCTTATCTTTAATAAGCTCTTCATCAATGTCATAACCAGTATTACAATTAGGACAATATATTTGCATTTCCTCTAAAATCCTTTCTTTCTCAATATAAAATGAAAAAGATTTTAATCAAAGAAAAAAAATACTTTATTAAATGAATAATTACCTATATCCTGTTTAATAATATTAAAGGAGATTCTTTCGTGCTAAACAAAAGTATTGAAAACATTATTGAAATGAACGGAGTTGGCATGCGTTATGACCAAGGTCCCGAAATTTTAAGTGATATAAAGCTTGCTCTGCCTAAAGGATCTTTTCACTTTTTAACTGGACAAAGTGGTGCTGGAAAAACTTCTCTGCTAAGCCTTATGTACCTAACTCAAAGACCTAGCCGTGGACAAATGAGTGTTTTTAATTATAACCTAAACTTTACCAATCGCGACCAACTAGCCTCTTTACGCCGCCGAATTGGCGTTGTTTTTCAAGATTTTCGTCTTATCGAACATCTATCAGCTTTTGATAATGTTGCCTTGCCCCTTCGTGTTAGTGGAATGGATGAACACGAAATAAGAAAAAGAGTAACAGAACTTTTGACTTGGGTTGAACTAGATAGACACATGCATGATAAAACATCAACTTTATCTGGAGGTGAAAAACAACGTATTGCAATTGCCCGTGCTGTAATCAATCGTCCAGATCTTTTGCTTGCTGATGAACCAACAGGAAATGTTGACAATATAATAGCTGGAAAATTAATGAAGCTATTTGTAGAACTAAACAAATTAGGAACTACTGTTGTTATTGCTACTCACTCTGATAAAATAATTCATGACTTTGCTTATCCTCGTCTTCACTTACAAAATCGTGGATTACACATCTACTATCCATCAGATACTTCTTTATTGCGAGGTATGAATGTCTAGCCCCAAACACATATCACGTAAACAAGAACTTCCTCTTAAAGGTGAAAATACATCACTGTTTTTACAAATAATTATCTCTATTGCTGTATTTATTTTTGCAATAACTCTTTCTGGTGTCTTATCTATCAATTCAATGATACGTAACTGGAATAGAAGCATTTTAGGTTCCTTAACAGTACAAATTATGCCTATAAACAACGCAAATAAAGAAAAAGCCAAAGCAGAAACTTTAGCTTATGAGGAAAAGGCCGTAGAATTTCTAAAATCAGTTAATGGCGTTTTAAAAGTAACTCCTCTTTCTGACAGTCAATTAGATGAATTATTACGACCTTGGCTTGGTGACGAGGTAAATATCACCGAACTTCCTACACCTCGCATTATTGATGTAAAAATATCACCCAATGCTAAAGTAGATTTTGCCCAACTAGCTCAAGATCTTGCAATAGCCTCTCCTCAAGCATCCCTTGATAACCATAAACTTTGGCTAAATAAATTAATTGCTTTTGCTGACGGAATCAATTTGATAGCTACCACTATTTTACTTTTAGTATCAGCAATTACATCTGGAGCAATATTCTATACAACTCAAATGAGTCTTGGTCTTCATCGCAACATTATTGAAATACTTCATATTATTGGTGCTAAAGATACATACATAGCCCAACAATATGCTAAAAGAATGGCTTTTCTTGGTTTTATTGGTGGTATTATCGGTCTATTTTTTGCTATACCAGCTATATTTTTCTTAAGTAATCTTGCAACAGCTATTGAAGGTGGCATAATTAGCGACGCTAAATTAAGTTTTTTTGATTGGAGCATAATAATATCGCTTCCTTTTCTTTCAATGTTTATCGCAATGATAACAGCTTATTATACTGTTAAAAACACTCTAAAAAAGATGCTCTAATGAAAAAAATATATTACCCAGCAATAGCTATAATATCACTGTGGATTATTGGTTTTTTCCATTTTGCATGGCAAATAAATAATTTCAACATTGATTTATTAACTCATACTGACGCAATTATTACCCTAACAGGTGGGCGTAACCGTATAACAGAAGCTATAAAACTTCTGCAAAAAGGTTTTGCTCCTCGTTTATTTATTTCTGGTGTAGCTAAAGATATATCTTTTCAAAACATTAAAAACACACAAAATATATCATTATCAAACTCTCCTAATATTGATATTGGACATAATGCTACCAATACAATTGAAAATGCTATTGAAAGTAATCGTTGGATATTAAAAAACAACATAAAATCTATACGTTTAGTAACATCAAACTACCATATTCCTAGATCTGTAGTCGAATTTACAAAACAAAATAATTCTATCAAAATTATTATTCATCCAGTTTATTCTGAAAAAATTGAAAAAAAATGGTGGACGAGTTTAAGAACTTTCTCGCTTATTTTTGAAGAATATAATAAGTTCTTATATACATACATTCGAAGTAAATTATAGGAAGTGAGGTTCCATGTTATTCATTCGCTCTTTACTATTTAATATCGTTGGTTACAGTATTATCGCTATGGGTTGCATTACCAACTCGGTAGTTGGGATATTCTCACGCAAAGCAACTATAAAATCTTGGAATTACTTTTTCCTTCCCCTTTTTGCTATCGCTCTGCGTTACATAGCTGGAATAAAAGTAGAAATACGTGGACAACAATATATTAACCAAGATAGTGGAATATATGCAGGAAAACACGAATCTGCTGTTGAAACATATCTTCTTACCAATTTTATAAAAAAAGCAACATTAGTAATGAAAAAAGAGCTTACTTATATTCCTATTTTTGGTTGGGCTCAAGCCTTTTACGGTATGATTCCCATTGACCGTTCAGCTGGCTCTGCTGCTATGAAAAATATGCTTAGAAATGCCAAAATTATGATCGAAAAAAAACGCCCTATAATTATTTTTCCTGAAGGAACTCGCCGTAAACCAGGACAAGAACCAGCTTATAAACCTGGTGTAGCTTTGCTTTATCAACACCTAAACTTACCTGTAACCCCAATAGCATCAAATACTGGATTTTTCTGGGGTAAAAATTCATTTATGCGCTATCCTGGAAAGATTATTTTTGAATTTCTTCCTCCTATTGAATCAGGATTAAATAAACAAGAGTTTATGGAAAAACTACAAAACAATCTTGAAGAAAAATGTCATGAACTTAATATGGAAACCATAAGAGAATACCCTTATGTAGAAAAAATGCTTTACAAAAAGGATTAAACCTAGTGAAAAGATTGTTGCAAAAATATCTTTTACTTATTGCAGAAGTCGCTAGCAAAATAATGACTTATGCCAGTAAGAGCTCAATATCCATTTTTGCGTGCATCTTTTCTTTTTGTATTGTTTTTGGTGGAATATATATAACATCTTCTCGCAACCTTGCCATAAAACAAATACGTTGGCAAATGGCACATTTAATTTCTCAATTAAATGAAATAGGAATAGACATTGCTTATGAAAATATTGAATTCAACTCAATGTTCTTTTCTCCTCTGGTTAAAATAAACAAGTTTCAAATATACAATTTTAACAATACTAACAACTGGATACTATCTTTCGATAACATAAAAGCATTCCCCAACATTTTTGGAACATCTAAGATTCGTTTTGAAGCATCTAGTGATGGTGTATTCTCTTTTAATGACTATCAAACATCTATGAGTACAGACAGAACATTCTTAGATATTACAAAACAAGAACATGGTTTTAAAGAAATCGTATTTCACTCTCAAAATATCAATTTTAAAGATTTAGCCAAAATTGAAAAAATATCATTTCTTCTTCAAGCCTTATCATTCAAGAAAGAAAATTCCTCAATTACAATACCAAGTTTTGAAAGTTTTTTTGAAATAAAGAATGTCAAAATCAATGGGTTAATTGACTATCCTCTATCATCTAACATCAACCTTATCTATGCTAAATCATCTATAATGGGACGTTTCACTCCAGAAGAGCATTTATTAACAACTTTAGAAACATGGCTCAAAGAAGGTGGTTTTATTGAAGTACCAAACTTAATCGTTCAATGGGAACCTTTAACATTGGTTGGTAGAGGAAGTATAAACTTTAATGAAAACTTTTCTCCTCGTATTAATTTCAATACATCTTCTAAAGGTATACTTCGCCTACTTGATGATTTACAAAAAAATGAATTTCTTGAAAGTAAAAACGTATTTGTTGCCAATATTCTTTTATCTAATAAAGCATTTAAAATAAACCCAGAAGATGAAGAACTAACCATATCAACACCTATTGGCTATTCAGATAAAAAAATAACTATTGAAAATTTAACAATAAAAGATTTTACAAAATAAATTCAGCTATTAGAATTTTAGCTATTCCATAACACCGCTCATCAATTAACTTATAATTAGAAGGTAGTATGCAGTCCTCACCTTTCTCAAGTTCTATCAAACACAAAGCTCCATCAATTAAACACTCCTTAGCACATTCTAAAGCCAGTTCCGTTAATCCCATCTTATATGGAGCATCCATAAACAAAACATCATATTTTTTATCAACTATAATTTTTTTAGTAGCATCGGCTTTTATAACTTTTATTTTATCGTTTTCAGTTGCAAATAATCTAACATTTTTCTGCAAATCACTAACATCTATATCCACTAAAGCAATTTCAGAAAACCCCTGTGATAAGGCCTCTAATCCAAATGCTCCGCTTCCCGCAAAAACATCTATCAGTTTTCTACCATAAAAATTCCCACCAAATTTATTACGCAAAATATTAAATATCGCCTCTCTCGCTTTATCAGATGTAGGACGAATATTCTTAGAAACAGGTGATATTAATTTTTTACCTCTATATTTTCCGCCAATAATTCTCATAATTCAAACTTTGTTCCTAGTTGTTCTTTTAAAACTTTCTGAGGGATTTCTTTAACATCACCTTTCTTCAATGAACCAAGCTGAAAAGGACCATATGACAAACGAATAAGCCTTGAAACCTCAAGTCCCAAATATTTCATAACTTTTCTAATTTCACGATTTTTTCCTTCTGTCAACGTAACCAAAAGCCATATATTAGCTCCCTGTCTAGTTTCTATTTCTGCCTTTATAGAGCCATATTCAACCCCATCAATAATAACGCCTTTCTGCAATAGCAACAACTTTTCTGAACTAACATTACCAAACACTCTAACCTTATATCTTCTAACCCATCCATTTGAAGGTAACTCCAACTTCCTAGAAAGTTCTCCATTATTAGTAAGTAATAACAATCCTTCTGAATTTAAATCCAAACGTCCAACCGAAATAACTCTTGGTAAACCACTTGGCAAATTATCAAAAACTGTAGGACGATTTTTTTCATCTTTATGAGATGTAACCAGCCCCGTTGGTTTATGATAAAGCCATAATCGTGTTGATTGTGTTTCGGGTAACTTTTCACCATCTATTAAAATTTTTTCACTACCATCAACATTAACAGCTGGTTCTTTAACAATATCTCCATTAATTGTAATTCGTCCCTGCTTAATTAATTCTTCGGCCTCTCGTCGAGAACAGGCACCAGAACGTGCTATAAATTTTGCAATACGCATTTTCATTTTTTTCTTCCCTTTTTTTCTTTCTTCTATCATAATCTTATTAAAATACAACAAAAAAAGGGAATATTATGAGTATTGAAGACTACATGAATATGGCTCTAAAACTTGCTCAAAAAGCTATTGAGCAAGATGAAATACCTGTTGGCTGCCTAATTGTTGATCCAAAAACTAATACAATAATCGCTGCAACACATAATCTTAGTCAACATAGTGAAGATGCAACATCTCATGCTGAAATCCTTGCAATTCGTGAAGCTTGTCAAAAACTAGGACAAAATCGTCTGCGAGATATGGACATGTATGTTACCCTTGAACCTTGTACTATGTGTACCGCTGCAATCTCTTTTGCTCGAATCAAAAATCTTTATTTTGGTGCCTTTGATGAAAAAGGTGGAGCTGTAGTAAATGGCATAAAATTTTATGAACAGCCAACCTGCCATCATCGCCCAAACGTTTTTGGCGGAATTTTAGAAGATGAGTGCTCTAAAATACTAAAAGAGTTTTTCAAAAATAAACGAAATAAAACCTAAACAAATTTAGCTAGCTCCTTATAATAAGCCATTGTTGGATTTTCACGTATTTTTATAACATCAAAAATTACATCAGGAACTTTCAAATCACCTTTACCAATCCCAACTTCTACGTTAGGATGAGCTCCACCATGAAAATCTGATCCTCCAGATGATATAAGACCCAATGTTTCTATCATCATCAAATAATCTTGTTTTAACAAAGAGTTGTGATCAGAATGAAAAACTTCTATTCCTTTCAATCCGCACATTTTCAATTCTTTAATTAAATCAAACAATTCACGCCCTTGTTTTTTTGTATGAATTGGATGAGCTAATATGGGAACAGCGCCATTATCTAAAACAAAAGAAATAACTTCATTATATTCAGGCTCTTTTTTAGCTACATACGCAGGACATCCTCTATTCAAATATTTATCAAATCCTTCATCCCAATCATTAATATAGCCATTTTTTAACATTGCTGCTACAATATGAGGTTTTCCAACTTGATTACGTAACATTCCGTTTTCATAATAGGCAACATCATTCCAATCAAGAACTATACCTAATTTAGCTAACAACTCTAAACGTTCTTTGGCAACTTTAAAACGTTCTTCAATCATTATCTTTTGACGTTCTTTAAAAGCATCAATATTTCGTTCTGGAATATCTAAAGCAACAATCTCCATAGGCACTCTTGAATAATGAGCAGACAATTCGCTAGCATTCATTGTTAATATATTATACTTCTTAGCTGCTTCCGCAAAATAACAACAACCATCAACCACATCATGATCAGTTAAGGCTGCTGCTTTTAATCCTGCTTTTGCTATCTTATCAATTAACTCATCAGGACTACAAGTACCATCTGAAAAAACCGAATGCATATGTAAATCAATCATTATATATTCTCATCTAACATATTTAATTATTATGGTATATCATTGCATTTTTCATAAGAAATAACACAAGCTCAAACTAGTGTAAACTATCATTTTAAATTATTATCCTTTTCATAACAACTTTTTAATTTTTCTTCCTTATCATTATATAAATACTTAAGGATTTTTAACATGAAAATATACCAAGTTGGCGGATCCGTTCGTGATAAATTAATGCACAAAACCCCCAATGATTTTGATTATGTAATAGTTGGTTCGACCACAGAAGAATTGCTTTCTTTTGGCTATCATCAAGTAGGTAAAAATTTTCCTGTATTCATAAACCCAATAAACGGCTATGAATACGCTCTTGCTCGCAAAGAAATAAAAACAGGACCTAAACATTCAGATTTCAAATTTATATTCGACACCAACATCACCCTTAAAGAAGATTTAGAGCGTCGCGATTTCACTTGTAATGCTTTAGCCTATGATGAAACCAACAACACAATTATAGATTATCACAATGGACAAAACGATATAAAAAATAAAATATTACGTCATATAAATTCTACTCATTTTGTCGAAGACCCATTACGTATACTTCGTTTATGTCGCTTTGCGGCACAATTAGACTTTAGCGTTGCTGAAGAAACCCTTGCTCTTGCTAGTAAAATGGTTTCTGAAGATATGTTAAAATACCTAAGTCCTGAACGTATTTGGCAAGAAATATTTAAAGCCTTACAAACAACAAATTTTACCAAATTTCTAATAACAGCCAAACAATGTGGTGCTTTAGCTAAAATATTACCTGAAATTGACGAATTATCATCAGTACCAGAAAGTCCTGAATATCACTCCGAAAAAAATGCATTTGCACACACTATTTTAGCTTTACAATATGCTAAGACATCCTCTGCTGAAGTAAAATTTGCAATCCTTATGCATGATCTTGGAAAGCTAAAAACATTACCCCAAAAACTTCCTATTCATAATGGTCATCACTTAGCAGGAATAAATATCATCAAACAAATATGCCATCGCTTAAAAATTCCCAACACATTCAAGGAATTTGCCATAATATCTTGTTTACATCACTGTGATTTTGATTATATCAAAAAACTTGACATTAATAAAATCGTAGATTTCGCCAATAAATTCATAAAAAAAGACAAACTATTAGATGATTTTATTAAAGTATGTCGTGCTGATTTTTATGGACGTCAAGTTATCATTAATGATACTGATAAACAATTATTTTCAGAAAAAGAAAATATACTCCGACAATCAGTGTCAATACTTCAAAACATAAGAGCTTCAGATGTTCCTAACTTTAAAAATATAAAAAAAGACAAATCATTTGCTCAAATATTTCATCAACATAAAGTTGATATATTACAAAAAAACTTAACTATTTTATAACGTTGATAACATAATTAATGTAATAGATAGCAAAAGATGAGGATATATGATTTTTTGATATTGTTTATCTATATCCTTACTATACAGCAATAAAAGTTATTGATACATTTATCGTTGCTGCTTTTTTTCACTTAGTCAAATAGTTGTCCCTATCCTTTCATTTTTTGTTCTTAACGAAGTTCTAAACCCTCATCAATACATCAGATTTATGATAATAATTTTAGACAAATCAATTATAGTAATACAACAATTAAATACAAACCTTTAATAATATCCGTAAATTCTAAAGAAAATAACAATTTTTAAAATAACATCTTTTTTAGTAATCTGAAATTATGCTTTATTATTTTTTAAAACGAAACTTTGCAATATTTTTTATATTATTTTACAATACTATTATTATCAGTTTAAATTTTACGATTCGTTTTTCTTGTATAGTTATACGTTATATTATCGTAATTTCTAATTATAAATATGTTACTCTCAAAGTAATTTTCTATACATCCATTACCATACAGACTCAGATAAGATTACCTAATACACATTAAATTATTCTTACTTTTCATAGAATTAGGTCTTTCATAATAAACATAAATATTATAATTTAATTATACGAACATATTTTTAAAATAATTACTTGACTAAAAGCAACTAATATCTTATTTATTTATCTGTTTTAGTTAAGGGCCCTTAGCTCAGTTGGTTAGAGCAGGCCGCTCATAACGGTCTGGTCGTTGGTTCGAGTCCATCAGGGCCCACCAAATTAAACCCTTCCCTTTGAGGAAGGGCTTTTTTTTATCCTCTACATCGCAGTATTTCTGCGGTTTCGCAGAATCGGTCTGACTGATATCTATTCTTTTTTATCTGTAAATTTTGTATTTTTACTCCTTTTGTATCTCAAATAGATACTTTTGGTCTGAGCTCGTATAGATGAAAATAGCTTGAAAATCAGCTACTTAAAATTTGGTTGTTCTTTGTGCGTATGGGCAGACATGTTTTTGCCATTAGCACTCCGAACATATGACCATATAAAAAAATTATAAAAAGTGGGAACGGTTTTATTTTTTCTATGGGTGTTCCTGTTGTGTAAATCATAACAGGAGAATTTTATGTTATCGGAATTTGAACGACTATTAGAGATTTTATCTCGCCCAGTTATAGAGCTTTTAGACGAGCAAGAAAGTGACGAATATAGCAATAAATCATTGGACTTCTTGGCTTTTCCAAGCATTCATTGTGTTAAGAAATAAGGAGTTGATAATGATAGAATTGCCTAATTTAAATATCGAGTTGACAGAGGTTGCGAACCTTCCATTTGATAAATTAAAACATATGTATGTTTACCTTTTTAATAGGACTGTTAACTCCAGCCGACGTGAATTTTTTATATGGAGAATAACTTATCGTTTGCAAGAACTTCGGTTTGGCGGACTAGATACTAAGACTAAATCAATCCTTGAAAATTTAGATAAGAGACCAGTTAAAGAAGAAAATAATCTTCCTGTAGGTACAGAGATTACAAAAAAATATAAGGGTGAAATTTATCGAGTACGTATTGTGGCTGGAGGCTTTGAACTTAAAGATGAGTTTTATAAATCTCTTTCAGCGGTGGCTTTTCATATAACAGGTAGAAAAATTTCAGGAAAGGAATTCTTTGGAGTGTAATCATGGAAGAAATTAGATGTGCAATATATACCAGAAAATCTACAGATGAAGGTTTAGAAAAAGAATTTAATACACTTGAAGCTCAACGAGAAGCTGGTGAAAGTTATATTCGAAGTCAAAAACATCAAGGTTGGACACTAATTGATGAACGCTATGATGATGGTGGTTATTCCGGTGGCAATATGAAAAGACCGGCTTTGACCAGATTATTTGAAGATATTAAGGCCGGTAAAGTGGATATGATTGTAGTTTATAAAATTGATCGTCTTACTCGTTCATTATCAGACTTTTCTAAAATGATAGATATTTTTGATAAGCATAAATGCTCTTTTGTTTCGGTTACACAAAATTTTAATACCTCGGACAGTATGGGAAGATTGACCTTAAACATGCTATTATCTTTTGCTCAATTTGAAAGAGAGATTGGTGCAGAACGTGTTAGAGATAAAACTGCAGCATCTAAAAAGAAAGGTATGTGGACAGGTGGTGCTGTTCCATTTGGATATAAAAACATAAATAAGAAGTTAGAAATCAATCCTGATGAAGCTGAAGCAGTAAAATTTATGTTTGAAATGTATCATAGATATAATTCAGCGATGGCAGTTTGTAAACTTATGTACGAACATGGCTATAAAGCTTTTAGACGAGATGCAGTAAAACGAATGCTTAAAAATCCAATCTACATGGGTAAAATTAAGTATGGTCAAGAATTGTATGATGGTCAACATCAAGCAATAGTTACACCAGAGCTATTTGCATCTGTTCAACAGATAAGAGATACAAAAGATATTCGTATAAGGGCTTGTTTATATAAAAAAAATGAAGTTGGAATTCTGCGAGGATTGTTAACATGTGCCTGTTGTAATACATTAATGACACCAACATCTTGTCAAACGAGAGGTGTGCGCCGATTTTATTACACATCAACGAAGGCTAAATATTATGGTTATCATCACTGTCGTAATGGTTCAGTTCCAGTTGCATTGATGGATGAATGTATTTTAAAAATTGTAACGCCATTGTTTAAGGATATTAAAGTGCTTAATGGACTAATAAATAGAGTGGCGCCAGAAAAAACAGCAGAGATATATAAAGTAATGAAAAAGCCTGAAGCTATTTTAGAAAAAATTCCTGAGCGAGATAAACTACAGCTGATGCGTTTGTTAATCACAAATATTTTAGTGAAGTATGATACGTTAGAAATTAACTGGAGTGATTTGGCTTTAGGAATTTTACCTGATAACTATAAAGAAAAAACTGATGGATGCAAAATGGTAATAGATTTGCCTTTTACCAGACGTAATGGAGCTATGATACTCTCGATACCCGAAGATGTGGTTCAAGATGTTAGTTATAATCAAGAATTAATAAATGCGCTGGGTAAAGCCTTTAAGTATCAAAAAATCTTAAATCAAGACAAGCTTACCATACTTCAACTTGCATATCAGGAAAAAATTGATGCCGGGTATTTGGGAAGATTGATAAGATTAACCTGTCTTGCGCCGGATATTATTAAGCGCATATTAAATGGCACACAACCACCAACCATTTATTTACAACGCCTGATAAGAGAAGAAATTCCTCCAATTTGGGAAGATCAACGTAAATTGTATAAGGTTAGGAAATAGCTTAAAACGAAACCCGTCATTTTTTATGACGGGTTATTTTCTATTCAACTTCATGTGCTTCGAGAAATAGAGATTGTCCTAAAGCATTAAAAAAGTTTTGATATGCCATAGGATCTTCAATTGCTTCTAAACCTGATTGTGCATTAATTCTAACAACAATTTGTTTTGAATTAATTGCTCGGACTGAAGCTGTAAGTTTAGATGAATGAGTAAAAGAAGTACCACTAATAGTACCTAATTTTTCATCCGCTTTATCAATGATAAAACCTAAATCTTGCATTGTTGAAATTACAGCCCTTAAAACCATAGCTTTATTATTGGTATCAAAATAACGAGATTGATAATTTCTCATTTGAACTTGGGTTTGCGACATTCCTAAAACGTCTTGATGAGTTGAAGCACAGGCAGTAAGACCTAATATCATAGTGATAGTTAATAAAATTTTCTTCATCCTAGTCTCCTATATATTGTTCGCTGTTAAGAATACAGATTGACTTAACTTATCAAAAAAGTCTTTGTAGATAACTTCGTCTTCTATTTTTTCAATTCGAGCTTCATTCATGTTATTCCAAATTACACGAGCAAACTCTACTCTTACATTATAACCATAATTGTTGTGGCTTTTTGTAGAAACTAAAGTTACATAAATTTTTTGATTTGTATCGTAAACTGGTTGGGTTCCTGCAAATGCAGCTAATAAAATTAATCCGACTTTACCAGCGGTAGAACCAGCCTCTCTATCTTTACTTGCAGTAATAAGACCTAGCTTTGTTTCACTTTCATTTAAAGTAAAACCAAGATCTTGCAAAACCTGTGCAGAAGCAATTAATAAAGCTTCTTCATTTTGTGTTTCGTATCTTCTTGTTTCTAATTGTCTTCTTGCTAAATATTGTTCATCTAGCATGTAGTAGTCACCATAATATCTAGCACATCCTGAAAGGAATAGTGATATTACAAAGACAAAACTTATTATCTTTTTCATATCTTATTCCTTAGAAAGTAGATGTTCTATATGCAAAATCTCTAACTAGACCATTTTTATCAAATTTAACAATGATAGTTAAAGTTCTTTGATTAGAGCTAGCTTGTTTTTCTCTTCCTTCTCCATAAAATAGAAGTAACCATATACCTTTTGTTGATGAAGAAGATTGAATATTGGTAGAAACCTTGTCATAAACCCAAGTTTCTCTACGCTCTGTATCTGTTGTAACCATATTTGGTGAACCAAGAGCTTCAATGACAGCTGAAGATGTCATACCAATTTTAATTTCTCTTTGAGCTTTAGCAACAGTCATTCTTTCTTCGTTTAAACT
This sequence comes from Alphaproteobacteria bacterium, assembly GCA_045537965.1. GTDB lineage: Bacteria > Pseudomonadota > Alphaproteobacteria > RF32 > CAG-239 > CAZU01. The sequence continues at coordinate 54,707 of JAZSQL010000003.1, forward strand.
ATAGTTAGTTGTAGAACATGCAGAAAGAAATGGTATTGTTGCAATAGCTGCGGCTAATAAAATATTTTTATATTTCATAATATACCCCTCAATAACTAACAAGTCGCCCTGATGAGAGGCGACTGGAAGTTGAGAACAATACCACTAGTTATTGTGCGATATATTGACTTTAAAAGCGTATTTTATCGCCTTCCAGTCAAAAACTGGTAGGCGAAAATATCGTCTTTCGCGACGCTAGTGGATATTAGGTTCTCACACCCAAGTCAGACCATCAACTCTGACTTGCTCATTATAGAATTAAGAGATTAAAAAATGCAAGGAATTTTTATTATTGATGTGATATTTTATATTGATATTCAAAACAGTAGATAAAAAATTGTTTTTACACAGGTTTTTACACAAGATACATTTCTCTACAACTATGTAAAATGCTAATATATCAAGCTCTTTAGCTCGGATGTAATTTGGAGTTTTCTTGTAATTTTATAGGTAATTCAAGACAATAAACCTCTCATTAACATTAAAAAAAGAGGTTTATTGATGAAACTCAATATTTTTAGCGGACTACCTGAGTATGTCCGAATGACAATTTTATCGCAAATTAGGCGCTTATTGTCGACACCATTATTTTCATATGAAGATAAAGAAGATTTAACCCAAGAACTATTACTGTTTTATCTCAAGCGATTTTATGATGTCCCCGATGTCGATGAGGCATTGGTGGTACATGCATTAAAACAGTATGCCACTAATTTATTAGTTATGAGATATCGCCGGCGCGACTTTTTATATTCCTCATTAGCTGACTTCGAAGCAAATGAGGATTTTTCTTATTTAAATATATATACGCCAAATCATGATACCAAACTACTTTTTATGAAAATTTGGGAATTGGCCGAAGGTAGAGAGAAAATTGTCGTAGAGCGATTATTACAAGGCGATAGTTTAGATAAAATATCAAGGGAGATGCATATACATAAAAAGACGATTTATAAATTTTTTGAAAAAATACGCAAAAAATTAAAATAAAGGGAACGGTTTTGATTTTTGCGTGGGTGTTTCTGTTGTCATTAACTAATTTTGAAAGGAATAAAAATGAACAACAGTAAACGCAAAACCAATGTAACAGAGGCTATTAGAGAAATTCCGGCAATGTATTTGATGGAGTTAAAGTTTTCTACGTTGAATAAATTGGAGAAGAAAATCAAACAAGAAATTGATCGTTCTACTCTTGCCTTGCGGTGGGTTCAGGGTATTAAACGCATCAAAAGAGCCAAAGATATCGGAGGATATAATGGATAAAAAGAAAAGTTTCATTATATTTGCGCCCGAGTTTTTAGCGCTGTCAAATCATTTGACAATAAAACAACGTGGAGAACTGATGACAGCTCTCTGTGAAATGGTTTTGTATGGTGAGCCTGTGCGTCCTGTTCCTCAATATATTGCGAAAGCCTATAATTTTATGGCAGAGAGCATTTCTGAAAACTTCAAAAAATATAATGAAGTATGTGAGAAAAGGAAAGCAATTGCAACAAAAGCTGCAAGCAAACGCCGAGCAAATGCTGAGCAAAAGAAACACCCTAGCCAAGCAACAACCAACCTTAATGATAATGAGAATGTATATAATAATGATATAAAGAATAAAAATGAAAATGGTAAAAAAGAAAAAATAAATAAAAAAGAAATTGGTGGTTTTGCTGTTCCAACATTAGAGGACATAAAAATTTACTGTGCTATTCGTGGGTTTAGTAATGTAGATCCACAGGCTTTTTATGATTATTACGAGGCTAAGAATTGGTGCATTGGCAATATTCCGATCAAAGATTGGCAAGCAAAAATTATAAAATGGGAGAATGGTGGAGAAAATACATCTGCATTTGCAAGCATTGGTGATTGTTTGAGATTACCCAAATTAGCTCAGCAAGGAGGTGCTCAATGACTAAATTGACAATTGATGACATCAAAATCCGTATAGAGAGTGCTGTTTATGTTATGCATTTGTTACCACCTGTTAAGGCTCAAGGTTATCGTTCTACTATGCCAGATATCATTTATACTCCTCAAGAGATTATGTTAATGGATAGAAAACCGATAAAACCTAAACCAACAAGCGAGCAGATAACCCAAATGGATGAAGTGTTAGTTTGGCTTGAAGTATTAGAGCCTTGGGAACGTAAGCTTGTTTGGAAACGAGGAGCTAGAATACCTTGGAAATATTTGTGCCGAGAATTTGGGTTGTGTCGTAGCAACATAAATAAAAAGTACGATATTGCGCTAATAAAAATTCAATACAGTATCAAAAGTGTCTAGGACATTTTAGTCGTGGACATTTTTTGCTTTATTGATTATAAAATTGAGTATAATCGGGGCGATGGTATGAACGCGCCCCTTTTTTTATTTTTCATCTTGACATTTTTAATAAAAAGTACGAGTTTTATCCCGAAGTCATCAATGAGGGTGGCTTCGATGTGGATTTAACCTAACTTGTCCCACAATAGAGGACTAAATAAGGAGAATTAGTTATGCAAAAAACTGCAGAAGCGGTGTCTCTTGGACATCCTGATAAAATTTCCGATTACATTTCAAGTTACATTTTAGACCGTATGATTGAGCAAGATAGCTCAGTTAAATATGCTGTTGAGGTTATGATTAAGGATAATAACGTTATTCTTGGTGGTGAAATCAAGGGAGATGTTTCTCTTGAAAATGTTAATGAGTATGTTATTTCAGCCCTGGCCGATATAGGTTATACCAAAGATTATGCTAAAATCTGGGGTGAATATGCTATAGAACCTGATAAAATAAAGGTTACAAACTTAATTGGTCAACAGTCTGCTGATATTAACCAAGGTGTTGAGCAAGATGGTTGGGGAGACCAAGGAGTATTTGTGGGCTATGCTTGTAAAGGTGATGGGCTAATTAATTGTGAATTGTTTTTAGCGCGTAAGCTCAACAATGTGTTGTATGAGAAAGCTAAAACATCTACCAATCTTGGTTTGGATATTAAAACGCAAATTACTTTAAATGATGGTCAAATTGAAACTGCTATTGTTGCAATACCAATGTTAAATGATGAAGATTTAACTGATTTAATAGTTGAAACATTAGGTGAAACACCTAAAAACATTATCGTTAATGGAACAGGTCGTTATACTTACCATTCATCTGTCGCAGACTGCGGCATTACAGGTCGCAAGCTCGCTTGTGATTTTTACTCTACCGCTTGTCCAATTGGCGGTGGTAGTCCATGGACTAAAGATGGTTCAAAGGCAGACCTAACCTTAAACTTGTATGCTAGACAGTTAGCTGTAGAGAACTTAAAAGATAATGATGAGTGCTTTATTTATTTATCTTCTTGCATTGGTAAAGCAGAACTTCCAAGTGGTTTGATTAAAACAATCAAAGATGGTAAGGAAGAAAACAGAAGTCTGTGGTGTAATCAAAAACCAAAGACTCTCATTAAATATTTAGGACTTGATAAGCCTGTGTATGCAAAATTGTGTAAGAAAGGATTACAAGCTTTGACTATAAAAGCAACGGGTCCTTCCTCCGATTAGAACGTATGCGGGGGTGCAAGCCGCGCCATTTTTCTAGCGAAACAGATTTTATTTTGGTTGTCGGTTGTCACTTTCTAAATATTGTAAATTCTAAAAATTCAGGGTGACAACCATTTTTGTTTGGTTGTCACTTTTTGTTTATGTGGTGATGACTATAAATTAGGTTGTCATTTTGGTTGTCATTTTTAATTCAGGAAATAAAAAATGGAGTTTCAAGAGAACTATCCAGTGGATAAACTTATACCTTATGCTCGTAATTCTCGCACACATAATGATGAGCAAGTTGCTCAAATTGTAGCTAGTATTAAAGAGTTTGGTTTTACCAATCCTATTTTGATTGGTGGTGATGATGTCATTATAGCCGGACATGGCAGACTTTTAGCTGCCCAACGTATGGGATTAAAGGAAGTTCCGGTCATCAGATTACCTCATCTGTCCGAAACTCAGCGCCGAGCATTAGTTATTGCAGATAATAAAATAGCTCTAAATGCCGGATGGGATGAAGAAATGCTAGCTCTTGAGATGAAAGAGCTTGAGGATATGGACTTTAATCTTGATATTTTAGGCTTTTCAGATGAAGAGTTAAAAGAGCTTGAAACCTTTGGTGAGCCTGAAACAGAAGGTCAATGTGAAGAAGATGCTGTTCCTGAACCTCCTGAAGAGGCTATTACAAAACGTGGTGATATTTGGATTTTAGGTAATCATCGTCTGATCTGTGGTGACACGACAATGTATGATGATGTAAAAAAAGTAATGCAAGATGATATCGCTACTATGATTTTTACAGATCCACCATACAATGTAAACTATGGTTCCACGATGAAAGACAGCATTAGATATCATGCCGGTTCGCTTGGTGGTCGTAAAATTATGAATGATAACTTAGGCGATGGTTTTGCTCAGTTTTTAACTGACAGCTTGTCTAATCTCATGATGTTTTGCCAAGGTTCAGCTTATGTTTGCATGAGCTCATCCGAACTCCACACATTATATAATGCATTTATTACAGCCGGAGGTAAATGGTCAACCTTTATTATATGGGCAAAAAACACCTTTACATTAGGCCGAGCTGATTATCAGCGCCAATATGAGCCAATTTTATATGGTTGGAATGCTGAACATAAGCATTATTGGTGTGGAGATAGAGACCAAGCTGATGTGTGGGAATATAATAAACCTATTAAAAATGACCTGCATCCGACTATGAAACCAGTTGAACTGGTTGAAAGAGCTATTACTAACAGCTCTCGATCCGGAGATGTCGTGCTAGATGGTTTTGGTGGTTCGGGTTCTACTCTTATTGCTGCTGAAAAAACTGGCAGAAAAGCTCGTCTTGTGGAGTTAGATCCTAAGTTTTGTGATGTAATTGTAAGGCGTTGGGAGGAATTTACCGGTAAGAAAGCAGAACTATTGGAAGATAATGCAGAAAGTTCGGAAAATGATGTCGAATTAACTGGATAAATAAAGAAATCCAAGCATTCATTGTATTGTAAAGAAACAATGGAGTTCATTATGAAAACAGTTAAAACCTACTTAGTACGCAAGCCGACCGATTTAGATGAAGTCTTAAGCTTAACTCAAAAATATGGTTTTGAAGCAACTGAGGTTAAAGTGGCTGAAACCATTAAGTTAGATGAAAAAACATATCAAAGCATCTGCAATAATCCACTAGCTGATTATAATTTTTTAGCTGGTAAAGGTGGTTATGATGATAATGGGATGCGCCAAATTATCGCCTTAAGCTGCAAGGGTAAGCAAACTTTATATGCTGATCCATCAGGTTCAAGCTACTGTCGTTATTTAGGTGTTAAGGTTAACGAAAGGAGTTAAGATGACTGAAATTTTACCAACACAAAATAAAAACTGGGGATTTTGGGGTGTTGCATCAAGTTATACAGATAAAGAACAGATGCCTAAAATATGGGCTGCAACATTTAAAATTATTCAAAATAGTTCTGGATTTACACCCTTAGAAACATTAGCTCTGATGGATAGCCGATGGGGACGTCATACAGCTGACGAGTTCGCAGAAGAAATCAGTTGCGATTTAGAAACCTTTACAAAAGCTTTTTGTATGAAAATGACTAAAGAACGTTTGTATAGAGATTTTAATTATTACATTGATCCGGATGCTTACAAGTCAACCAAGCCAACGCGCCGTTATGAGAATTTCGCAAAAGACCTTGCTAAGCTAAGCAAGACGTATGGTATTGTTATCAAATCCATTGGTGGCGTTACTTTATGTTCGCAAGAAGATTTGAAGAACTTCAAGGGATATACAACCGACTTAGAAAGCGGTGATTTAGAACCAGTTTGGGAGGCTTAAGATGGAAAAGAAAGAATTACCTGAACAACAGTTAGTTAAAATAAAAACGATAGCCTCTATGTTTGATCAGGAAAGAGCTTTTATTGATACGGCTATTTTTAGAATAAACGGAGAGTTCTATGGTTATCAACCATATGAGCAAAAATACAAAAAGAAATACGAAAGCATTTCAAACCAAAGGTTAGATAAAATCCGAGAGCTGTTAGTTGATTTTGAAAATAAACTAAATGCTGAAAAAATTGATTTACTACTTTGTTATGTTTCAGTAGAAGAAGGTGGTGCTATCATTAATTTTGGTTCTGAAGCAGTTAAAATGAAGGATTTTGTGATGCAAGAACTTCAAGAGTTGGAGGAAAGACATGCCCAAATATCCTGATATCACAGTTAAATTAGTTGGCCAAAATGGGAATGCTTTTTGTATTTTAGGAATTTGTCTTAGGGCAATGAGAGATGCTGGTTTATCTCAAGATGAACGAGATAAATTTCACGATGAAGCAACATCAGGTGATTATAATCATCTGCTTATAACCTGTATGAGATGGTTTAACGTAGAATAAATTAAATTTTGTATTTTAAATTCAAAGCGTGATTTTTTTCACGCTTTTTTTGTTGCGTGAAAGATAACATATGAGAGTTTTAAGTCTTTTTGACGGCATTTCTTGTGGACGTGTCGCTTTAGAACGTGCCGGAATATCGGTTGATACATACTATGCCAGTGAAATTGATAAATATGCAATAAGTATATCTCAAAAGAATTATCCGGATATAATTAGGCTCGGAGATATTCGAGATATAGATTTTAGTCAGTTTGTCGGAAAAATTGATTTGATTATGGGAGGAAGTCCATGCCAAGACTTATCAATAGCAAAAAAGAACCGACAAGGTCTTTCTGGAGAGCGTTCGGGTTTGTTTTGGAAATTTGTGGAAGCTATAGAGACAATAAAACCTAAGTATTTTTTGTTGGAAAATGTAGCCTCTATGAGCAAAGAAAATCGAGATATTATCACACAAACTCTTGGAGTTGAACCTATCTTGATAAATTCAGCACTTGTTTCAGCTCAACAACGCAAACGCCTGTATTGGTGCAATTGGGAGGTTACACAGCCTGAGGATAAAGGTATTTATCTGAAAGATATTTTGGAGAAAGGTTTGGCAATGACTGACAAAAGTTATTGTTTAACTGCCAGATATGATGGAGCTCATTTTCCACATGATTTTTTCTATAAGCAACGCTCTATGATAGCTGAACCTATCGGTTGTGCATTTCGCTCTAGAAATAAGCAGAAACAATTGGAAATTAGAAAAGATAAAAAATCTAATGCTTTGACATCTGTAACATCTGATAGTTCTGTGCTCATAAATATTGCGGTAAAGGTCATCAATAAATTTAAACAAATTAAGAAAATCAATCCTGATAAGAGTGACACTCTTATTGCTGGATATTATAAAGCTCCATTTAATCAACAAACCACAGGAGTTTTAACTCCTGTCCGTTTGGGTGATATTGGGCGAGATAGCCAAGGATACCGAATTTATTCAGTACGAGGCAAATCGGTATCATTAAGTGCTAATAGCGGTGGTTTTGGTGGTAAAACAGGATTATACCGAATTGATTTGCCTGATGGTGACTATTATGTCAGAAAACTTACACCTCTAGAATGTGAGCGATTGCAGACATTATCAGATGGTTACACAACAGGTGTTAGTAACACACAACGTTATAAGGCAATTGGTAACGGATGGACGGTAGATGTTATCGCCCATATTTTTAGGTGCTTGAAATAATAAATGGAAGTTTCATTAAGAAAATATGCGAATATTCGGGGTGTTTCTTTGGCCGCAGTTCAAAAAGCTGTGAAAACCAGTCGCATCCGATTAGAGAGTTCAGGGAAGATTAATGTAGAAAAAGCTAATCGTGATTGGCGAGAAAACACTAATCCTATGCAAGCAAAACCTGTTGATGTTCAGGATGTTTCTATTTCAGTTACAGATGCTCCGCTTAAAGATACTAGAGGAGCAACATATAATCAGGCTCGTGCGGCTAATGAATTTTATCGCGCGATGTTTATGAAAGAACGGCTTAAAAAGTTTAAATCGGAGGTAGTTGATAGGCAAAAAGTTAATAATCACGTGTTCCGTCTGGCTCGAGCCACCAGAGATTTAATAGCAGGTTTTCCTTCCAGACGGGCGGCGGTTATAGCAGCAAAGCTAAAAGCCGATGAACACGAAACGTTGGTGGTATTGGAAGATGAGTTCAGAGACCTCTTGTCAGAAATCGGAGATTTTGGAAAGCCATTATGATGGAGATGATGCGGTTGGTGAGAATTGGATGCATGGATTTTATCCGGATTCTTATAAAACTGTTTCAGAATGGGCTGATGAATATAGAATACTATCTAGTAAATCGGCTTCGGAAGCTGGAAAATGGCGAACTTCAAGAACTCCTTATTTGAAGGAGATTATGGATTGCTTATCACCACATAATCCAGTGCAGAAGGTTATTTTTATGAAAGGTGCACAAATTGGAGGAACTGAGTGTGGAAATAACTGGATTGGATACGTAATTCATCACGCGCCTGGTCCAATGTTGGCTGTATCGCCAACTGTTGAAATGGCAAAACGAAATTCTCGCCAACGTATTGATCCTTTAATTGAGGATTGTCCGGCACTTAAACAGTTGGTTTGTCCAGCTAGATCTAGAGATAGTGGAAATACGATGCTATCTAAAGATTTTCCTGGAGGAGTATTGGTATTAACAGGTGCAAACTCTGCTGTTGGATTACGTTCTATGCCAGCTCGATATTTGTTTATGGATGAAGTTGATGGATATCCTAGAGATTTGGAAGGTGAAGGCGATCCAATTCTTTTGGCAGAAAGACGTACTGCGACATTTCAAAAGCGCAAGAAAATATTTCTGGTTTCTACGCCTACAATCAAGGGATTGTCTAACATAGAGCGAGAGTTTGAGCATTCGGATAAACGCTATTTTATGTTGCCATGTCCTTTTTGTGGAGAGTATCAAGCTCTAAAATGGGAACAAATCCGTGCAGAACCTGAGGTTATGTATGAATGTGAGCATTGTCATGAACTGATACCTGAATATCATAAAACTCAAATGCTTGAAAAAGGTAAATGGGTTGCAACAGCGGAGAGCGATGGTTTAACAGTTGGTTTTCATTTATCATCACTTTATTCTCCTGTGGGATGGTTATCTTGGAAAGAGTGTGTTGGCATTTACAAGAGAGCGCAAGAAGATACAACATTGATGCAAGGTTTCCAAAACACTATTTTAGGTGAGACTTATGAAGAAGAGACGGATGCTCCTGAATGGCAAAGAATTTATGAAACAAGGGAGGATTATCCAATAGGTTCAGTACCGATGGATGGTTTATTCTTAACTGCCGGAGTTGATATTCAGAAAGACCGTATTGAATGTGAGATTGTTGCTTGGGGACGTCAAAAACAGAGTTGGTCTGTCGACTATCAAGTTTTAATGGGAGATACTGCTAAACCTGAAGTTTGGAGAAAGCTCGAAGATGTTTTAATGAAAGATTATCCGCATGCAAGCGGAATAACTCTTCCTATAAGGGTTATGTGTGTGGATAGTGGTTATGCAACACAAGATGTTTATACATTTGTAAGGCAGTTTACTCAAGCCAGTTGGGGTGGAAATGGAGCAAGAGCAAATGCGCCAAGAACTGTTGTTGCGATTAAAGGTCAGAGCCGAGATACAGCAATGATACTTTCAACATCTAAGGCTGATACAAAGAAAAAAGGCTTAAAAGTTTGGAATATATCAGGTCCTGTAATTAAAACAGAATTTTATCGTTGGCTTAAAATGGAAAGGATTGGAGATGATGCTTCACAATTTGGTCGTTGCCATTTTCCTCAGTATTCCGAAGAATATTTCAAACAAATTACTTCTGAACATCAGGTTGTTAGAATAACCAAAGGATATCCTAAACCTGTATGGGAAAAAGATCCTACAAGACGAAATGAGGCTTTAGACTGCAGAGTATATGCTCGTGTTGGTGCTGCAATTTATGGTCTTGATCGGTTTTCAGAAAATATGTGGGTAGAACTTGAAGCTCAAATTCCTGTTGCACAAGTACAAGAAAAACAAGAATTTAAGCGCAAGAAACCTAAATTACAACAATATCAAACAATGAGGATTGATGATCCATGGCTATGATAGATGTATTAAAACAACGATTAACGGAAGCAGAAGATGCCTACCATAAGCTGATGATTGGAGAAAAAGAAGTTAGTGTATCGGTTGGTAATTTTGGTTCAACAAGCTACAATCAGACGAACATTTCTCAATTAGAGAAGTATATTTCTGCGCTTAAAACACAAATAAATAAAGTTGAAGGTCGAGCATCAAGACGAGTTATAAAGGTAGTATTTTAATGTCAGACACATCACATACATCAGCATCTGTGACAGCAAGAGAATTAGCATCATGGAAACCATCAATGGGTTCTGCCGATAATGATTTATTGCCTGAACTTTCTACAATTGTTGCTCGTTCTAGAGATTTAAGCCGTAATCATGGTGTCGCTAGCGGTGCTATTCAAACATTGAATGATAATATTGTAGGAACAGGTTTAAGGCTTTCGGCAAAACCTGACTATAAATTGTTAGGCAAAACTAAGGAATGGGAAGAAGAATGGCAAGTCAAGGTTGAAGGTCTTTGGAGATCTTGGGCGGAAACAACATTATGTGATGCATCTCAAACAATGAATTTTCATGGTTTGACTACTCTTGTGTTTAAGTCTTGCTTAGTAAATGGTGAAGCACTGGTTTTACCTTTATGGTTAAAAGATAGAAAGTTCTCAACATGTCTGCAGTTAATAGAACCTGATAGATTATCAAATCCGCAAAACACAACGGATAGTAAAAATATGCGCGGTGGTATTGAAATTGATAAGTATGGGGCTCCTGTTGCTTATAATATAAAGAAGAGCCATCCTGGAGATTATTGGATTGGTGCTGATATTGATAATTGGGAGAGAATTCCGGCATATACAGATTTTGGAAGACGTAGGGTTATTCATATTCATGATATTGAACGTATTGGGCAAACTCGTGGGAAACCAATTTTAACAGCAATTATGCCAATGTTTAAGATGCTTGATCATTATGAACGCTCTGAACTTCAGGCAGCAATAGTTAATGCAATGATTGCAGCGTTTATTGAAACACCAATGGATGCAGAAAACTTAAACGAAATGTTTGGTGGAAATGGTACAGATTATTTAGATGCTAAGAAAGATTGGAAAGTTAAACTTGAAGGTGGTTCTATTATTCCAATATTTCCTGGTGATAAAATTGCACCTTTTACTCCTAGCCGTCCGAATTCAGCATACGGAAGTTTTATAGAGAATGTTCTAAGAAATATTGGAACAGGATTAAATATTCCATATGAGTTACTTTTGAAGGATTTTTCTAAAACGAATTATTCATCTGCACGAGCAGCATTGCTTGAAGCATGGCGATTTTTTAATGGCCGCAGACAATGGCTTGCTGATAATTGGGCTACTCCTGTTTATGAGTTATGGCTTGAAGAAGTAGTAAATAAGGGACTTGTTGATGCTCCAGATTTTTATGAAAACCGCTATGCTTATACGAGGTGTAAATGGATTGGACCAGGACGTGGTTGGGTAGATCCTGTAAAAGAGGCTCAGGCTTGTCAACTTAGGATTGAAATAGGTCTATCAACCCTTGAAGCTGAATGTGCATCTCAAGGTTTGGATTGGGAAGAAGTTGTTGAACAGCGACTTCGAGAAAAAAATAAACTTAAAGAACTTGGATTAGATGGAGGTTTGAGTAATGAAGATACTCACAAAAACTATATGGGCAATAACTCCCGAGATGATGGGAACGATGATGGAGATAGCAAATCATACAAAAAAGAGCCCTGAAGCTGTTGCTAGAGAAATAGGAAAAGAGATGAAAAACACAAATGCCGTTTCAGTTAGAGACGGCATTGCTGTTATTAGAGTGTCTGGTCCATTATTTAGATATGCCAATTTATTTACAAAAATATGTGGAGCAACCTCGTATGAATTGCTCGCGCAAGATTTTAATAAAGCCTTGCAAGATATTAATATTAAAGGAATTTTATTAGATGTTGATAGTCCTGGTGGTGAGGTTAATGGCTGTTCTGAGATTGCCGATATGATATTTAATGCTAGAGGTAAAAAGCCAATTATTGCATATGCATCAGGCTATTGTTGTTCTGGAGCATATTGGATTGCATCAGCTTGCGATAAAATTTTAGCATCAGATACAGCGATATTAGGTTCTATTGGTGTGGTATCTATTTTTGAAAAAGATGATGAAAACAAGACAATTGAAATTGTTTCATCTCAAAGTCCTAATAAACGTCCTAATATTAATACAGATGAAGGTAGAGCTAAAATTCAAGCTCGTATTGATGAATTAGCAGAGGTTTTTATAGATAAAGTAGCTCGTAACCGAAACATTTCAGCAACAGATGTCATGGAAAATTTTGGCGCTGGTGATGTTTTTGTTGGTCAACATGCTGTTCGTAATGGTCTGGCGGATGGCATATCCTCATTTGAGGGAATAATTTCAGACCTTATTACGGAGAAAACATTTATGAGTGATATTACAACTATTAAGGCCGAAGACATCAAACAAGCAGAACGAGAGCGTATGGCTCAAGTTTTTGCTTCAGATGTTGTAAAAGGTAAAGAGGCAACGGCACAAGCGTTGCTTGCAAAAACAGATTTATCTGCTGATAGTATTTTAGAAATTTTAAATACTATTCCTTTTGCAAATGAAAATGCTTTTGAAAAAGCTATGGCAAACATTAAAAATCCAAATATTAAACCAGCTTGCGAAACAGAAAATGAAACTTCGGATACTGTTGCGTCTCGCATAGCGGCATTTATTACGGAGGTTAAATAATGACAGTACAAGGATTTACAAATCAAGGTGAAACAAAATCAGATGTTTTATTAGCTGGTGAGTTTCCTCGAGTTTCGTTTCTTGTTACAATAACAGGAGGTAAATATGACCGCGGAACAATTTTAAGCAAATCTGATGGTAAATATACAATATGTGCAGATAATCCCGAAGCTGTTTTAGCTGAAAATGTTGATGCTTCAAGTGAAGATAAACAAGCGGTTGTGTATTTAACTGGAGAATTTAATTTGGCTGCATTGAATGCAAGTGTTGATGTTTCAACATTAATCGATAAGCTCAGATCTAAAAATATTTTTGTAAAAACAAATCAAGCATATTAGGGAGAAACAATAATGGATATTTTTTCAACTCAAGTGTTATCTAAGGTGGTGGAGAGATTGCATACTCCACCTTCTTTTTTATTGGATACATTTTTTCCAAATGTTCAAACATCAGATAAAGAGGAGATTTTTTTTGATGTAACTGATAGTAAACCTCGCATTTCTCCGTTTGTATCTCCATTATTGCCGGGTAAGGTTGTAGATGGAACTGGTTATCAAACCAAATCATTTAAGCCAGCCTATGTTAAGGATAAGCGTCGTTTTGATGCCAATATTCCATATAAACGAGTAGCTGGAGAGACTATTGGAGGTTCTTTATCTCCGTCTCAAAGATATGAAAGAGCTTTAGCTACTCATCTTAAAGATCAGTTGGATAATTTAACTAGACGTGAAGAAGTTATGGCTGCTGAAATTTTAAGAACCGGTAAAGTTATTGTTTCTGGTGATGGATATCCTACACAAACTGTTGATTTTGGTAGAGATGGTGATTTAACTAAGGTTTTAACAGGAACAGCGACATGGGAAAGTTCTGGCGTAAATCCCGTAGATAATATTGAGGATTGGGCTATTGCTGTTCAAGATAAGTCTGGTGTTGTTGCAAAAACAGTCGTTATGGATCCAGCCGCTTGGAAAATCTTTCGTTCAAATGAAATTGTACAGAAATATCTAGATATTAGAAGAGGTACAAATAATTCTATTTCAATAGATCCGGTTTTACGATCTGAAGATAATAAAGCTCGCCATGTTGGTTCTATCGGAGATTTTGATATTTGGGTTTATAATGATACCTATGTGGATGATAAAGGTGTGACTACGAAACTTTTACCTGAAAAAACAGTTTTGCTTGGCTCTAGAGATGGATTGGATGGTACTCGTTGTTATGGAGCAATTCATGATGAAAAAGCTAATTGGACAGCAAGTCGCTATTTTACTAAGTCTTGGATTGAAGAAGATCCTAGTGTTCGTTGGCTTTTGTTGCAATCGGCTCCGCTTGTAGTTCCATATCGTCCAAATGCATCTTTATGTGTAACTGTTGGTTAGGAGGAAATATGACTAAGGTACAAGCATTAGTTACTGTGGTTGTTTCTAAGGATAAAGAAATAAAATCAGGAAAAGAGGGCGAGATTGATGCAAAAGATGCTCAAAAGCTCAGTAAGTTGGGATTTGTAAAAATTATTGGCACAGATAAAGGACAAACAAATGGTTCTACCTCTGGAAAAGGCAGTCAATAGTTTGTTTAATCGTTTGGGGCAGAAAGCAATTTATAAGGGACGAACAGTCCTTTTTTTGTTATCTGCTCCAGATGAAGTTGTTGGAATAGGTTATGTTAGAACCCATACACCAACAGCAAAATTACAAATACGAGTGTCGGATGCTCCAGAACTTGCGGTCGGTGATGAAATTGAAACAAGCAGTAGAAAGTTTCATCTTTCATCGGAGCCAATGAAAGATATTCATAATCTTATATGGACAGTTGATTTATGCGTTTAAGTGCTGCGTTACATGGAAATCTATCCGAATATATGGAAGATGAATACAAAAATGGAGCAAAAGCTGTAACTTTAGGAATTAAATCAGCTACGGATGGCTTAAAAATCTCCATGCGCAATCAAGTAAAATCAGCTGGATTAAGTAGTCGTTTGGCTAATACTTGGCGTGGTGATGTTTATCCTAAGGGTAAAAAAAGTATCTTTGCAGCTGGGCTAGTTTATTCAAAAGCGCCTAAAATTATGAGCGGATTTGAATATCAAACCATAATCCGAGGTAAAAATGGATTTTGGCTTGCTATTCCAACAGATGCTATTCCTAAACGAGCGCTGGGTAAAAAAATGACACCTGAACTATATGAGCGAAGTCGCAACACGAGGCTTCGCTTTATTTATAGGCGCAATGGAGCATCATTATTGATTCATGAGCGTAAACGTAAGTCAATTATTGCATTTTGGTTAGTTCCTCAGGTCAAAATGCCTAAACTAATCAACTTTGGAACCGAAGGACTTAAGTGGCATAGCAATATCCCTAGCTTAATTTTACAAAATTGGAGAGATAATGAGTAAACGTGAAAATATTCTACAGACCTTGTTTGATAGGCTTAAAACCCTAGATATTCCTGTAAAACGTAATGAAACACTACCACAATCTATTCCGGAAAGCGGTATTGTTATTATGAGAGATGGAAAACAAGGAGAGCCCGAGTTTATTTTATCTCCTCCTATCTGTATTTTTAAGCATGAAGCAGAGCTCGAGGTCATTGTTCAAGCTGTAAATCCTGAAGTCCGAGATAAAACTTTGGATGCAATATTAGAAAGGATTGCTGAATTGCTATCTTCCGATGTCTCTTTATCAGGATTAACTGATTTTGTTTATCCCAAACCTCCTGAAATCATAGAGGAATATATTGAAGGAGCTCCAACAATGAAAGCTGCAGTTATTCCTGTAGTTTTAGAATATTCAACAACAAACGCACTTAAATAGAAAGGATTGTAAAATGGCACGTGCATACGGATGGAATGCTAAGTTATTAATTGCAGAAGAAAAAGA
>JAZSQL010000034.1:0-59106 GCA_045537965.1 Alphaproteobacteria bacterium
TATTGTTCCTCTTTTGCGTGTTTGGTCAGATTTTTTTTCAAAAAGGCTTTGTGGTTTTTGATTATCCTTAAAAAGTTCTTCAAAATCATTCATACACCCTAAAGTTAAAGCAATATCAATTAAAGATTTAAGAGATATTTCTCCAAAACGCTCAAAACGCTTGATTGTACCCAAACTCACACCTGAACGAACAGATAACCCTTGTTGTGTTAAATTCTGCTCTAAACGTTTGGCTTTCGCTTTATAAGCAATATCTTGCATAACTTCTTGCGGTGATTTTAATATAAAAGACATTATATTATCCTTAATCAATATTTAACAGCCTTATAGATATTATATTATCTATAAGAAATAAAATCAAGTAGAAAAGGATAATTTTTATTATTATCTCAAATTCCTCAAAATCTGTTTCACGTCATCATTCGGAATATATTTTTCTGCATCATTATCTTCAAATCGATGATTGATTAGTTTTCCCTTCTTAATATAAGAAATGTTTATTGAGCTATCGCCATAGGTTTGGTGATAATGAACCAAAGGCAAATTTTTATAAGTAAAGCCTTTGTTCCAAAGATTAATCAAATTGCCGAGAGTGATTTTATCAATCTTATAACTGCCGTAAGGACAGGCAAAAGCGTTAATTATCAAACCTGAAATGACAAATTCGGCACAAGTCCTATTTTGTAACTTGTGCCGATTATTATAAATCCATTCGCAATGGCTCAAAAACCATTGTTTATCTAATATTCGCATTAAACCCTCACATTCTCAACGGCATTAGCATATTATATCTATGTGTTGGTAAATCACTCTATGTATTCTACAATTTTGATGTCGGAAAAATCACCATATTGACTTTTATTGGCAATTTGACTTGCTTCTTTGATATCTTCTGCTTTTATAAAATCTAGGATTTGACAATTTTCAACTTCATTGCCTGAGTTATCATAAGTTGTTCCATCAGTTGTATAAACTATAAAATTTTTAATCATTTTATTTCCTTTTTCCTAAACCCTCACATTTTCTACTGCATTAGCAAGCATTTGTTGGTTGTAATTGAAGTAATGTTGAGTGGTTGAGATGTTTCTGTGATTGGCAAGTTTTTGCACTAAACAGATATTAACTCCAGAATTTACTAGCTTTGATACAAACAAGTGTCTGCCCAAATGACTTGCGCCTTTAATATTAAATTTGCGGTAAATTGAGCTGAAAAGCCTACTTATGCTTACTCTGTTATATGGTTTATTGAGTTTCTGACTGGTAAAAAGATATGTTTCAGGGCTTAATTTCTCGCCCCATTTGGCTTGTAGGTGTTTCAAATATTCGCAAAACTCCTTCTTCAACTGACTATTCATATAGTATTCGCATTTATTCTTACCCTTGTTTTTATCGTAATCAAGACAAATGACATCTTTGATTTTCAAATCATCGGTAAAAATATCTTTGATTTGCAGATAAGCAAAATTAATAGAACGCATGCCATTTAGACTGCAAAGGAACATCATACGAATTTGTTCGGCATGCTTCATGGATTTGATGAAATTCAAAATATCCTTAATTTTCTTATCATCTACAAAAACATCATTTGTCATAATTACCTCTCTTTACAAATTGTAATACTTCTCAACTCTTTGGCGAAGGATTTGCTGTCCTTCTTTAATCAGCTCATTTAATTGGTTATTGTTAAAGCACTCTTTGATTTGCTTTAAGTTCAAAGTCAGGTCATGCAATAAATGACATCCGACTTTACGCTTCTCACAATCAAGAACTCCATAATAAAACTTGCTCTTGCCTAAAAATTGTTCAGAAAACTGTTGTTTGCTTTCTACAATTCCAAGCTCTTGCAAAAGCTCATAAGCCTTATTCAGATAATCTAAACCGTTATTTGCTTCTGCATCTTGGGGCTGTGGGGTTTTGCGTTTTATCATTTTGACTAACTCTTCCTTAAATTTGTTTTTCCAGTTCATCATCAATCCTTTCTTATGGTATTTATTACCATTTGTAAGGTGTGAGCTATTTTTTCACCATTGCTTGATAAAATACGGTGTAGTCAATTTGTTGGGTCATGGTAGCAATTCCACCTTGAAGTTCCCATCCTTTCTTTATCTGCTCATTTACCCATTTTATCAATTCATCTATACTAGTTGAACAAATCACATCATATTGCATAGTCACTCCTTAATACTCATCAGCATACATTATAGTCATAACTCGGTTGGTAAGTCTTGGTTTGCAGGCATTTGGTGAAAGAAAAAGGAAATTGTTGTCATAATAATCAATCTTCCAGAAAATCTTTTTGCCCTTAAAGGTTATCGCTCCAAAATCTCGCTCGCCATAAGGATTGTTATTTTCATCAAAGTTATTAAAATTACGGACTTTGTTGATAATGGTTGTAATATCTTCACTACTATTGCATCTGATACCTTCGGTTAAAATCAAAGTACCAAGCGAGGGATTAGCTCTGAATGCGTCATTTAGTTTAGCAATTTCCGATACATTATTCATTGCAACTTTCCTCCAAATACAAATTGAACATCAAATCCACCAAGCCTTCTTTATCGTTGGCATAGTCCCAAACATTTTTACCTTTGTTGTTTTTGATATCAGGGTCGGCACCATTATTGATAAAAAACTCAATCAAACCTAAACGCATCATTGCTTGCGGATGGTTTACTACTTTTATAAATGCTGTGTTTCCATTATTATCTTGAGCATTGATATCACTTCCAGCTGAAAGCAAAAGGTTCAAACTAGCAGGATTGCTTCGTTTCTTTGCGGCAATCATAAAAGGAGTATCGCCTGAAATGTTACGAGAATGAACATCGCCACCGTGAGTCAAGAAAAGCTCAATGACCTCTGGCTCATAAAACTCACGGCAAGCGAACATAAAAGGCGTATAACCGTTAGAATTGTAAGGTTTGTTTACATCAGCACCATTTTCAAGCAAAGTTTTGATAGTTGCGAAATCTTCACTATAAAGTGCTTTCATTAAATCATTATCGTTACTAACCATTTGAATCTCCATGAAATTATAGGTAGCTTTAAATTGCCGCCCGGGATATCATGCAAAGATTCAGCTGTCAAGCCGCAAAATTAACATTTTTTCACGATAATGCATTGATTCTAAAGAATTTCTTTTAAATACAGATGGTTGGGAATGTAACATTTATTACAAAAAGTAATGATAAATACCTTTATAAGCCAAAGGACGTGATATGAAGGTGTTGATTGAGACTGTTACAAACCGTAAAGGGTATAAGAATTTTAATGATATTGATAGTTTGGACAAGTTTTTAAACGAAAATCGTAAGAAAATCAAAAACTTCAAAATATTAAATGAAGCCTATAACGGCACTTTTGAAGAATTGCTACAAGATGTTATGAAGCGAGCTGATTTTCTAGGCAAGATGATAGGTTATGCCTTTTTTGAAATGACTGATAAAAGCGACAAATATAACAAATTGCTTCGAGCAATGGGACTTACCGCCGAAATCCAAGGTTTGGTCAGACCTTTTATAAAATGACAAAATTCTTATTTGTTATAAACATTCGCAAGTTCTTGTTGTCCTTCTTTATTTAAGTGGACGGCATCTATATAAATATTTGATAAATCCAGTAAGCTGAAGTTTGTATAAGCATCTAAATACTTGATTTGATGCGTTTTACACAGTTCTGCCAGTTTTTGATTAAATGTTTCAACATCTGCATTAAAACCCCATTTATCCTCATCAAGCCAATCTTGGTTTGGAAAAAGCTCTTCTCTAATGGGTAAAACTGACTGAACAACAATGTTAGAAGCTTTTGTTTTGGCTACTTTCAAGACTTCTTCATACTGATTGATAAGACTGGAAATGTCTATTTGGTTGGGTTTAGGATTTCCGGACAGCAAATTGTTAATGCCTACCGCTAAAAACAAAGTGTCATAATGATTGTCGTCTTGCTTGATTTTGCGTAAAACACCTTCAATTTGTTCGCCATTTTGCGCGAGTTTCAAAGCTTCATTCCCCAAATAAAGCTCATCAAACCAGCTTTGATTATTGTTGCCATAACCAAATGCAATACTATCGCCATAAACACCAAATTTGTAGTTCATCATTTATTCCAATAAGTTATTTTTATGAATATTATTAAAATATTTTCTAAGTTTTTGAATCTTCTTTGTTACTTGGCTCATATTTTCTTTATTGTTTTTTAGTTCGTTAGATTTAGACATTAATTCGCTAAGAATAGAGTATTTGTTATTTATTTCAATCATTCCATGCATGGGAATAATGATAAAATGAATATGACCGTTAGGTTTTTCATAAAACATATAAGCGATTTTTTCGCAATTAAATATTTCTATAATAGCCTTTTTACAATATGACATTAATTTATTCAGTTCTTGCAATTCATTTTCAGATAAATCCATATAATTTGAAACATGACGCATAGGAGATATAATAATCATTCCCGGATAAGCAATTTCAAAATCTTGACTTAAATCCCATAATTTTGATTGGTAAATTCGTCCTTCTTTAAATTTTGTATTATCTGAAACAATACATCCAGCACATGAAGTGTTTATTGTTTCATTAAAAATTGTTGTAAATTTCATATTATATTCCTTTTTATCTACATTTATTATTAATGCTATGTAAAACTAATTAAAAAATCATTATAAACTGAACTTTTTTCTTTGTTTTTTCGTTATATAGCCTGTAAGATGATGATGTTAGGAGATGTTTTATGCGATATGTAATTGCTTTAATTTGTATGCTTTTTGCCGGCTCGGCTTGGGCTGATATGCGTTGCTCTACCAATTCTTTGGGTGTTACAACTTGTAAGGATAGTGGCGGTCGGGTTATCAAATCTCGCACAAATTCACTCGGTGTAACGACTTATACCGATAACAAAGGAAATAAAGTAAAAGCCAAAACTAACTCTTTAGGCACAACAACCTATACCGGTAGCGATGGCACAAGAGGAACAGCAAGGATAAATTCGCTTGGGATGACTACTTATAAAGATAATAAAGGCAACACTATAAAAGCTCGCACAAATTCATTAGGCGTTACAACCTATACCGACCAAAACGGCAAGAAAACCAAATGCCGAACAAATTCACTAGGTGTTACAAGGTGTAATTAAAAAGGAATCTTTTTTATTCTGCATTATCATCCCAATCTTTTATTAAATAATCAAGGGCTTCTCTGTTGGTTATTTCCATAAAATTATCATCCCATCGTAAAGCTTCATCTATATCATAATCAACAGAAATCCACTTTCCTTTACCTTTATAAAACTCAACAATACCTTCATCACCTCTACGATATACACCAACACCGCCATAGTAAGTATATTTGTTATTATCTAACTGTTCTTTAAGCCTCATTTTATTAACCTCAGTAGAATACATCACAGCTTTTATGTGAGTAGGACATTTTATTTTACTTATTTTTTGTTTTATTTGCTTTACGTCATAATTTTTCATAGTTTTCTCCTTTACAATCAAATATTGCCTAAAAGAGAAGAAAGAAAACCCATCGTTCACGATAGGTTTGGAATGTTTCCTATTGTTCAAGCATTAGCACCGTGCATCTTGTCGGTTGCTGTGTGGTCTTTGGGCTTGTCCCTCGCACACTCTTTATAGGCATTTTCATCGTAACAAATATCTGATATATATGCAATTATAAATTTGTATTTTATTGCAAATTAATAATTTATTAGATACTATCTTAAAATCAAAAACAGACAAAGTTGGTTAATATGGAAAAACAAGACCAAGAAGCACTAAAGAATTTTCTTCTAGATATAAATTGCTTAGATGAGCTTCAAAAATGGGAAAATCATTTCAATTTATTTGATGTCCTAAAAATATGCAGAACAGAGATAAGGCATAGCAATGTATTATCTTGGTTATTAAATCCAAATGAAAATCATAATTTAGGCGATGCTTTCATTAAGAAAGTTTTTCAAGAGTTTATAAAAAATCAACCTAGCGCCAGTAAAGAGGTTATGCAGTTATTGTTGATGGATTTCTATAGCTTTTCTGTATATAGAGAATGGAAAAATATAGATATTTTGCTTGTTTCTGATGATGAGAAGCTAGTAATTGCGATAGAAAATAAGGTTGGTTCTCATGAACACGATAATCAATTAAATCGTTACAAAGAAATTCTAAATAAAGAATTTCCCAAATATAAGAAGATATTGATATATTTAACTCCAGATGGCGAAGAGCCCAGTGATGATGATTGGAGTGTTCTAACTTATGAAAGTATTGTTGAAAATTTAGAGATTATCAGAAAAAATGCAACATTATCAACCGATGTGGCATTGATGATTGATAATTATATTGAAGTTATAAGGAGAGATATTATGGAAGATAAAGAGCTTATTGAGATTTGTAACAAAATATATAATAAGCACAAAAAAGCCTTAGACTTAATTTTTGAATATAGAATAGACCCATCTCAAGCCTCTAGCATTGTACGAGATATTTTGCAAGAAATGGCAGATGAAGGTAAAATAATATATGATAATGCAAAAACTAGTACATATATTCGTTTTTATACCAAGGCAATGAATCAGTTTCTTCCTAATTTGGTTGGGCAAAAAGGGGCATGGGGTAACGAGCATTGTTATGCTTATGAATTTAAGATGATGAATGGAAAATTCAGGTTATCTTGTGTTTTAACCACTAAAAATCTTCCAGATACAACAAGAGAAACGGTGCGTAAAATCGTATGCATAGAAAGACCCGCAAAAGAAAATCTGGATTTTCAATGGTTATCCGTGCATTTGAAAAAGCATAATATTTCAGAGGATTGTGATGATAACGATAAAATAGTAGCGACTGTTAAAAGTGCTATAAACAGTCTTTTATCATGGGAAAAGGATATAATTAGTAAGATTGGATAGGTTATTTTTTATATTATTCCAATTATTATAATTTGTTATATGTTATTTATTAATTCTTGACTCTGTATAAATATCTGATATTTATACAATTAATGCGATTTAGTGAATTTAGCGACTACTAAATTTATTAAGTTAGGTGAGATTAGGAATCAATATCCTATCCGTGTTCCTGACGGAGGCATGGAATTTTAATTCACAGGCCTTGGCATATCTGTAAAAAGACCCAAGATAACTTGTTATTTAGGATTCATAGCAAATTTTGAGATGTACATAAAAATTTGCAAGTGGTACGAACGCCACTATAAATAAGTCAGGTTTAACGACCTATCGATAGGCTTCGTTGGAAAAATAAAATGAAGTTTTATCTGAATATTAAATTAGATGTAGCAGCAATAATTAAAGCAATTGCTTTTTTAATCTATGTTATATTTTAATTTATTTGGTGAAGTAGCTAAATTTAGCTACTTCACTATTCATTATAAATCACAGCTCCGTTATCTAAAAGTAGGTTTGCTATATCTATTTCTATTCGTTCTAATGCGATAAGAAGTGCTGTTTCGCGTTGGTAATTGAGCCAATTTACATCACAGCCTTTATCAATTAACATCTGAATTACATCTAGTTTTTGCTCATCGGTCATATTTTCGTTCAGAATCACTGACATTATCGCATTATAGCCAAATATATCGGTTCGATTGATTTCGCTACCTTGCTCGAGCAGATATTCTATTGGTTCTATTGTAGAGCAAAAGTAGCAAGCAACCAAGAAAAGTGTAGCTCTTCGGCGGTTTATTGGTGTGTTAATTTGGAAATTTTCCATTTCTATCATCTTTTGTATCTCATCAACACAATCAATGCAAAGCTCCGCTTCGCTTTCATAATTAGCTACCGAAAACAGCGGTGCGTTCTTCACTCGCTCGGCAATCTGTTCCATTTTCTTTTGCATTTCGGGGAATTCATCGATATGAATTAGTTTTGAATAGGTCTGGTTTTCGGGATTGAAAGTTAACATATTTGCTCCTTTTTCTTCTTTACATAGGTATTTATCATTACAACTTGTAATTTTTTATTTTAGCAAATTCACTTATTTAACTGATAAATACATGTGAAGTTAATAATTGCCTTTTACTTCATTAATATGTTTTTTAACAAATGAGTGCGATGGGAATTTCTATTGCACTTTTTTTGTTTTAAGTGAGTTAAATCCCTTTGATTTCCTTATGCTTGCTATTTTAATCAAAACAAATTTTGCTATTATAATAGCTATTTTATTTCTATTATAATTATATTATAGGAGCAAAAAACAGCTCTCAAGCCCTTGTGTATCAACAGTTTCAGCAAAGTGCGGCGGAAATATCTGTTTCCGTATAAGGAAATAACCGTTTCCGCATAAGGAAATAACCGTTTCCGATAGTGGAAATATTCATTTCCATTTGGCGTTTTAGTGGAAATATTCATTTCCACTGAGGTTTTAGGTGGAAATATTCATTTCCGGTAGCATTTTTTGTTAAAATTACAAAGTGTAAAATTTGCCGATAAATACTCATGTTAAAATACATATTAAAGGAATTAAAATGAGTGAAAGACAAAGAAAGCTCACAATTACAGAGCGTTTAATTTTAACATATATCGGTTATAAAACCAATCGCAACTTCAAATTTTTTATGACAAACGAGACGCTGGCAAAGGCGATTTGCTGTAAAACTTCATCAACCAAAGTTATAAATTACACCGGCAGGCATATCTGGTGTTGCTTTTACAACAGCATTCATACCGGTCGGGTTCTTTTCTACATCAGGATTTTCTTTAATATATTCCAACAAATCCAAGCGAAATTCATTTAATCCCAAATCCATAATGGATATGCTTGAACCCATTTCTTCTATATCAACTACTTCGGTTTGCAACTTTTCAAGCTGTTGCTTACGATATGATAAATCTGGGTCGTCTTCCGGATTGATAACATTATCATTACCTCCTGCCGTTAAGTTTACAGCTTTCATTCTGCCTTCAACACGAGCTTTTAACTTGATATATTCATCTAATTCTACCGGAGCCCAGAAGTTTACAAGTTGGATTACTGTGTTTCTGCTTCCGATACGGTCAATACGCCCGAAACGCTGGATAATGCGAACTGGGTTCCAATGGATATCATAGTTAATCAAGTAGTCGCAATCTTGTAGGTTTTGACCTTCGGAGATACAATCTGTTGCAATCAAAATATCAATGTTTGCAGGAATATCAGGCAATAACAAATGCTTTTCTTTTGATATTGGAGAAAAACAAGTCAAAACAGTATTCATATCTTGCGGTAATTTGGCAATAGTGCTTTTACCTTCAACCGAACCACTGATTACAGCAGAATCTAAACCGAAGTTATCTTTTACATATTTTGAAATATTGTCATATAAGTAGTTTGCAGTATCGGCAAAAGCTGTAAAGATTATAATTTTCTTGTTGTTATAATTGATTGGACGTTCAATCTTTTTCTTAATTTGCTCTTTTAAGGTTTGTAGCTTAAAGTCATCTTCAACCCCGATAGAGCTTGTTTCTTTATATAAATGTTCCAAAATATGAGCATCAGCTCTTAAATCTCGTTTCCAAGATTGATAATCCATATCTTTTAAGGATATGCTTATCTTGTTTCCGGTTGAAACATCATAATCGTCATCAAAGTCTTCAAATTCGCTAAAATCATTGATTAGCTCATAATTGTTCTTTTTCTTTTCAAAAAGTTCAATGTTTTCAATAGTTCTGTTGATGCGTTCAATTATACGAGCCAATGTTTGGTTAAACGAATAAACAGAGCTTTCCATGCGTTTCATAAGGTTAATACTCATCAAACGACGAATACCTTGTTCACGGTCTGCTTGCTTGAAGAATACACCGTGGCTTACATCTCTTCCGTATTTTTCTTCATATTCATCACGTTTACTTTCGTAGATGTATGCTGATGGAGTGTAAACACATAAGGTTAATTGAAGTAAATCTGCAAAAATCTCTTTATAGGATATTGTTCCTGCTTTTAAACTTAATTGCGGACGGTGATTAATTGGTAATAATCTGTCTGGGAATTTGCCAATATCCGAGGTATTATAATATTTTTCAATATGTTTACGAGAACGAGCAATCGTTACACTATCAAGCAAATCAAAGAAATCAAAACTTAACATATTAAGCAAACGGCTTGCTGTTCTTTCTTCTATCGGTAGTTGATTCCAATGATTGTAGCTTCTTTGAGCTTCTCTAAATATTTGTTCTACATTTTTGCCTTCGCCCAGTTTTTCGTTTAATTGCTTTGCATTTCCTTCATAAGCAAGGGCAAGTTGGTTTTTCAAATCTATAAATTGATTGTTTACAGGTGTTGCAGAAAGCATTAAAACTTTGGTTCTTACACCTTTTCTGATAACTTTGTTGAGCAATATATTATAGCGATTGTCTTTCTGTTCACCTTCATTGTCCAAATATGATTGACCACCGTTACGGAAGTTATGACTTTCATCAATAACCACTAAATCATAATTGCTCCAATTGATTTTGCCCAAATCAAGACCGTTTGATTTTCCTCTTACACGAGATAAATCTGTATGATAAAGAACATCATAACGAAGTCTATCCGATGCAATCGGGTTATTTACATAGTTTTCTTTATAGGTTGTCCAGTTATCGCTTAACTTTTTAGGACATAGCACTAAAACGTTTTTATTACGGTTTTCATAATATTTGATAACTGAAATTGCTGTAAATGTTTTACCAAGACCGACACTATCTGCTAAAATACAGCCATTGTATTTTTCCAGCTTATTAATAATGGCAAGACAAGCATCCTTTTGGAAGTTATAAAGTTTGTTCCAAATAGCACTTTCCTTAAATCCGGTAGCTGTGTTTGGCAAAACATCTTCGTTAATATCATCCAAAAATTCATTAAAAATGTTAAAAAGTGTAAAGAAATAAACAAATTCCGGTGAATTTTCATTATAAACCGAGCTGATACTTTCAATAATTTCTTCTGTTACATCTTGTAATTGCTCTTTATCAGTCCAAAGTTCATTAAAGTGTTGAAGATATCCCTTACTCATAGGTGCTTCAAACTTATTGATGATACAAAAACAATTATTTCCTTTTTCACAACCTAAATCAACCGTTGTGAAGCCATTTACAGGATAATAAGCACAGCTTGTATTGTCTTCGTTTTCAACATTAATAAGACCTGGAATTGTATGTCCTGTTTTGTTAGATTTGAAGCGAACTTTATTTTTAATCCATTCGGCACATTCTTTTGCAATAGCTTTTTGCGTTAGTTCATTACGAAGTTTTACTTCAAATTCTGTTCCATAGATGCTCTTTTCACGAGCCAGTCTTGGTATATAAAACTCTCTCTTTTCTTTTGGTGTCTTTTCGGTAATAAATGTCGGTGATGTAAAAATAAAGCGAAGTTCTTCAATATTTTCTAATTGCTTCTTTAATTCAGCAAAAGCATATATAGAAAAATATGCAGAAGCTATTGAAAGCTTTGCATTCTTCTTTATCTCAACGGTTAAATCATCTTTCAAAATAGATGATACGTTATCAAAGGCTTTAATCTCCATATATCACCGTCTATATTATATACCAATCCACCATAAATAATACGGTTAAGATTTTCAAAAATCAATCTAAAAATCAAGCTATTATCAAGTATTTTCTAGGAGTTACAAAAGCACACAGTTTCATATAGTTACCTCTATTGACTAGACGGTGATATGTGGAGAGTGTTTATTTTTAATACCAAATTCAACTAAAATCCTAGTAATTCCTATAAATAGTTAAGTAAACTATTAAAGGAATTCATTATGATTTATGGATATTGTAGAATCAGCACATCGCAACAAACTGTTCTTAACCAAAGGCACGAAATACAAGCTTTTGCCGAGAAAAACAATCTAAAAATTGATAAATGGCTTGATGAGGTCATTTCTTCCAGAAAACCTCTAAATGAGCGAAAACTAGGAAAATTACTCAAAAAATTAAAAAAAGGCGATATCTTAATAGCTTCTGAGCTTTCTCGATTGGGAAGAAATCTGCTCGAAGTAATGGGAATTTTACAAAATTGCCTCGAAAAAGACTGTCAAATATGGACTTTGAAAGAAAATTATAGACTTGGAGCGGATATTCAATCAAAAGTTTTGGCTTTTGCCTTTTCCTTGGCTTCTGAAATAGAACGTCAACTCATCTCTGAACGCACTAAAAATTCGCTTCAAAGGCTAAAAGATGAAGGAAAGCATTTGGGCAGACCATATGGTTTTACTTATAAAAAGCTTGAAAAAAAGCATAACAAAATAAAAGAATTGTTAGATAAAAATGTATCAAAATCAGAAATCGCAAGGCTTATGGGTTGTACTTGGGCTACTTTACATAGATATGTAAATGAGGCATTTCCTAATAAGGCATTACAAGATGTAATTTCAGAACCATAATAAATCCGTCGTCTAATAGATATTTAGCGTTTTATATTGTCGCATTTTATTGTCTTTTATTCTGATTATGTTCCATATTGCGTGTGAAATGTTATAAAGTCAATTGTTTTATTAAATTTGCTAAGTGTAGATAACATCTATGTTAAACAATATAGCCAAACTCAACAAAGTTTAACATTTTATATTTCAGCCTTAACAACACAAAAATAAAATACTAGTAAAATAGCCAATTACAGAGAAAATGTTAAAAAATGTGTCTTCTTTAACATTTAAATATTTGTCAAATTTATATGAAGCTCTATCATATTTTTAATAAATTTAATCTGTTCTTTCATTTCTAAAATTTCCTCTCTGTGCTCTATAAAAAAGTTGATATTAATACTCAATTTTATAGTATTTTCACTATAACTTGACGCACCAATTTGGAGAGGGTTGGCAAAATTTTTTGCTAACCCTACGTTTTGGATTCCTGCGAATAAGCCGATTATGACCGTTCATCAAAAAATGCTCCTGTGATACACCCCTGTGTTGCACCTGTAAAATCAGCATTTTTTAGAAAAAAGCCAAAAAAATACCTAACACTTTCAGTATGTTAGTTAAAATTTGGCAGACAGAATTGTAATAAATCAGAAAGAAAATCTGCTCAAATCTATAGTGTCTTTGTTAACCATTACAACGAAATATTGGCAATAAAAGACCAAGTTAAATTTACCAAAAATATGTTAGCAGCTTAATGTGATTTTTAAAGATGCAAAATCGCAGAAATCTAACAAAACTGCTAGATTTTTACGATTCTTCTATTGTTGTTTCTAAAAGTTTATTGATTCTTATATAAGTATCTAAGTAATAGTTTGTGTTGTCTTATATAAGATTATTTTTATTAAACATCCCTTCAATATCCTCCAAATCAATACCTTTTGATGCCAAAATGGACATCAGGGTTTCTAGTGCGTTTTTGTAGTTATCTCGTTCATTTTCTAAAGATTTAATACGGTTTTGAGCTTCTTTTAACTCGTTTTTATAATATTCGGCATCACGCTGATAGTTCGTCAATTCTTGCAAGAGGTAGGTCTTTTCCACATTGCTCATGTTAACCCCGTCTAACGGACAAAATTTGCGTTCAGAGAGCGATAATTGTCTTCTGCCTCTATCATCACAGGTTTTTATCAAATACCCCTCACGGACGAGTTTATTTACCAAAACTTTTGTTGAAGCAACCGTGCAACAAATCGCCTCTGCCAAAGTCTCGTTATTCATAAAAAATTTGAAACCGTTATTTGTCTTTAAACCAATGTAAGTTAATATAAAACGCTAGGTAATTGAAAGCTCTGCTTTACTTCTACTCATATTTTCTCCTTAATATATTTTTTTAACATGAGTATTTATCGGCAGATTTTACATTTTGTAATTTTAACAAAAATAGCGGCGAAATATATATTTCCGGTAGGAAAATGTATATTTCCGCTAAAACCCCGAATGGAAATGTATATTTCCACTGGTGGAAATGGTTATTTCCGTAAGTGGAAACGTATATTTCCGCCGCACTTTGCTGAAACTGTTGATACACAAGGCTTTGAGAACAGTTTTTTGCTCCTATAATAGTATTATAATATAATTAAAATAGCTATTATAATAGGCAATTTTTTGTTTTGATTAAAATAGCAAACCAAAGGAATTGTAATTACTTAATATAAAATATGGATGTGATTTAATTCCCAGGAATTAAAAAGAAATCAGAAACGGGCGATGTGGATTTCATAACAAAAAAAGAGCTGTAGGAAATTACTACAGCTCCAATTTGTTAAAAAACATATTAGTGTGAAGTAAGGCAATATTAACTTCACATATATTTATTTCAAAACAAACATATTTTCCCGTTCGGTAAAAATAATTCATTTAATAAGTAAAATGAATAAAAATATACCGATCGGTAAAATTTACTTGATTTTAATTTTATTTGCTTTATAATTTTACCGAGAGGTAAAATTATGAAAATTAAAAACATCAAAGATATTGCATCTAAAATAAAAGATGAAAGAAAAAAACAAAATTTAACTCAAACCCAGTTGGCAGGACTTTGTAATGTGGGATTGCGTTTTATTGTTGATTTGGAAGCTGGCAAAGAAACTTGCCAAGTTGGTAAGGTTTTATTGGTTCTAGATATATTAGGTATTGATTTGATTACGGAGGATTAATATGCCGATTTTAGATGTATATTTCTATGGCAAATTGGTTGGTAAACTAACCGAAAAGAACTCTCACTTGAACTTTAAGTATCTGCCGGATGTCACCACACCTATATCCATAAATTTACCGCTTCAAGAGAATTCTTTTTCAGACAAAGAAACTCGCAGTTTTTTCAATAATTTGCTTCCGGAAGAAGGAATAAGAGATGCGGTCGCTCGTTATAAACAAATATCAAGTAATAATCCCTTTGCACTATTAAAAGAAATCGGCGGTGAATGTGCCGGTGCTGTTGAATTGTATCCTGAAGGTG
Source organism: Alphaproteobacteria bacterium (assembly GCA_045537965.1). Taxonomy (GTDB): domain Bacteria; phylum Pseudomonadota; class Alphaproteobacteria; order RF32; family CAG-239; genus CAZU01. The sequence continues at coordinate 14,857 of JAZSQL010000034.1, forward strand.
TTTCAAGAGAAGCAGAAACAAGTGAATTAAAACCGATATCAACTAAGAAAATATCTGAGGTTTTATTAAATCAAGCCCAAATACCTCTACTTACAGGAGAAGAAATCCGCTTATCTCTTGCCGGTGCCCAACAAAAAATAGCATTATGTATAATTCCTGATGATAGTGATAACTATTACTTACCTTGTGGAGAATATATTTCTACCCATATCATAAAACCACAAAACCCATATTTTGAAGACATTATATATAATGAGAACTTTTGTATGAGATTAGCTGGCAAAATCGGTTTACCGACAGCACATTCGGATATTAGAGAATTTAACGGAGTAAAAGCCTATATTGTCAAACGATTTGACAGAGAAAATAATTCATTAAAACTATCCGGTTTAGAAAGAATACATCAAGAAGATTTTTGCCAAGCATTGATGTTGCCTGATAAAAAATATCAAAAAGAAGGCGGAGCAAGCATAAAACAATGTTATAAACTAATCAGAAATGCTGATTTCGTAAGAAAAGCCGATACTCTTATTACATATTTGCAAACAATAGTGTTTAATTTTATTATCGGCAATTCAGATGCTCATGGAAAAAACTTTTCATTGCTTCATAAAAAAGGCAAATACGAGCTTTCGCCATTATATGATTTGGTTTCAACGCAGGTCTATGAAACACTCTCAGTCAATATGGCAATGTCTGTTGATGGCGAATATAATCCAAATCACATAACAAAGCAACATTTCTTAAATTTGGCAAAAGACTTGGAAATTAAACCTAATGTAATGGAAAACATTATAAATGATTTGGCTGACAAAATATTAAAAACTGTTTCTGAATTAAAAAACGAATTACAAGCACAAGATTTATATTCCCCGATAATTGATAAGATTGAGCTTCTTATAAGCAAAAGAATAAAACAGCTAGTTTAGAATTTTATAAATGTAAGATTACAACTTGTAAAAATAAATATGTGTCAAGAACAGAAAGCCATCAGAGCCGGACAGTTCTTAAGATACAAAGAAAAAATACATTATTTAGAGGTTTAATAATTTGTGGAGTAACTAATAGACAATGTCCTTGTGAAGTTAAAAAAGGAATATATTCATATATAACTTGTTGGAAAAATAATAATTCAAGAATTTATATAAAAGAACAAGAACTCACTAGAAGAATAAGTTCAATTCTTAATCGTATAAATCTTCCCAATAGTGTTATAACAGAACTACAACAAGAACTTAAATCAGCCAAAGTATCTGAAAGAAAATTTAATTCAGAAGAGATTAAAAGACTTAAAACGGAACAAGAAAAACTTAAACAAAAATTAGATACACTGTTTGATTTGCGTCTTGATGGAGAACTTGACCGAGAATCATTTGATATCAAGAGGAACGATATACAAATTAAAATAGAACGCATAAAAAGAAGGATTTTTGCGCATGAAAAAGCCGATAACAGCTTTGACGAAACAATTTTAGGATTATTAGATATAGCTACACAAGCAGGATATGTATTTGAAAAATCATCTAATATAGAATTAAAAAGACTTTTATTAAAATTTGTATTTGAAAAAATAACTTTAACGGAAGGTGTAATTAGCTACAAATTAAGATTTCCTTTTAATGAATTCGTAAATATTAACACCCCGAAAGGAAATAAACCATTACCATACGAACCAACGCAAAACCAAGTAAATCAAGATGTATATGGAAATGATAACGAAAAGGTACAATTTGGGTATATGAAATCTTGCGAACTCGCTGAAAGCCTTAAAAATCAAGGGCTAGCGAAAATTTCCGCTAACCCTCTCCAATTTGGCAGGGGCAGTAAGAAGCCCTGTTATATTTTCTACAACCAACTGATTTATATATATAAATTTTTCAAAAAATGCCATTTTTTAATGATATTGTGTATCACTTTGATGACAAAATTATCATGCCAAAAACCGTTGTGTCAAGCCGCATTTTAACCAATTACGGATTTTAATCGTTTTTAGATAAATAAAAATGAGTAGATTTTATTTTTGACATGGTCGCTCCATTTTTGATATTATCTATTCATAGCCGACAGTTAGGAAGTAAGTCGGCACTTCCTAACACAATTTGAGAACAGTTTTTATTAGAAATCTTTATACTTGAAATCAAAACCAGTAGAACACAACACTAATTGAAATCAATCTATATATAGAATTTATGGTGTTGGACTTCCACCCATATTTATTTTAGAGAAAACCACATCAAAAGTAGTTTCGTGGTTATAATAAATTATTATCAAAAGGATAAAACCAAATGAATTATGAAATAACATTTCAACCAAACAAATACAATGCATCAGATAGAGAATTGATATTAAATTTCAAAAAAGCATTGATGAGATATTATAAAAAATTATTGAAAGCAAGATATAACAAACACAAAGATAGACAATATAAAATGGATATTGATATATCACACGGAAATAGTGAATATTCATCTACACACCCACATTTACACATAAAAGCGGATATTCCGACAAATGAAATTCAGTTTTTTATGGACTTCATCAAAAGTTATCTAAAAACAAAATATCCTAAATTAACGGCTCATTGCGGTGGTTTAATTAGTGATTTAGATAATTTGAAAGCAGGACTTTATAACCTTAATCAATCTGTCAAATATTATAATGAACAAGATATACAAGACGGCAATTACATTGTTTAATTGATAAATACCTATGAAACAAAAGGTGAAACAATGAATATGATAATAAATGGATTTAAAGAGCGAATAAAGACATTAAGGGATAGAAACAAGCAAATAGACACAGAATTAGAAAAAGACTCCACAGAGTCAAAAAAAGCGGCTTTAACAGATGAAAAAGAAGATAACCTTAATCAAATCAGAAAACAACGCACCGAAAAATACGAATATGAACAAATAAGTGAAAGCACAGAGTATATGAAGAAGTGCTATCTGTATCTTAAAAAATTAGGCATCATAAAATCACAACATCAATTTAGTCGTGAATTTTTGAATAAATCACAAGATTATATGTCTATGTTATTATGTGAATCACGAAAACCAGCAATCAATGCAATAAACAACCTATTACATAATCTAAATGAGTTATATTCACTTTATGAGGAATTTGACAACAAAGAAGCAATAAATCGCAATCTTTATTATTTAATTGATAAAGGGCAACGCATTATTACCAAAAGAATATTGTCATATTTGTAAAGGTTAATAAATGGAATTAACTATCGCATATCATAAATTGATGTCATTTAATAAGAAATATACCTACATAATGAAAGACGGACAAATTGTTTTCAATAATGGTTGGGCTTGGATTGTAGTATTCCAAGCCCTTAATAAAAGAAACTTCGCTATTGTAAAATATTTTAATGGTAATTATTCGGTGGTTGAGATGTAGTCCATTATATTATTAAAACATTACATATTCATTAACCTATATCACCATAAGCAACCTATATTGGATATAGTGTATAAAACATAACATAGTACCATTGTTTTAATCTATATCTACATATCGTTAAAGATTTCTGTTATATTTTTTTTCTAATATCTTTTTATAAGCATCTGCTCTTTTTTGCTCTTTGCTTTTAGGTTGACATCCTTTGCGAGGTCTTACTCTTTCAGCTTGTCTTAATTCTCGTTCTTTTAATGCCAATTGGTCAACATCTTTATTTTTTTCATCTAATCGCATTCTACCTATTTTATTTCTTTTATATTCTGTTTGATACTGGGCTTCATTAAGTTCATAAACCTCCCATTCTCTATCCTTATCTCCTTTTACAAAGTTATCTAAATCTTCTGAAGATTTACCTTTAAGGATATCTTCATCAGGATGAATAGGTGTGGTAATATGAGATTCTGTAATGACATCATTGTTCATCTCTAATATAATTTCTCGTTCATAAATACCTTCATCTCCAACACGCTCCTCAAGCATAAAATATTTTTTCATATTACATCTCCTAAAATATTGCGTTAAACCGAACATTTAAATTCAATATCTATATTTGTCATATCATATTTTTGTATAATATTCAATAACAAATAAAAACAAAGATTTCCTAATGTTTGGTTAGCATATCTCACAACTCCTTAAAATGTTGTGAAAATCTTTCCCTTTATTTTCAATCTGTTGGAAGACCAAAGGGTAGGAAAAATACAATTACAAAGCTAACGGGTAAAGAAGAGTTGATAGAAAATTTATTAGCACAGAATATCCAAAAAACAAAAATAGCAGAAATGTTAAACGTTGATTATAAAACACTATATACATATCTAAAACAAAAGGCGGAATAAATCCGCCCTTTATAATTACAATCCAAAATTCTCTTTATATCGGTAATAAGTTGGTTTAGTAATTCCATATTTTTTAAGAATTTCACATACTCGCACCTTATTTTTTATATCACTTTTCAATTCTTCTTGTTGTAAAATAGATATTTTTTTACATCTCTCTTTACTATAAACACCTTTCTGTTTAGCGATAGCAATACCCTCGGCTTGACGCATTTTAATCATATTTCTTTCAAATTCAGCTATAGAACCAATGATTTGAAGTGTTAATTTATTAATGTATTAAATACACCAGAGATGTAGGGATTCTGGCTCTGAAATAATAGGTATGATTCCTGCGTATAAGTCGGTTATGCCCGTTCATAAAAAAATGCTCCTGTGATACACTCTTGTGATACACAACAAAAACTAGCATTTTTTATAAAACATCAAAAAAATTGCCTAACTAAATCAATTAGTTAGGCAAAATATGGCAGGGGCAGTAAGATTCGAACTCACGACACCCGGTTTTGGAGACCGGTGCTCTACCAACTGAGCTATACCCCTAGCTAATAAAGTGATTTCACTAATACATAACATTTGCCAATAAATCAAGCTTTTTTTTCATTTATTAGTCAATTTGTTCTAATGTTGCACTTTCAGCATCTAATCTATATGAAACTCCGCATTTTAAAACAAATCTTTCCTTAAAATGCCCATAATTAAAATCTTTAATTATCGGAATATTAACCTGTTGTGCAAAATCATCTACTACACTTTCAACACTACCATGTGTTTCATGATTCTCACACTCACTAAACTTACCAAACACTATTCCTTTAACACCCTTAAATGTTGGATTATATTTTAGTTGGGTAAGCATTAGTTTCAACTTATAAGATTTTTCGCACTCATCTTCTAACAACAAAATTTTATTAGTCAAATCTGGATAATACGGTGTTCCTGACAAATCAGAAATTGCAGACATATTTCCACCAATTAAAATTCCTTCTACAACACCTTTATTTACACAACTTCCTGATTGTGCTACAAATTTAACATTATTCAAAAAACTCCTAAAACCATCATCGACCAAACTATTTATTCTACCATCTCTAAAATCATATTCTGGAGTAAAACCAGTAAGATAAGGATTACCAGTTTTAGCATATACCGCAAATTGCAACGAAGTCGTATCAGAAAAACCTATAATAGGTTTTTCATATTTTTTTACTATATCAAAATCTAAATACTCTAAAACCCTCAATGCTGATGCACCACCATGAACTGCAACTAAAGCATCTATAGCCTCATCCTTATAAGCTGCCATAATATCTTCAGCCTTCTCTCTAGCCTGAAATGTATCAAGCATTGTACCCTTTAATACCGTTGGCATCATTACAACTTCTAGACCTAGTGCTTTGAAATATTGCAACCATAAATCTTGGTTAAATGTCCTTTTTGATAGCATAACCGAAGGAGAAATAATCGCAATTTTTTTTATTTTCCTCATTTTATCTCCTTATCTAACCGACTGATCAATTGGATTAAATCTCAAACGCAGGACACGCCACTCATCATATTTTTCAGCATATTTTTCAGACAATATTTTATATGGTGCACAAATATATACAGCTCTTTTAGCGCTATCTGCAACTGAACGAAAATGATTATCTGTATTATACCTTGTTGTATTTTGAACTTCTACCGAACGCACACTACCATCTTGATTAAGCTGTGCTTTAATTTCGATAATCATATCTTCAATACCCATCGCACCAGGATCTAAATTCCAACAAGCTCTAAGTTGTCCAGCTAAAGCATCCATCTCCGAAATTGAAAGCTCGCTAAAATAAGAACCTACTGTTCCTCCTTCAACTCCCATATTAGCAACATTTGTTCCTTCTTTAATTGTTGCCACAGAACTAACATTTGCTTCTTTTTCCAAAGCATCAACGCTAGCCAACAAACTCTTCAATGGATTTGCTAATTGCGGTTCTTCTTTTTTCTCTTGTTTTTTTACTTCTTTTTTAGGTTCTTGTTTTTTTATTTGCTCTTTTTTAGGCTGAGACTTCTTAGGCTGTGTTTTGAGCTTAGGCTTTTTAGGTTGCGGAGCAACTAAAAAATCTTTTTTAGCTTCTTCTGGTTTTGCTGCAGGCTTTTGTTCCTTTGGTTCTTCATTAATTTTTTCTTTTTTTACTTCTGGCTCAATTTTGGGTTTTGTTTCTTCTTTTGTATATTTATTTTCAATCTTACGTTTTACTTGACTAGCCTCTTTATCCTCATCACCAAATTTTGCTTTTGGTGGAAGATTTGTCATTTCAGATATTTTAACATCTTTCAAATCTACAATTATAGGAACTTGGCTTGGTTGGGAGCGATTCCACCAAAACATAGGCACCTCTATAATAAGTAGCAGAAAAACCGCTATGTGCAAAGCTATTGATTTTTTCAGTGCCGAATTCATTTTAATTTACTTTTTCCTATTAAGCTTAGGTTCTGTCTTTAATCCAACCTTATCAAATCCTACTTCTTTCAAAATAGCCATCAAACCAATAACTCGACCATATTCTGCTCCAGTATCACCAGAAATCGTAACTGTAACTTCATTGTTTTGTTTTTTGATAGCATTAAGCTTTCCTACAATTTTATCTGCTGAAACTTCCGTCTGTCCAATATAGTAATAACCATCTTTATCAACACTAATATTAATTGATGTATCTTCTCCCTCCAAAGCTTTTCCGCCAACTTTAGGCAAATCAAGTGCAATACCTGATGTCATTAATGGTGCGGCCACCATAAATACCACCAACAAAACCATCATAATATCCATCAAATTGGTGATATTAATTTCTGAATTAAGCTGATAACGGGTTGACCTGCGTCTAGTATTAATTTTCATTTTTACTCACCTGCCATTTCTGCCCTAATAGCTGTATCATCAATCTCACGTGATAAAATAGTTGAAAACTCCGACATAAATGCTTCTAACTTTTTAGCATATCTATCCAAATCAGACGAAATCTTATTATAAGCAACTACAGCAGGAATAGCCGCAATCAAACCAAATGCCGTTGTAAACAAAGCCTCAGCAATACCAGGAGCCATTGCTGACAAAGAATTACTTTGCGTTAAAGCAATTGCGTTAAAACTATTAATAATTCCCCAAACTGTACCAAACAAACCAACAAGTGGTGCAACTGACCCCGTAGATGCCAGAAAACCTAAACGAGTTTCCAAAGCATCTAGATCTTTATCCATAGTAACCACCATTGCTTTTTCTATACGTTGCTGTAACGAAACACCCCGCAAACCCCTATCAGTTTTCGATTTCAAAATGTTAGTACGCTTCCACTCTTTCATTGCTGCAACAAACATATCTGCCATAGGTTCATTAGGATGAGTTCCCAAGGCATCATACAGTCTATCTAACGAACCACCAGACCAAAATTTTTCCTCAAACTTAGCTGTGCGTTGTTTCAACTGGCGAAGCGTTCCTATTTTTTCAAAAATAATAGCCCATGACCAAACAGAAGCTAAAATCAAACCAATCAAAACTGCCTTGGTAACCGTATCTGCCGACCACAACAAATCCCACATAGAAGAATTATTAGCAACTTCCTTTATTACTTCTGTTTCCATTATATTTTCCCTAAACAAAAAACAAACTTATCACAATTTTATTTACAACATAGCAAAAAACATTAAATTTTCAATTAATCAAATTAAGTTTTTAGCAAAAAAATAAAAACAACAAAACAACTAAAAAATAGTTCAAGTAATTGAAAATTATCTAAACTAGTTTTTCCATTAATAACCTTGGTATTCTCACAGGTTTTTTAGTTGCCAAGGATATGTGAGCAACTTTAATATTTATTGCCACCAAAACATCTTGCCCACGCCTTATTTCTTGATGCATTGTTGCTGTAACTCCTCCCAGATTAGTAACTCTACAACTAACAATCAATTCATCATCTAAAACAGCTGGAGCCATATAATCAGCCTCACAACGACGTACAACCCAAGCTGTCTTTTCAGGACTTTGCAAATCATCTTGTTGCTTTGCACCCAAAGAGCGAATAAATTCAGTACGACATCTCTCTGCAAAACGTAAATAATTTGCATAATAGACTATACCTCCAGCATCAGTATCTTCATAATAAACTCTAACAGGAAACAAAAACTCTTTATCAACTAATTCACCTTTAGCTGGTGCAACAGACTTAACTATCATATTCTATCCTTCCAATAAATCTAATTGTGGATTATATTTTTCTTTTTTTAACTTAGGAACACCCAAATATTGACACCCCAAATCTGAAATAACACGTCCTCTAGGCGTTCTTTGTAAAAAACCCAATTTTAACAAAAATGGTTCAATAACTTCCTCTATAGTATCACGTTCTTCAGATAAAGCCGCTGCCAAAGTATCTGCTCCAACAGGACCTCCTCCATAATTTTGTAAAATGCAATTTAAATAGCGTCTATCAAAAGCATCTAAACCAAAATCATCAACATCTAGTCTTTTTAATGCCCCATCAGCAATCTTATTATCTATTTCAACAGCTCCGCAAACAGCACCAAAGTCTCTTACTCTACGTAACAAACGCCCTGCAACACGAGGAGTACCTCTAGAGCGTTTCGCTATTTCTAATGCACCCACTTCAGACAACGGCATATCCAAAAGCCTTGCTCCTCGCAACACAATTTTTTGCAAATCTTCTGGTGAATAAAAATCAAGCCTTAAAGGAATACCAAACCTTTCTCTTAACGGTGTTGAAAGCATACCTGAACGAGTTGTAGCTCCAACTAATGTGAAAGGTTGTAAATCAATTCTAACTGATCTTGCTGATGGTCCCTCGCCAATAATCAAGTCAAGCTGAAAGTCTTCCATTGCTGAGTAAAGCACTTCTTCAATTGCTGGATTTAAACGGTGAATTTCATCAATAAACAAAACATCATTACGTTCAAGGTTTGTTAAAATCGCAGCTAAATCACCCGATTTTGAAATCATCGGAGCTGATGTAGCTCTAAAACCAACGCCTAATTCTTTCGCTACAATTGAGGCTAAAGTTGTTTTACCAAGCCCTGGAGGACCAAATAATAATACATGGTCTAAAGCATCACCGCGTCCCCTCGCTGCATCAATAAAAACCTTCAAATTTTCACAAACAGATTTTTGCCCAACAAAATCAGCCAAACAATTTGGTCGCAAACTAACTGGCATAGCTGTATTATTTTCATCATCTGCCTGCTTTTGAGGACTAACAACTCTTTCATCAATCATCTAATCTGCTCCTTAGTGAATTTTCTTAATTAGACTATACAATAAAGCATAAGCTTGCAAGTATCTTTTTTCATTTTTAGAACAAAAAAAGAACAGTTAGTAAATATTATTAATATTTTAAAGCTTTACATCAAGCCAAATATATGTTACAAGCAAAAGCGATAAAGTTTATTATTAATTTAAATCCTATGAAAAAAGATCAATTATTTAGAGTATTTGACTTCATAATAACACCAAATAAAAGTGTTATTTACAATGAAGAAAGTCTTGTCGACGTCCAAAAAGAAATTATTCTTGGTGGCGAGGACTTTACTCTCCAACTACAAGAAGGAGAAAAAACAAAAGATATTGTTTCTTTAAAAGAAATAATGGCTATTGATGGACGATTCATCATAAGCACCAGAAGAAACAAAGTAAAAAAAATCTCAATCATCTTTGCTGACAGAACCGATATCCAAAAATGGATTGATTTAGTTCATGAGTTTTGTTGTTTTAAAACATTAGATGATCCCCAAATAAAGCTATTAAATATATGGGAAGCAAATATGGTTAAGTTGACTTACTACGTCAACAAAACTAATTAATCTGAATCCCGAAAATTGATTCAACAATTTTCGGGATTTTTTTGCATATCCAATTTAAAACTAAAATTACGCCATACCTTTATAAGCTGTACCATGCGAATAACTTGTACGATTAGTACTTTGCGAAACATCTCTAGGACTAACTATATTATCAACCGTACTTTTAATTGAGCTACCCGGTTTGAATGGTGTTTCGTTTGCATCATTACATAATGTATTAAGAGAATCTTGGTCAATATAATTCCTCATCGCACCAACATTACACAGATTAATACACTCTATCGCACATGGCTTACTTTCCCTACCATTTTTATCAAAATATTGACAAATTCCATTTGATCTCAAAATCATTTTTTCTCCACCTTCATTTTTTATTTCCACCTTATCAATATTACCTTTTCCATCAGCATAAGCTGTTGAATTTCCATATACAACTTGCTTAATATGACCATTTTCTTCAGTTACCTGCATATCATTATGATTATGATATGTAGTAATTTCTTTAACGCCATCTTTTGTAATTGTAGAAACTAACTTATATTCTTCACCATTTTTTTCATAATTTAAGGTCTTATTTTCATTCAAATATGTTTCTGTTTTTGTATCACCTTTCGTCCCAATAATTACCCCCTTATTAGGATCATATTCTAATATTTCTCTAACTTCTCCTTCTTCATATATTTTAGTTATTTCAACACCTGTCTTCATATCTGTTTCAGTTTCTGATATAACATTACCATCTTCATAACGTTTATCTATACAAATATCTCCACGAATTATCTCTAATGAAGTGATCTCTCCTGATTCATCAAATTTTTGATCTTGAATTTCTCCGCTAACTTTCGATTCTACATGCCGAGAAACAAGTTTACCTTCTTCATATTTATCAACAGTTTTTCCTGTATTATCATCTTTTTCTACTGAAACAAGTTTATCTCCTTCATATTTAGAAGTTGTTGTTTGTTCAGAATTTTTTTCAATATATGAAGTCCTATGTCCTTCTCCATCATAACAAGTTGTTTTTGTTCCTTCTTTTGACAAAACTATTACTTCTTTTTCTCCAGTTTCAGCATTAGTATGAGTAATCGTAGCTTTTTGAAGATTACCACCGTCTTCATCATGTTCATACTCTATTTTTGTTGTACAACCATCCTTATCTTTAGGAATAAACGAATCTGCTTGTCCATCTCCATCCCCATCAATACCTACAAAAACTTTGCCACTTTCAATCATCTCTATAAGGCCTGTATTCTCATTCAAATATGGCTTGCCGTTAACCACATTTTCATAAGCTTCTTCCATAATATCTACTAAATAAGCTTTTTGCATTATAGCTCCCGCAATACCCATTTGTTCACCCGTCTCTTCACTTTTATCTTTTGCTACATCTAATAATTCTTGCACTTCATTAGGAACTTCCGAAAAACCTTCTGACAATTTTGCATCTGGATTTTTGTTAAGATTTTTTGTCATATCATACCATTCATTTCTTTGTTCAAATGTAGCACTATCATCCAGCTTATTTACATATATTTTCCCATCCCTAATAACTTTTATTTCATTCATATCATCATTTATTATAACTTTTGACGTTTCAGTCTCAAATGTTGCTGTATTATCAATTTTCGAATAGCTAGCTGTTACATCTGTTTTCCCATCACCATCATTATCCCTATAATTTATCTCTGCTGTGTCCGTATTCTCCTGCTTAACTATTCTAGTAACATTCTCACCTTCATAACTAGTACGTGTAACTGTGTTGTTTGAATCATCATATTCGGTTTTATGTATCAACACTTCTTCACCACTTTTTATATCAAAACATTCCAATGCCCTACCTTGACTATCAAAAGTTTCTTTACTCATAGGTCCTTCAGGTCCCACATACACAACCTCTTTCTCTCCTGTTGCATCATTCGTATATACAACTTTAACAACATCAAACTTGGAACCATTTGCCTCACTGTGATAACCTCTCTCAACCTGCGTATCAAAACCTTCTCTTCCAACAACTTCATACACACCTTTACCATCATTCCCAACATCTACCTGAATCGTTTTTCCAACCTCAACGCTCTCTGTTTGAATCCCTGTATTGTTACCAGCATTGAGCTCTTCATAAGTTCCTTCCAACTTGTTATCTATAATATGCCCATTTTCATCAAAACCAGCTCTTGCAGCACCATGAATCGCCTCTAACTGTTCAGCACTAAATCCCCCATCTTCCATCATCTGCTTAAGTTCTGCGGAATTCTTCCATTCTCCACCCAAAATTTCATTCACAGCCTTAGGATTCGCATCAAAAAGCCTATCTAACTGTGTCTCATTAGCTTGCTCATATTGAGGCTCTGGTACAACTTCCGCTCTTTCCGGAGCAAATTCAGGACCTTTATCATGCTCTATATGATCAGCTCTAGTCTGTAGAGATGTATTAACAACATTTTCATCTTTCGTTATCTGCTGATTTGTTTCCATTGTTGATACAGTACTTGCTCCAGAACCATTATCAAGATTGCTTGCCTGATAATCATTAATAATTTCACCAGCATAATGCCCTGCCACACGACCAGTTACCATACCCACAACAAAACTAGCTCCAGCTACAGCTGCAGTCTTCCATTTTTTTCCTTCAGGTGCTTTACGATATGCATCAATTACATTACTTGCACCTAGAAGTAAACCAGATCCTCTTACTGCTGTTTGAGCAATAGATAATACCGCTGGATTTGCAAAAACTTGAGCAGCTCCCAAACCTCCTAAACAAGCTGTAGCTGCACTCAAACATGTACTTGCAACACGTTTAGGATTTGCTTTCATATATTGCCAAAAACTAAGCTTTTGCCCTTTTACCTTAGCAGCTTCCCTTTCTGCTTTAAAACTAGCATATAATCCATAAGCAGATTTAGCAAAAGATGCAGCACCAACCACAGCAATACCAGCTGGACCAAAACTAGCACCTATTCCATAAGCAATACCCCAACCTCCTGAAGATAATGCTGCCTTGCCTATGGTATATAAAGATCCATGACGCTTTTCACATTTCTTATCAACCGAATCTATTTGCTTTTTATGTTCTTGAGCTATAGATTTGTATTTTGGCTTCAATCTTAAACGTTTAGCTACTGTAGCCTTTGCATCATTAGATGTAACATGAAAAGCAGCCAAAGATGCTTGTGATATTTCAATTTTCTTATCACTATCAATAATATTTTTAAATTGTTTCTCAAATTCTTCCTTTGCATTATCTCGATTAATTGTTCCTTTAAGTACACCTTCTGAAGCATGCATTTTTAAAATACCCAACTGCAAACGAGTCGCATATTCTTCACGAAAGGCCTCTTCTGTTATCTCACCTTTCGTAGTATTAGCTAAAAACATTACCGTTTCTTGACGAACCTGCTCCCTAAACAGAGCTTTCATTTCATCATCATCTTTTCCTTTAAATTTTTCTCGACCAAAAGTTTTCAGCTCACCTGTAAAAACTATTCTATCTAAAATAGTATTAATTTCTTCCAAATCTTTATTAACCAGTGGTAGTTTTGCTTCATACTGCGCTTTTGCTTCTTCGAATACCTTTTTTCCTTTTTCTACAGTTTTTTTATTAGACTCATTCTTATCCAAATTTTCCAACAAAACACCAAAGTTGGCTATTTTCTGTGGTTCCACTAACTCAGATGTCTTTATTTTCTGAACTTTCTTAACAGCCCAATTTTCTAACTTTTTCCTATCACTTTCATCAAGATCCTCACACTGCAAAGCTCCTGCTAAAACAGATATTTCAAGAATACTTTCATCACTATATTTGTTTAAAATAACCTTCACATCCCTAAGTTCTGTTGGAGATATTGCCTCATATTTAGCCCCCTCTTTAGTAAAAAGCTGTTCATCTGAGGGCATTTTATTAAGAACTTCAAGATTAACCTTTACTGTTTCAACATCAACTAATTGAGTTTCTTCAATACCATGATATTCTTCAAAAGCTTTGATCTCTGCATCAATAGAACTTTTAACCTCTTGAGCATTATTTTTTAAATCTTCATCTTTGCTAACTTCTGCAACAGTTCTCAACAAATCTTGTAATACATATTTATCATCTGACTTAAGAATAACACTATCACCATTAATATAAGCTTGTGCTTTTTTTACAATTATGGCATCAAGATCTTTAACTTTATCAGAATTTCCTTTTACTAATCCAATTCTTAGTTCATAAAGATCACTAGGTGTCATATCATCAACACCTTTATCAAAAAATTCTTCAGCATTATTTTTATTAAATTTAGCGTTCTCTTCCAAAGTCTGTCGCTTAGTTCCAATTTTTTGTTTTAATTCTGCGATTCTATTCTTATTATCATCCGTTATATCGACCGCATTAAGCTGACTGCTAAGAATATTAATTTCATACAATGATAAATCCGAAAGATCCATCCCTTCTAAACCAGTCAAAACTACATCAACATTTTCATTTTCCATTGAAATTCTCCTCAGACCAACAGTATCTTAAAACACCTATATGACCATTTTACCCCCCCCGATTTTTTGTCAACTTTTTTCGCTAAAACATATAATATTTAACAAAATTGTAACAAAAAAAGGAAGCTTTCATCAAAGCTTCCTTTTAAACATTACAAAAATTTAAAGTTTTCTCTTTATATTAGCTGCGTTCAAAAGCCTTTGAACATACCGTCCCTGATACAAATTAATTCCCAACGCATTTCCTGCTTCTATTGCATTAACATCGTCTATCCGACAAAGAATAATTTTTGCCCTTTCCGCTTTATTCATATAATCCATAAAATGCTTATCTTCATTAAATATTTCAACCAATGATGGATGCCATACAAATTTCATCAAATCACAATCTAAATTTTTCCTATTTAGGTATTTCAATTTATCTACTGTAATACCATCAATACAAATCTTATATCCTCTAGCTTTAGCAAATGTTTTTGCCAAAATGAATGACCTAATATCACTAAAAATGTCAACCAACTGCAACTCTAAAATAATACTCTGCCTCATTGAGCCACTTATGCTATCATCAAAACGTAAAAATTCATTTGACAATATTGTTGAAACATTAATGTTAACACTAAAATTACCAATAAGTGAACCATCATCATGACGTGAAATTATCTCCAAAACACGTCTATCCAAAGTTTCCGTTAAAGCTAAAAACAACCAGGGATTTGCCGTAATATCAACATCTGGCAACAAAGAATCTCTCATATCTGGTATAGAAACAAAAACTTCTTCAAAAACTCTTTGCGGGGCCGACTTTCCTATAACTGCACAAATTGCTTGTCGCCTAATAAAGCTAGAAAAATCCGCTACTGATATAATTTTTTGCACCTTAGCCAGCATATCTGGTGTAAACTCTTTATTAAAACGACGATTAGATGTATTAAAAAAAGAATTTTTCTTATATTCTTCTACTTTTTCACCTTTAACTTGTGAAGAATGACAACTAATCACCACTTTTTTAGAAAAATCAGAATACTCACTAGCCAAATCATAAATTAATGCTATACCACATTCTTCTAGACCAGCAGAGGATTTAATCTTATTATCATCATTCAACAAAAACTTTATTCTAACCAAACTAGATGATATTTCATCAGCAACTTTTTTATTAAAAACCAATAAAATATCTTCATTTGGCAAAGTAAACATCTTAGCCATTCCATTTTTTACTTGCGACATAAATATATCACATATCGCTTTTCTATTTGAAACTGTAGCGACATCAGCTTGCAAACTATGAACATTAAAATACAATACACTAAAATTATCATGATTTAAGCAAAACTTATTTATATCATCAAGAATGACTACTTCCTTTTTGATGTTTTGTGTCTGATATTCTACCATTTTCTATTCCGCTACCTTTTCCAAAAAATCCTTATACTGACATTCATTTCTAAATGCCCCCGCAATTAATCTTTTACGTTTTAAGCAATCTTGCGCCGAACAAATCTTACCATTTGGACATTTTGCCCTAATCATAGCTGTTTCTATTGCATCAACATACGGACCTTGAAAAGCTCTAATATTATTTTTAATTCCCCAACGTATTGCCTTATCATCTAGACATTTAGCCAAAATAAATTTATCAGCCCCTATCCCCTCAACTACAAACTTAATATTATCATCACTAATTTCATAATCTTCCATCAAGGCATGCCAAAATATTTTAATATAATCTGGTTCCAAATATGCAATATTTAATGTCTGCAACATTTCAATACTTGCTGCATCAATCAATATCTGATGTCCTGCTTGATGCAGTAAAGTCTTCGCATCAGAATAAGCTCTTAGATTATTTAAGATATCCATTACCTGAACTTCCGCAATAATCTTTTGCCCATTTTCTGCCAATCGCTTCGCAAAATCCTCAAATTCTGATGTAAATATAGTTGATAGATTCAGATTAAGACTTATTTTTTCTGGCTTATTTTTAATGTCTGAAAACATAAAAGAATACATTGTCTTTTTATCTAAAGTTTGTGTCAAATATAGAAACAGCCACTTATTACCAACCAAATCTACATTCTGATCAAATCTCTTACTCAAATCTTTCACAGCCACAAAATATTCTTCAAACATCAATCTAAATTTTGTTGAACTCTCGAATTTCAAGACACTCTGATGCTTTATCAAATCAACAATATTTATCTCATCTAAGTGTTCCTTAACAATATCAATTTGCCCTGCATCTAACGGATGTCTATACGAATCAATATCTGTCGAAAAATCATCTTGTAAAAAACCCTCTATTTTTCTATATAACTCATCAAATTCTTCTGGCATATACAGATGAGTAAATTCACCTGAACTATGGCTTGTCCATATCGGATCAGTAATCAAACCTTGCCTTAACTTATCAACAGCATCAACAACGACTTTTTCTGTAATATTTTTACCCAAAATAGCAAAATCTCCATTTGACAACACAAACATAGCACTATCTGCTATTGCCACCAAATCATCAAACAATCTAGCTATAATTTTAACAAAACGAGGATGCCTATTTTTAGGCTTAAGCTTTGAAACATTAACGTACAAAACTTTATAATCAGTTCGATTCTTAGAAACACGATCCAAAGTTTCTAATAAATATTTTTCTGTATCAAATTTATTAAAAGCCACTTTACGCACCCTTCTAAATAACATCAACAATATTGTAATATTGGTTTACTACCAAATGCAAGTTAATATATTTATTTTTCCAACTCAGTCTTTACCAATATTAATATTACGATTAGTATTAACCGCCAAAATAATTCCAAAACCAGTCATTACCGAAATAATAACTGTTCCTCCATAAGAAATCAACGGCAATGGTACTCCAACAACAGGCAACAAACCTAAGACCATAGCAATATTAATTATGACATACAAAAAATAACTAGTTGTTAAACCTATTGCCACTAATTTACCAAAATAACTAGAACTCCTAAGCGCAAAAACAAAACTACAAGCTATAATCAAAAAGTTTATCAAAATAACTAATACTGCACCAATCAATCCAAATTCTTCTGACAACATCGTAAAAATAAAATCAGTATGTTTCTCTGGCAAAAAATTTAAATGACTTTGCGTACCATTCAAAAAACCTTTTCCAAAAACCCCTCCTGATCCCAAAGCAATCTTAGATTGAATTATATGATATCCTGTCCCTAAAGGATCTCTTTCTGGATTTAAAAACGTTAGCACCCTATTTTTTTGATAATCATGCAAAAAATGCCACCCTATAGGCAACGAAACAATACCCCCTAAAATGATAATAGCAAACTTCCATAATTGTACCCCTACAACAAAAAACATTGCTCCCGCTGTGAACAATAGCATTAATGCAGTTCCCAAATCTGGTTGTATCAAAACCAACCCTACAGGGATCATTACCATTAAAATCGGTATTATTATCCCTTTAATTGTTTCAATACTCTGTAAAGTTCGTGAATTAAAATAACGAGCCAATGCCAGTACTAATGCTATTTTCATCAATTCTGAAGGCTGCAATTTCATAAATCCTAGATTAATCCAGCGCTGAGCTCCCATCCCCACATGTCCACCTATTTCAACTAAAATCAATAACCCTAATATCCCAAAATAAAATAAATAGGCAAACCGCAAAAAAACTCTAATATCCATAAACGCCATAAACAACATAACAGCAAATCCCAAACCAAACCTCATCAATTGAGGTCCTGCCCATGGTTGCCAACTTCCATTTGCTGCTGAATAAAGCATTATTATACCTATTGCTGCTAATATAAAAATCATTAGCACGTACGAAAAGCTAATTCCCCAAAACTTTTCCTTAAAACTAAGGTTTCTATTTCTAAAACTTGTTTCATATGCTTTGTACATATTTTACCTCAATCGATAGGTCTATCTGTTTCATCTAGCTGTAGTGCTTCTTGCAGCATTTGAGCTGCTATAGGTACTGCCACTGTTCCCGAACCACCATGTTCAACTAAAACAGCAATTCCATATTTTGGTTTATCAACAGGAGCATAAGCAACAAACAAAGCATGATTACGATACTTCCATGGCAAATCTTCTTGCTTCAATATTCCTGTTTGTCTTTCTTTCATACTAATACGGCGAACTTGTGTTGTCCCCGTTTTCCCAGCCATCTTTTGCCCTTTAAAATCAAATCTATGCAAATAGGCTGTTCCTCCAGGTTCATTAACTACATCATACATACCTTTTTTTATAATATCCATATTCTGCTGAGAAACATCTATTTTTTTCAATTTAAGTTTATTGTTAGCATCAATTTTCTTAAAAGTTGGGCTAACTTCATAACCTCCATTGGCAATACGTGAAACCATTGTTACTAACTGAATCGGCGTTGTTAAAATATAACCTTGCCCAATTCCTGAAATAATACTTTCTCCTTGCTGCCACGACTCTCCAAAACGTCTTTTCTTCCACTCAATATTAGGAATAAGTCCGCTTTTTTCATTTTCAAGCCCTATATTTGTCTTTTCTCCCAAACCGAACTTTCTAGCCATTGATGCAATTTTACCAATTCCCATCTTCTGAGCAGTTTCATAAAAGAAAACATCACACGAATGTTGCAAAGCTTGAACTACATCAATATAACCATGTCCAGCATCTTTCCAACAATGGAACGTATGATTACCTAATTCCATTTTACCAGCACAAAAAGAGCGTGTTTTCTTATTATTTATCCCTCCTTCCAAAGCAGCTAATCCTACAATCATCTTAAAAGTAGAACCAGGGGAATATAATCCTGAAACAGCTTTATTTAATAACGGATTCTTTTCATTAGATTGCAAACTATTCCATTTTTCTTCTGATAAACCTCTCGTAAACATATTAGGATCAAAAGCTGGGGCCGATGCAAAAGCTAACACCTCACCAGTATCAACCTTCATCATTACTATTGCACCACTCTCTTCTCCTAAAAGCTCGTATGCTTTTTTTTGTAAGCGCAAATCCAAACTCAAATCAACTCTATTACCTTCAATACCATCTTCCCGTTCAATCTCTTTCATAATACGTCCAACAGCATTAACTTCTAATTTCAAATTACCTGCTTGACCACGTAATGATTTTTCATAAATTTTTTCAATACCCGATTTGCCTATCTTAAAACCAGGTATTTCTAACAATGGATCATCTTTTTCATCACTATCAGCAACAGCCGATACATACCCAATAATATGCGCAAAAATATTACCATATGGATAATATCTAGACAATCCTTCATCAATAAACACTCCTGGCAAATCTGAAGCATTAAGTAAAATCTGCGTAACTTGCTCCCAACTTAGGTTATCTTTTATTTTGATTGGAACAAAACTTCTATTACGACGTAAATCTTTTCGAATACGTTTTTCTTCGTCATCACTTAAAAACATAATCTTTTTAAATGCGGCCAATGTTTCATCAACATTTGTAGTTTGTTCAGCTACCATCAACGCTTGAAAATTTTGCCTATTCCCCGCTAATATCTCCTGATGTCTATCATAAATAATTCCCCTTGGAGGAACCAATAAACGAGTTGAAATTCTATTTTCATCAGCTAATGTCTTATATTTCTCTGCTTGATAAACCTGTAAATAGTACAAACGAAAAACAATTAAAAACAACAAAAACAGCTGCACTCCGCCCAAAAATAGCGACCTAGCAATTAAAACTTTACCTTTGTCATTATCGCGATTCATAGACCATCACTCTGAATAAATTTATTTTGCACAGCTCCCAAAACAACTGAAACTAATGGATACAATGCTACTCCTATCAAATAACAAAAAATCAACATAGATAGAGGCAAAAAGGTACTATAAAAGAATGAAACCACAAGCCATTTAACTAACAATGTTGACAAACAAAGAGCCATAAAACCATACCACACAACTACAAACGGTTTTGCATTAAAAAACTTACGAGTATTGTAAATAAGCACATACATTACTAAATAAGCCAAAAAACCACTTCCTAAAATAGCCGAACTAATAGCTGCATTTGCTATTCCCAAAACCACTATTGATGTTAATCCAAATAAATCAGGTCTATGCAACATCCAAAAATAAATACAAGCCAGTCCTAAATCTGGACGTATATTATTAAACATTGCTAAATTAATCGGAATATAGGCCAAAAGCATAAAAACAATTGACGTCAAAATTGGCAACAATCTTTGAAATAAGGAGACTACATTTTCTTCAAAATCATCTCTCATTATGATCCTCTTTATCTGAGTGCAAAAGCCCATCTATACCATATTTAACAATTTTCACATATTCAAGTCTTTCTAATGATGTAAACGGTTTTACTTTTATTTCATTTTTACTAACATCTACAACCTGTCCCACTGGCAATCCTGCAGGAAACACTCCTGACACTCCTGACGTAACAATTTTATCCCCAACATTAATTTTTGCATCCAAAGGAACAAATATTAATTTAGGAATCGCAGTATTATCACCTGACAAAATACCTCTAATTCTTGTCTTTTCAGTCATAACAGGAATGTTCAAATTAATATCCGTAATTAAAATAATCTTCGCATAATAGGCTGTAACCTTGTCAACTCTGCCAACAACCCCTTTATCTGACAAAACCACATCACCTTTAGCCACACTCCTGTTTCCAACATAAGCAACCATAGAATGAGCAAATGCATCACTTTCTTCAGCTACAACTCTAGCTGAAACAAAGTCTACTTCAGGTAAAGAAACATAATTTAACAAATCTGATAACAATTTATTTTCAATCTCTAATGCTTCATATTTATCCTTAAGCAATCTAAGTTTTCTATTTTCTTCCAACAATTCTTCATTATCTTGTTTTATTGTGACCAAATTACTAAAAAAGTCATACCCCTGTGTCAACATTTTTGCAGGAACTACTAAAACATCAACAATAGCACCAACCAGATTTGTTGTAATTCCACTAGATTGTTCTAATAAAGTATTTTGATTTTTACTAAATAACATCAAAGCTAATGCCGCTAAAAACAAAATAACCAGCGCAAATTTTTTGGCTAGTAATTTAAGCTGGTTAAGATGCAAAAACAAATTTCTGCGGCGCTTCATTAATATTCCCTTATACTTTCCACCTAAAGAGCCTGCATTGATATTATCACACAGACCCTTTAGTACAGAAAAAGATAAACAAAACTAATACATAGAAGACAATATAGTACGCAATCTTCCAATTTCTTCCAAAGCCTTACCCGTACCTTTTACAACACAAGCCAACGGAGTTTCAGCCAGCGAAACAGGCAACCCTGTAGCATTGCGCAATACCTGATCCAAATTAGCCAACAATGCACCACCGCCTGTCAAAACAATGCCCTTATCAACTATATCAGCCGCCAATTCTGGTGCTGTATGCTCCAAAGCTACCTTAACAGCTTCCACTATCTGAGACACTGGCTCAGCCAAAGCTTCAGCCACTTGACGCTCAGATATAATAATCTCTTTTGGCACCCCATTCATCAAATCACGCCCCTTAATTTCATAGGCACGACCATCACCTTTCTCAGGTACACAAGCAGATCCTATTTCTTTTTTAATCTTCTCTGCACTTCCTTCGCCTACTAACAAATTGTGATTACGACGAATATACGAAATAATCGCATCATCCATTTTGTCACCACCGACACGTACTGAACGAGCATAAACAATACCACCCAAAGACAAAACAGCAACCTCTGTTGTACCACCACCAATATCAACTACCATAGATCCTGTTGGTTCTGTAACAGGCAAGTCAGCACCTATAGCTGCTGCCATAGGCTCTTCAATCAACCACACCTTACGAGCACCAGCTGCTTCAGCCGATTCTTGAATAGCACGACGCTCAACAGCTGTTGAACCTGATGGCACGCAAACAATAATCAAAGGCATAGCAAAACGACGATGATTATGTACCTTGCGGATAAAATATTTAATCATTTCTTCAGCAATTTCAAAATCAGCAATAACACCATCTCTCAATGGACGAATAGCATGAATATTCCCTGGTGTACGTCCAAGCATTTGTTTTGCTTCATTACCAACTGCCAAAACTTGCTTCTTACCACGATATTCCTCAATCGCAACCACCGAAGGCTCATTCAAAACAATACCCTTACCTTTAACATAAACAAGCGTGTTAGCTGTACCAAGGTCAATAGCCATATCAGCTGACAACCAGCCCATAATCTTTGAAAGCATAAATACATTCTCCGCAATAAAATTTAATACTTTTTTCTTTTTATAACCATATCATTTGATGTGCAAGAATAAAGTATTTTGTTCACAAGAAAAACTATTTTATAGATAAATTCTATTCAATAACTAAATGTGCGATATTTTTAAGGCGATTTCTAAACCATGTGAGTTGCCTTTTGGCATATTGACGAGTATGCAATTTAGCTTGTTTTACAGCATCTTCTAACAAACATTCACCATTCAAATAAGCTATTAATTCAGGAACACCTATTGCCTTCATAACAGGCAAATTTTTATCTAATCCTCTTTCTTTTAAAGCTTCAACTTCAAGCAACGCCCCATTTTGCATCATCCAATCAAACCTTAACGAACATTTATCTTCTAATTTACTTAATTGTGGCAACAATACAATTGTATTAAAATCAGCTTCTGGCAAATAATTAATCAATGGCTCATCAAACCATTCATTTATCGATTTTCCTGTATCTAAAAATATCTCTAAAGCCCTTCTAACTCTAGTTACATCATTAGGATTTACTCTAGATGCTCCTCCTTCATCGCACTTTTTTAAAGCTTCATAAACTTCTGATACTCCACCTTTTTCAAGCATTATTCGAACTTTTTCTTTGACGCTAACTTTAGTTTCTGGTATTGGAGACACCCCCTTTATCAAGCTTTCAATATAAAAACCCGTTCCCCCAACTACAATCGGTAATTTTCCCTTTTTCCAACTATCTTTAATAACCTTTACTGCTAGATTTAACCATTCAGAAACTGAACCATTTTTTTCTGGTTCAAAAATTTCATATAACAGATGCTCTACCTGCTGTTTATCCTCCTTTGATGGAACTGCAGAAATAATTGGAATGGTTCTATATACCTGTGAAGCATCAGCATTGATAACAACACCATTATACCTACAAGCCAAATCCAAAGCCAATGCAGATTTTCCAGATGCTGTAGGTCCCGCAATTACAATTACTGTATTTAGCTTTATGTTATTTAAATCAATCACTAAGCCCCCTACACTTAGCCCCCTCAACCAATTTTGCACACAAATCAGCATATGAGATTCCTGCATATTTAGCCTGCTCAGGAACCAATGATAAAGCTGTCATACCAGGGTTTGTATTAATCTCCAACAAAACTACCCCATCGTCTTCATTCCAACGTAAATCAACACGCGAAACAGTATTACAGCCTAAAGCTTGGTGCAATTTTTCTGCATATGCTTTACATATTTCACTAACCTCATAAGGTATTTCTGCTGGCAGTACATGTTCTGTCTTTCCCGCTGTATATTTTGCATTGTAATCATAAAATTCATTACTAGCTTTCAACTCTGTAACGACATGTGCTTTATCTTCTAAACACATCACTGTTAACTCATGACCTGGAATATATTTCTCTACTAATATTTCTCTATCAATATTTTTATACTTAACTTTCAATACATCTTCAGGTGTTTCGACAATAAACACCCCCACTGATGAACCATCAGATACAGGCTTAACTACATATGGCATAGGAACTATTGTACCATTCTTAAAAAACTCTCTAGCCGTCATCTTTTGACTTTGTGCTACCCTAATACCACAAGTTTTTGCTACGTATTTAGTCAAATGCTTATCCATACCAACAGCCGATGCCCTCATTCCTGAATGTGTATAAGGAATTTGCAATAAATCCAACATTCCTTGAATTGCACCGTCTTCACCCCAATTACCATACAATCCATTAAATACTACATCAGGCTTTTCTTTCTGCAAGGTTTTTACAAGATCCCAAGCATTTTGCAGATCATACAAAACAACATCATATCCTTTTGTTTTTAGAGCATTAACAATATCATTTCCTGATGAAAGACTAACATCTCTTTCTGCTGAAAAACCACCCATTAAAACCAAAACTTTCTTAGCCACTTCTTTATTTCCTTTAAATTATAAATTTTTGTGTTATGGTATGCCAAAATGTTAAAGAAAGAATAAACTCAATGCAAAAATTTACAACCTTTTTTTTAATCGCCATTCTATTGCCTACGGTTGCTAACGCTTTTTCCGTAAAACATCGTTTTTTTGTGACCGTTGGAGCTTTCGACGCAAGTATTACAGAATTTACCTATGAGCTTCTTCCATCTAATTACAAAATAACTTCTAATGTTTCAACCAACGGTTTTTTCGATTCTATCTACCCTTTTCAAGCTACTTACCAAACATCAGGTAAAATAAATAATGATAAAATGATAACAACGGACTACAATTACCAATCAAAATCTCGTTTTAAGTCTCGCGGTAAAAAAGTGTTCTTTAACGAAAAAGGTGAACCCCAATACCAAATATCAACCAAAAATGGTAAAGATAAAAAACGAAATTTTGAACCAAGCCCTACTCCCGCCGACACTTTTGATCTTCAAACTATTTTTGCCAAAATTGCTAAACAATACTACGAACTTGGATTTTGCGATTCAAAACTGGCCGTATACGACGGCAAACGCCGTTTTGATGTTATAATAAAAGATAAAGGAAAATCCAAGCTAACCGCTAATAAACATTCTTTTTATACAGGGGAAGCTGCCTTATGTTCAATGCATATTGATAAACTTTTATCCGAAGATGATGACACTTTGTGGCAATTTTCAGCCAACAAACCTATATTTTTTTGGATAGCCAAATACGCAAATAGCAACTACCCTTTCATTGCCCAAATATCTATAAAAAATACTCCTTTGGGCGAACTTAACGCTTACACAACGCAAATTACTATCGAGGAATAATAATGTTAGACAAAGCTGAACTTCTATTGCCAGCAGGCTCATTAGTAAAACTTAAAACTGCTATTTTATATGGTGCTGATGCTGTTTATGCTGGTACCCCAGACATGTGTTTACGTGCCCAATCAAAATTTTCACTAGAAGAATTAAAAGAAGGTATTGATTATGTTCATTCTCATGGCAAAAAAATATACCTAACATTAAATCTTTTTATGCACAATCGAGATGTTGAAAAACTACCAACTTTCGTAGAAACTCTACGTCAACTCAAACCTGACGGTGTTTTAATTGCCGACCCTGGTGTCTTTCAATATGTAAAAGAAAATGCACCTGAACTTAACCTTTTTGTTTCTACCCAAGCCAATATATGCTCATGGACCGCTGTTAAATTTTGGCAATCACAAGGAGCCAAACTCTGCGTTCTTGGTCGAGAAGTAA
Source organism: Alphaproteobacteria bacterium (assembly GCA_045537965.1). Lineage (GTDB taxonomy): Bacteria > Pseudomonadota > Alphaproteobacteria > RF32 > CAG-239 > CAZU01. Next base: position 40,920 of record JAZSQL010000034.1, read on the forward strand.
CTTTTGCTGAGGCTAAAGAAATTAGAGAAAAATGCCCCGACATATTACTTGAAACTTTTATGCATGGTGCAATGTGTATGTCTTATTCTGGACGTTGCTTAATCTCGAACTATCTTGCTGACCGTTCAGCAAACCAAGGTAAATGTGCACATTGTTGTCGTTGGCATTATAAACTACATCTCCGCCTTAAAGATGGAACCATTAAAGAACTTACAATTGATGAAAATAATAAAGATTCTTTCGAGTTTTTACTAGAAGAAGAATTTCGTCCTGGTGAATATTTTGAAGTTGTTGAAGATGAACATGGAGGATATTTCTTAAACTCTAAAGATATGTGCCTAATGCCAAGACTACCAGATTTATTATCTGTCGGCATAGACTCCCTAAAAGTTGAAGGACGTAACAAAACCGAATATTATGCTGGTATTGTAGCTCGTACTTACCGTCAAGCAATTGATGATTGGTACAAAAATCCTAATAACTGGAATTATCATAAATACATGCCAGAGCTTGAAACTCTTCAAAATAGAGGATATTGCCTCGGTTTCCACGATGGAAAATTAACTAACATAAGTCAAAACTATGAATATACTAGAACCCTTGGAGATTGGTTGTTTGCAGGATCAATTATTGAATGGCAGGGAAATGAAGCAATCTTTGAAATTCGCAACTTTATTAATGCTAACGAAGAATTCGAATTCCTTATCCCCAACTCTTTAGATATTATAAAACTAAAACTTAACGAATTTGAAGACGCCACAACAGCAGAAATAACCTCAAAAGTATCTGCAGGACAAAATAAATCTATACGTATTAAACCAGAAAATTGGAACTGTCCTATAGAAGAAATAAAAAAATTATTACCCCAATATACAATTGCTCGTAAATACGCTCCAATATCTGGCGAAAACAAAGCAATGCTAGACAATAAAAAACAAGAATTTTGCACACTTTGCAATGACTAGTGCTTTGTTTTAGAGTTTCCCAATAAAAAGGCTGCTACATTTTGCAGCCTTTCCATTCTATTCATACTTTCATTATCACCAATTTCTGAATAAACTTTTTGTAAATACGTAGTCACTCTTATAATCCTTTTTGCTTTATCAGAAATTCCGATCTTAGACTTTTCAATTGCTTCCAAAATTTTATTGCCTAACTTTACTTTTGTTTGTGGTGATTGAAGTAATTTTTGTGCTTTTTCCCACAAATCTATAGCTTCTACATATTTAGCCTCTTTCATCTTCGATTGAGCTAATTTATCATATGCCCAAAAAAGCAAAGTATTTCTCTTCAGAGAATCTTCTGCCAAACACTCCGCATTACTTTCACAAAAAGATATAACATCATCAAAAGCCTTATATTTTTGTTCTGGCTCCAATTCTCCAACTTTTGCTGCCATTATATAAGCTTCTACAATATTTTGTGGGATATTTTCCTTCATTGTTTAGTTTCCTGTTTTACTTTAGCTTTATATCCACATTTTTCACAATCTAAACCACCATCTGCAAGACAATAATCCTCTCTGGATAAATCATTTTCTTGAAATACTTTGCAACTATCACACAAACATCCTTTATCTTCATTAATGCAATTGCTTTTACCAAAAGCACAAAACATCTTTTCATAATGTTCAATATTTTCTATTCCATCTATCAACTTAACCATATTAATTGGATAACTTTTAACTTTACATCCAGCTGTATAAGATGGGCAATCTGAACATAAACATTTTTTTAAATTCTCTGAAGTTCTTGGTACTGGAAACATATCTAATACTCCTTTCTAAAAAATATCATCTCTTTTGAAATATGCTCTAAATATTCCTAAAACAATAAATCTTTGTATTAGATATTTTTACTTGCCATTAGTACTAATTTTGCATAACATACCAACTACTTTTATTTCAAATGCAAAGGACATTACAAATGACATTTCTCTTCTCAAGCGAAGCTGTATCTGAAGGACATCCTGACAAAGTTTGCGATGCCATATCTGATGCCATAGTTGATTTATACTTAAATCACGATAAAAAAGCTCGTACAGCTATTGAAACACTTGCAACAACTAACCAAGTCATTATTTCGGGCGAAACTTCTTCTAGCATATCTATATCTCACGAAGAAATCGAAAATACCGTTCGTCAAACAGTTAAAAATATTGGCTATGAACAAAAAGGATTTTCATGGAGCGATATTAATATCCAAAGCTATCTTCACAAACAATCTGCAGATATTGCCCTAGGGGTAGATAACCTTGGTGCTGGCGATCAAGGCATTATGTTTGGATATGCTAAAAAAGAACAAAATATTGACACAAACTATATGCCACTTGCTATATATCTAGCCAATAAAATCCTTCATTCCCTTAGTTGTGCTCGTCACTCAAAAGAAATCAAAGGAATTCTTCCTGATGCCAAAAGTCAAGTAACTATCGAATATGATAAAAACAATCAACCTATTGGCATAAAAAAGGTTGTTTTATCAACTCAACACGAATCTTGGCTCAATCAAGATGAAATCAGAGATATTGCTCATCACTATATTCGTTCATCACTACCTAATGGTTGGACAATTGATGATAACAATATTTTAGTTAATCCGACTGGACGCTTCGTAATTGGTGGTCCTGATGGCGATACTGGACTTACTGGGCGTAAAATAATTGTTGATACCTATGGCGGATACGCTCCTCATGGTGGCGGTGCGTTTTCTGGTAAAGATCCAACAAAAGTAGATCGTTCTGCTGCATATATGCTACGCTATATTGCAAAAAATATTGTCGCAGCAAATTTAGCTGACGAGTGTACTTTGCAAGTATCATATGCTATCGGAGTAAAAGATCCGCTTTCTCTATATATAGACACAAAAAATACTGCTAGAGTAGATGAAAAAAAATTACTAAATACAATTAAAGATATGTTTGATTTAACCCCTGCAGGAATAATAAAACAACTAAAACTACAAAATCCTATTTACTTTCCAACTTCATCTTATGGACATTTCGGACGAAATTCTACGGTAGACGGATTTTTCACTTGGGAACAGCTTGATTATACAGAGGAATTAAAAAATGCTTTCAAATAACAAACCAAAATTTTATGGACGCCGCCAAGGTCGCAAAATACGTAAAGCAAAATCAAGTCTTTTAGAACGTTTTCTTCCAGAAGTTGCTCTTGATACAAACTCTCCCATCAATAAAGATGTTTTTGGTTCTCCCATCAATGATATTTGCTTAGAAATAGGCTTTGGTAATGGTGAACATATTGCTGGACAATCGTTAAATAATCCTCAAACTGGATTTATCGGTGCCGAAGTATTCAAAAATGGTGTTGCTAACTTACTAACATTAATAACTGGTATTAAAGAAAATTCTGATATACCAAACGAAATAAAACTTCTTCCTTCTCGTTGCGACAATTTAAGAATTTGGAGCGAAGATGTCCGTATTTTATTTTCACAAATACCTGATGGCTTATTAAGTAAAATATTTTTACTTTTTCCTGACCCATGGCCCAAAAAACGCCACGCTTCACGGCGATTTATTAACCCAGATAATCTTAAAGAAATTGCACGCATACTAAAAAAAGGTGGTATTTTACGTGTTGCTACAGACCATAAAATATATAAAGGTTGGACATTACGTTGCCTCAAAGAAGACAAAAATTTCCAATGGACAGCTAAAACATCTTCTGACTGGCGAAATCCTCCTACAGATTGGATTGAAACCAAATATCAACGTAAAGCAATACGTGAAGGACGTAGACCCGTATTTTTAGACTTTGAACGTCTTTAATAACCAAAAAAGCCTCCTATATATAAAACATAAAAATATAATAAGGAGGCTTTTATGATTGAAAAAAAACAACATATTTCTCCCATGCTTATCCTTGTAGCTATAACAGCTTCTCTTGGAGGATTGTTATCAGGATTTGATATGGGAGTAATTTCAGGTGCATTACTATACATTAACGAAACATGGCAACTAAGTTCATTATCTCAAGGTTGGCTTGTTTCATCTGCAATAGTTGGTTCTGTAATTGGTGCCGCTGCTAATGGATTTTTAGCTGATATTTATGGTCGTAAAAAAATTATCATTGCAACAGCTCTTATTTTTATAATCGGCTCTCTGATGTGTGCATATGCCACCACCATAAATTGGTTAATATTCTCAAGAATAATCATCGGTATAGCTGTAGGTATGATAAGTTTTGTTGCTCCAATATATCTTTCAGAATTGGCTCCAGAAAAAATTCGTGGACAATTAGTATCTTTATACCAATTAGCCTTAACTGCAGGTATTTTACTTTCATACATGGTAAACCGAATATTTGCTTTAGCTGAATACAATTGGAGATGGATGTTAGGCGCTGGAGCATTACCCGCCATTATTTTGTTAATAGGTATTTTATTCCTTCACGATACACCACGTTGGTTAATCAGTAAAAATAAAATCGATGAAGCTCGTAATGTCTTCAACAAAATATATCCGCAAAAAGATGTTGAGCAACATATCAACGAGATTAAAGAAACTCTAGCATCTTCGACCAATCAAGAAAAAATAAAACTACAGAAATGGATGTTTATGCCTATTTTTGTAGGTGTTGGTTTAATGTTTGTGCAAATATGTACAGGTATTAACACAATAATTTATTACACCCCTACCATATTCAATTTAGCTGGATTTGCCGATAATATTAGTGCACTATATGCTACTATTGGAATTGGTGTTGTAAACTTTCTTATGACTTTTGTTGCTATTGCTTATATTGATCGCTTTGGTCGCAAACCTCTACTATACATAGGTTTAACAGGAATGTTATTAAGCCTATTTACTCTTTCTGCTTCTTTTGCAATGGGAGAAAGTGGTAAATGGATTGCTGTAGCATCAGTAGTAGTTTATATAGCATCTTTTGCCATGAGTTTAGGTCCTATTTGCTGGATTATGGTTTCAGAAATAATGCCTCTTAAAATTCGTGGGTTTGCAATGTCCGCAGCAACTGTTGCTAATTTTGCTTTTAACTTTATTGTTGTATTAAGCTTCCTACCTATGATTGAAATATGGGGCAAAAGTACATCTTTTGCAATCTTTGGCTTTATAACAATACTCTCTTTATTGTTTGTATACTTCTTTGTACCAGAAACCAAAGGAATTTCTCTTGAAAAAATTGAAGAAAACTGGCATAAAGGTATATCACCACGCAAGTTTTAGATTTCAATAAGGACTAGATATGAAAATTTTGGTAGGAATGAGCGGCGGCGTTGACTCTACAGTCGCCGCTCTATTATTAAAACAAGCAGGTCACGACGTTATTGGTGCCACAATGACCATCTGGGATAATTCTGATACATTCCGCCAACTAACTGGCAAAGGATGTTTCTCTCCTCATGATAATGATATTCAGCAAGCTAAACAAATGTGCCAAAATCTAAATATCCCACATATTATAGTTGACTGTACCAAACAATTTAAACAAATTGTTCTTGCAAATTTTCGTAGTGAATATCAGTCAGGCAGAACACCCAATCCATGTATAGTATGTAATTCTAAGATAAAATTTAATATTTTACCAAATGCTGCTCGTTCACAAAATATAGAATTTGATAAATTTGCAACAGGTCATTATGCTCGATTATATTATGATGAAACATCTAAACTATACCAAATAATGAGAGGAATAGATCAAAAAAAAGATCAATCATACTTTCTCTACAGATTAACCCAAGAACAACTATCCCAAATTATCCTTCCGCTGGGAAATAAAACGAAACCAGAAATACGCGAATTGGCTAAAAAAGCTGGACTATCAGTATCTGACAAACCAGATAGCCAAGATTTCTATACAGGTCCTCTTAATGATATATTACAATTTACTCATCAGAAAGGTACTTTTAAAAACAAAAGCGGACAAATATTAGGAACACACAATGGCTACTGGCAATTTACCATCGGTCAACGTAGAGGGCTTGGTATATCATCAGACCGCCCACTATATGTTATAGATATAATAAAAGAAAATAATGAAGTAATTCTTGGATATTCTGAAGAATGTATCCAGACATCACTCATTGCAACAGATCTAATATGGCAAATACCCACTCCAACAACCAAATTCAATTGTCAAGCTCGTATCCGCTCCTCACAAACACCTTTTAATGTTACTGTACAACCTAAAGATAATAATATAATTGCGGTAACATTTACCACACCCCAAAGTGCAATAACACCAGGACAATCAATAGTTTTGAATGATGACGAAAAAATTATTGGTGGAGGGATAATTTACTAAAAACTAAAGCCACGTAAGCACAACTGAGAAAAATATAGGAACAGACAAATTGTCATCAATCTCTATCTTATCCTCATATACTTCAGCTAAAGTTGCAACTAAACAAGCAATAACACTTTCCCCTCCAAATGGATAAATCGGAAAAAACAACAAATTTATTATAACTGCCGTCAAGAAAAATGCTAACGTACCCTCTAGCGTTTTATTTTTATAAATTTTTATCTTTCCTATAGAACGACCAACTAAGGCCGCAGCACTATCTGATATCAACATCACAGTCAAAGCTATAGCAGCAACCTCTTTACCAAAAAAGCAAAGACACAACAATGCTGAAGTCAAAACATAAATAGCACCTGTAAACTGAAAATGCTCTCTAGATGTCTCTTTATTCCTTAGCGTTCTAAAAAACAAAACACCAAAAGACTTTCTTGCCCAAGGATATTTCTTAAAATTACCATATTCTAAAATAATATTACCTACTAATATGATCAGCAATATTGGTATCAAAACAATTTTTGGCATAAAATAAATTGCTGCTGGTATCCAAAGAGAACTAAGATGAATTGCTTTACGAAACAATTCCTTTTTAAAAGCCTTATCCTTACATAATTGCTGATACAACAAATCAGCACTTTGCCAATTAGCCTCCCAGTTTAATTGACGTTTGATTGATTTAAATACTTTATTATAGTCTGACCTATAATTTTTAAAATCCCACATATTTTTCTCATTTAGCAAGCAATCTCTACAGGGATATTAAAAAAACAAATCTATAATCTCAAGAAAAAAACAAATTATGTGGAAAAATAAAAAAATACACTTATATCTTTATAAACAAAAGGAGGAAAATATGATTTCAGAAAAACCCAAAGGAACAATCACTAAAGATTTTTCAAATTTAAAATATACCGATATAGATAATCAAGATTTTATTATCAAACCTCTAAAAAAAATGCGTCTGATCGACTCAATCATAGGACTTGATGACGAATGTGAATTTGAAAAAAATATGTATAACTTTGGTGATGAAGAGGATTTACCAAATTCAGATAGAGCTACTGATAAACGTTGTAAAAATAACTAACCACTAAAAAACCGACTATTGAATAGTCGGTTTTTAATTTACATACTATCCTCAGCTTCTTCTTTATTATGTAAGTATGCACTCTTAGCCATAGCAATAATTAAATCATACAAATGTCTTGCAGCTTGTCGATTACTAATTTTATAATAGGCTCGAACAAGCTCCAATGTTTCTTGTTTACACATAGGATCTACACTAAAAGCTTCAACATCTTCATTTAATGATATACCCGCTTCAGGATTACTAAACATCCTAGGGCTTTGTTTAGCAATAACTTTATCCATATCATCATAAAAAAACGAAATTGGTGCTTCCAATACTATACTAAAATCCCATAAACGACTAGCACTAACACGATTAAGCCCTTTTTCATACTTTTGGATCTGCTGAAAAGTAAGACCTAACATATCCCCTAATTTTTCTTGGCTCCAACCAAGCAAATTACGACGCATCTTAATACGTTTTCCTACATAAATATCAACAGGATTTGGTTCACCTTGTGGTGTTCTACCTCTAGATGCTTTACGCGACACTGATTTCATCTTTTAATCCTCACAAAAACTCTCTAACAACAATCACGATATTTATTATAACACAAAATGCTATAAATATTTATTTACTATTATCTAATAATCGCCTTACATATCCTGCTCTTATAATGCCTAAAAATAATAAAATCAAGCAAAATACTAAAGTTAATCTATTACCAAAATAGCTATACAATGTTTTATATCCTAGCGCACTATCAATATTTATATCTAAAATTCCCTTATAATTTAATGGTAATTTTCCCTTTTCAACTCCACACGGATTAAAAACACCGCTAATTCCATTATTAGCCGCACGAACAATAGTAATTCCTTCTTCAACTGCTCGCATTTTAGCAGCTACCCAATGTTGATAAGGACCTACCGAGTCACCATACCAACCATCATTAGTTAAATTAACTAAAAAATCTGGTCTATTATTTTGATTTACAACTTCACCAGGAAAAATAGCCTCATAACATATAATTCCTCCAAAAGACGGCAAACCATCAATTTTAATAACTTTAGGACCATTTCCTTTACCGAATGTCCCTATTGCATTAGCTACTGGTCTAATAAAACTAGGCAGATATTCTCGCAACGGAATATACTCACCAAAAGGAACCAAATGTGATTTATGATAATAATCTACAACTTCGCCATTTTTACCTAGAACCACCATTGAATTATAGAGTTGATATTCATTAAATACAAAATCATACGTTACCATTCCTGCCAATAAATAACTTCCTTTTTGCAAAATTGGTTCTAATTTTTGTTGATGTTCTTTATCCCTATCTAACATAAATGGTGATGCTGTCTCCCCCCAAACAATAAAATTAGGAATTTTTTCTTTTTTCTCTGCTGATAAGTTAAGATATTCATTAAAATTATGTTCCATTAACTCTTTATTCCACTTCATTGTTTGTGGTATACTTGGTTGAACAATTCTAACAACTATATCTGTTTCTACAACGCTAGAATTAAGCAAACGCAAAAAACCAAATAACCATAAAACAAAAAATATAAAAATTATTGAAACAATCGCAAAAATAAAATTTTTCTTATTTTTAGCAACCAACCAAAGCCCTATAACACTGTATGATAACACTGATAAAAGAGATAAAAGATAACTTCCACCTACCGATGCTAGTTGTATCATTTCATCAGAAAATGCTAAAGAATACCCCATCAAATTCCAAGGAAAACCCGTAAATAAAAAACTTCTTATCCATTCACCAATTACTAGCGATGACGCAAATATTATCCATTTCTGCCAATTATACTTTCCTAATATTACACAACAAGCAGGAATTGCAAAAAATAAACCAAAAAATCCACCCGCAGCCAACAAAATTATTGGATACAGACAACCAAACTTTTCCGCTTCAATAAAAAGCGCATTACCAATCCAACTAAAACCAAAAGCAAAATGAGCAAAACCAAACCAATAACCAATAGCAAAAGCCTTTTTAGCTGTCTTAATATTAAGCAAAAGCCACATTAATATCGAAAATGCAACAAATGGTGCTATTATCCAATACCTTGGAGCAAAACCTAAAACACTAACTAAACCAGCAATAAAAGCTATAGTTTTTCTATATTCTTTCTCTGCTACACCATTATTCGTCATTTTCTTTTTGCTCATTTTCTCTAATAATAAGAGCCTTCTTCACTTGACAATAATCAGCTTCCAATATTCTGAACTTAATACCGTTCAAACCTTCAACTACTTCACTTTGTTCTGGAACTCGCTGAATAAAGTGTAAAATTAAAGCATTTACAGTATCTACTTCATCAACGACTTCCTCATCTAACCCTTTATATAAATCAAGACCACAAGCTTCATTTATTTCTTCCAACTCCGCTTTACCATCTACCAAAATATTACCATTTGTCTGATTGCAAATTACAGGATTCTCTTCCTGATCATACTCATCCTCAATATCACCTACAATTTCTTCCAATAAATCCTCTATTGTAACCAAACCATCAACACCACCATAATCATCTACAACAACAGCTATATGAATTTTTTCTTGCTGCATTTCTTTCAACAAATCCGAAACTCCTTTTTCAGCCGATACAAACTTAATTTTATCGCTTAAAATATCTGCAGCCTTCAAATCCTTTTGATTATTTAAAACCCCTCTAACCAAATCAATAACATGAACAATACCAACAATATCATCCATTGAATCACCATAAATAGGTATACGCGAATGCCCCCTTTCGATCATGAGCTCCGCTAGATCAATAACATTGCCATCTTTAGGAAATGCCACTATTTCAGCCCTAGGTATCATAATATTGCCACATTTACGATCACGCAAATCCAACAAATTATTGAGCATCATCTGCTCATGTTCGTTAAAATCATCATCACCATTTTCAACAGCCTCTTCTATAAGATCTTCTATAGTTTCTCTTACTGTTTCTACTGGTTTAGGCTTAAACCATCTTGTAAAAATATTTCCACTATCTACCGAACTATCTTCTTCCGACATCTTTTATACACTACCCTTCATACGGATTATTAATACCAAACTTTTTTAAGATTTCAATTTCAATGCTTTCCATCTCTTCAGCTTCATCATCTTCTTGATGATCATAACCAAACAAATGCAAAATTCCATGCACCAACAAATGAGCAAAATGATTTTTCAAAGGAACCTTTTTCTCATCAGCTTCTCTATTCAACGTTTCTAAGGCTATAATAATATCACCCAATTCAATATTCTCAACACCACCAACAACATCAAAAAACGCATCATCATCTATATTTGCAAAGGACAATACATTTGTCGGCTTATCCTTACCTCTAAATTCATAATTAAGACTTTGTACGTGCTCATCATTACTCAAAGCCAAAGTAACAAATATCGGCTGTCCTTTCCAACCATCAAAACCCAAATCTTTTTTGTGTAAAAAATCTACAACTTCCTCAAAAACAAACTCAGACCATATTCCTATATCCTCAAGACTTATTTTCCATCGGTCATCTTCAATTACAACATCAAGTTGATTACTACTCATCACCATACTCTTTTTTACTTTTTTCCTCATAAGCCTTGACAATTTTAGCAACCAAACCATGTCTAACCACATCAGCTGCAGAAAATCTTACCGAACCTATATTTGATGTTCCTTTCAAAACTTCTAAAGCATCTCTCAAACCTGAAACAACACCTCTAGGCAAATCCACCTGACTTAAATCACCATTAATAACCATCCGTGAATTTTCGCCCAAACGAGTTAAAAACATTTTCATTTGCATTGGTGTAGTATTTTGCGCTTCATCCAAAATTATAAACGCATTAGACAAAGTACGCCCACGCATAAATGCTAATGGTGCAATCTCAATCTCACCAAGTGCAATTTTTTTATCAACTTGCTCTGCAGGCAACATTTCATACAACGCATCATAAAGAGGACGTAAATAAGGATCTACCTTATCCTTTAAATCACCTGGCAAGAAACCTAAGTTTTCACCAGCCTCAACAGCTGGACGAGACAAAATAATCTTATCTATAGTTCCTTCCAACATCATCGAAACAGCCAAAGCAACAGCTAAATAAGTTTTACCTGTACCAGCAGGTCCCAAACCAAACACTAATTCATTTTGCATCATTGTCTGAATATATTCAGCCTGTGTCGCTGAACGAGGATAAATATGGCGTTTTTTAGTCTTCAAAACAATATTACTTAAATCTTGAGCTGTTTGAGTATCAACATTATCACCACTTAACCTAACAGCAGCTTTAACTTCTTGCTCACCAATTTCAATACCTCTACTAACCTTATTATACAAAACATCTATGGCTGTCTTTGCTTGATCAATAGAACTTTTCTCTCCTTTAATAGTAATATTATTACCAAACGAAACTATTTCCACGCCCAAAATTTTTTCCAATAGTTTTAAATTTGCATCCTGTGCCCCAACCATTTGTTGAACCAGCGTATTATTAAACAATTCAAACGAAATCTCAGCCATATTTAACCTCATACAATCTCACCTGACAACGAATTCATTGTCGCTTCATTAACTTTAACATTCACAATTTTGTTCAAAAGTCCTTTATCTGCATCAGCATGAAGATTCTGCATATATGGTGTTCTACCAACCAACTGCCCCTGATGTCGACCTTTACTTTCAAACAATACTGGTAACACTTTACCAACTAATTCTTTATTAAACTTTAATTGATAGTCAAATAATTTACTTTGCAAAATTGCTAATCGTTCTTTTTTAACTTTTTCTTCGACTTGATTTAGCATAACAGATGCTGGTGTTCCAGGTCTGCGAGAATACTTGAACGAAAAGGCTTGAATATATTTTACCTTATCAACCACATCTAAAGTTGCTTGAAAATCAGCATCTGTTTCCCCTGGAAAACCAACAATAAAATCCGAAGAAAAACCAAGTTTAGGATTTGCTTCTCTCAATCGAGCGATAATCTCCAAGTATTGCGATGAATTATGTCTTCTGTTCATTGCTTTTAATATTACATCTGAACCAGATTGTATTGGCAAATGCAAATAAGGCATAAGCTTATCAATGTTCCTATGACAATCTACCAATTCATCATTAACATCTGCAGGATATGATGTTGTATATCTAATGCGTTTCAACCCATCAATTTCATTTAATCGATTAAGCAAATACGCCAAATTACGCTCTTTACCATTAACATCTTCACCATGGTAAGAATTAACATTCTGCCCCAATAAATTAATTTCTAACGTACCGCCATCAACCAAGCGTTGAGCCTCTTTTATAACATCTTCAATTGGTCTAGATGTTTCAATTCCTCGAGTATAAGGTACAACACAATAGGTGCAAAAATTATTACATCCTTCTTGAATAGCCAAATATGAACAGCCACCATTACTACTATTGTTAGGCAAAAAATCAAATTTCGATTCGGCAGGAAATTCTGTATCAATTATCGTTTCACCAATTTTTCTTTCAATTTTTGCTAAAATTTCTGGTAACCTATGATATGTCAAAGGTCCCAATGCAAAATCAACATATTCGGCTCTTTTTGCTATTTGTTCATCTTCAGCTTGAACCACACAACCAATAACACCAATGATTGTCTTTTTACCTTCCAGCTCACGTTCTTGTTTAATAAGATTAATACGCCCCAAATCAGAAAACAACTTTTCAGTTGCTTTTTCCCTAATATGACAGGTATTAAAAATTACTAAATCTGCTTGCCTAATTGAAGAAGCTGAACTAAACCCCAAGTCCTCTAAAATAGCTGCCACTCTTTGTGAATCATAAACATTCATCTGACAACCAAAAGTTTTAATATAGTATTTTTTCATCTTTACTTTCAAATTTTCAAATATATCACGCAACTTATGATAACGATAAACGATTTTTTTATTTTTTTCAAGGTTGTTGTCCGTTTTTAATTGAACTTTTACCATATTTTTGTTATTGTTTATATAACAAGGAACTTTTTTCACAGGAGATTTTTTATGTCAAACAACAATATGGAGAACCAAATGAGCTACATTTCTGAAATGACTGAAGAAGAAAAAATAATATTTCTTAGGGTGTTAGTTGCTCTAGCTCGTTCCGATAACAATTTTGATGATGAAGAAAAAGCATTCATCAAAGATATTGCTATTATATTTGGCATAACAAAAGACAAAATAGATGACATCCTTCTTCCGTTGACAGATGAGGAAGTTATTAAAAAAGCTTCCAAAATAAAGAAACGTCAAGCAGCTCTTCAACTAATAAAAGAAGCTTGCTTGCTAGCAAATTCTGATGGCGACTTATCTGATAGAGAAATCATTCTTATCGGCAAGATAGGACAAGCAATGGGAATTGAATTAGAAAAAATAGAACAAATTAGCAAGTGGGTTATAGATCGCATAGTTTGGCTTGAAGAAGGTAAACTTATTTTTGAACAGCTTTAATATTTTTTAGATAAGGAGTTGCTCCTATGGAAAAAATGATTGTAAATTTAGATGATATAACTGTTGAGAACATCCCAAATTTTTCAGCTTATGAAGAATTTAAGAATGAACTTGGCTTTGAACTGGAAAATCGTCAATTTATTCGCACTTACCTTCCTCCTGAAATAAAAGCAAGAAACGACGCTCTTTCTTCAGCCATAGGTTTTATGCACCCTGAACATTTGCGTATGAAAGCAAATGAATTACTTAAAAGCCAACAAATAGATGGAAAATATGATGATTTAATCGATCTTATGGCGTCTAAAAACAACAATAATTACAACCAATTCAGCTCTATGTGGAGTCCTCTTATTTGGCAAGCTCGCGAAGATTCTTCACAACAAAAAGTTGAAATTTCTACTAAAAATGGCAAAAAAAGTATTGACGCCTTTGATATAGACTATTTAATTGCCGAAAGTTTGCAACACCTATATTCATCAGAAGATCCTGCAGCTGAATACTATGATTGGTGTGAACGCCAACAAAAAATTGAAGTTGATATCAATACCTGTGGAACTACCGAAGATGAGATTGCTACTCGTAACTCTTTTATTGGTTTTTTAGACGACCGTGAAACAGAAATAAAACGAATTATACAACTCTATGCGGGGGCTGCTTTCAACACCAACTGTCGCATGCAAGAAAGTGCTCAAGAAAAACTCAAATTTTTAACGTTCAAACTAGGTGAATTAAGACGCTTACGTCAACGCACCGAAAACACAAAATCCCACGCCGACTCAAACGAGTATTTTGAACAAAGAGAGCGCCGTCAACAACAAATAGCAACATCTGTTACATCTGGTCTTGTTGCTATGGAAGCCCTATCTCTTGGAGATAAACAACTCGCAGAACATGCCTTTAAAGTATCCATTGAGCATGGTTTAGGAGAAACTTTTGTTAACATGCGTCCCGAAACTCAAACTGTTGAACAAGCAAATAATAAAATTCAATCTGCTCACAACAACCGAGCTCAAATGGAAGCAATGTTCGCTGCGCTACGCAACGGAAAAACCGTTGAACAGTGGAAAAACGAAAACCAAAATTCTAATAATAACACATATCATAGCTCTACTATTAGGAGTAATGTAAGAAACTTACGTGGTTGGGAAATTACAAGATTTCGTGAAGCTACTAATAGAATGTCTGCTTAAAATAGTGTTTATAATTGACATATCTCGAAACTTGCGTTATGCAAGTAGATAGTGTTGTGTTATATTTAACAAAATATCAGGAGATTTTATATGGTTATTTTCGATCCATTTTTAGAAATTTTAGGATTTATTGTAGATATTTACTTCAAAATAGTTGTTGTTCAAGTTGTTTTATATTGGCTTATCCATTTTAAAATACTAGAGCCATCAAACAAATATGCAACAAAAACTGTTGAGTTGCTTGATAAAGCAACTGTCCCTGTATATAACAAAATCAAATCAAAAATTCCAACAGTATTTTCTGGAATTGACTTTGCTCCATTTGGTGTTTTGTTAGTTCTATACTTTATTAGTCGTGTAATCACAAGTCTACGCATTTTACTTGTAGGTTAATTTGTTTTTTGACGAAACGACAAAAGGAATTATTTTAAGAGTTAGGCTTAGTCCTAACTCTTCTTGTTGCAAAATAAATGGTATATTCAAAACTCCTGATGGTTTAGAATACTTAAAAATCAACATTATTAGCGTAGCAGAAAAAGGAAAAGCCAACCAAGAACTAATATCTTGGTTAGCAAAAAAATTAAAAACAGCCAAATCAAATATCTCTATTATATCTGGAGAACTTGACAGATACAAAAAAATTCTTATAACTGCAGATAAATCAACCATTATGCCTATACTACAGGCTTGGATAGGAAAGGAATAACAATCATGACTGCTCATATAATTGATGGTAAAAGTATCGCCAAGCAAATACGTGATAACTTAAAGAACAAAATAGGCATAAATAATTCTACTATATCCCCAACCTTAGCTGTAATTTTAGTCGGCGATAACGAGGCCAGCCAAATTTATGTAAGAAACAAAAAAAAGGCTGCTGACGAAGTTGGTATTAATTGTCAAATATTTGAGTTATCATCATCAATTGGTGAAAATGCACTATTAGAAGTTATTGAACAACTAAACACAGATGAAAATATTCATGGTATTATTGTCCAATTGCCATTACCAAAACATATTGATGCACTCAAGATATTATCTAAAATAAACCCATTGAAAGATGTTGATGGTTTCAGCCCATATAATGCAGGTCTTTTGTCTTACAATGACCAAAAAGCTTTTATTTCTGCAACACCAAAAGGAATTTTAGAGCTTTTAAAATCAACAGGAACCGAACTTGCAGGTAAACATGCTGTTATCATTGGGCGTTCCAATATTGTTGGCAAGCCTGTATCAATGTTATTACTCAATAATGACTGTACCGTAACCATAACCCATTCCAAAACTAAAGAAATTGCCTCAATTTTACGCACTGCTGATATCGTTATTGCTGCATGCGGACAGGCTAAACTTGTTAAATCTGACTGGATTAAAGAAGGAGCTATTATTATTGATGTGGGCATCAATCGTGAAAATGGCAAACTTTGCGGTGATGTTGATTTTGAAAATGTTAAAGAAAAAGCATCTTATATAACTCCTGTCCCTGGTGGCGTAGGTCCCATGACTATTGCTATGCTTTTATCCAATACACACGAAGCTTTTTGTCTTCAAAAAAATCAAAAACAATGTTGTTGCAAAGATAAAAAGTGTCACTGCCACTAAAAAAATAAAAAAACAATATTATATACTCCTGTAGTTTTTGCAAAGCTTCAGGAGTTTTTTATGTCAAATAATGTGGTTTTTATGCTAGATAATGATAAAGTTTTTCTGGAGCTATATTCCAAATTGCTACAGACTAAAGGGTGGCAAGTTTTTGCTACAGACAACCTTTTTCTTCTAACCAAATACGCTAAAACAGCTCAACCAGAATGGATATTTATTGATCAAAATTTTGCTAATCATCATGAAAAAGAAATAGTAAAAATCATTGACAAAGCCATAGATTTTAAACGCCCGCACTATGCAATAATGAGCAATCACATAACATCAAAATATATGAAGAAGCAAGACAACATCGAATTTGTATACAAACCTTATATTTTAGAAAAAATAATACAAATATCAGAAAATAGTTGCAATCCTCACTAGATTGTTTAGTATTCCAAAGTCTTTAGTAAAAAATATTTTGGAAACAAAAATGATAAATTGGTTCAACAATCTAGTTCAAAGAACTTATGACATTATGCTATCTCTCTCAGCAAAGCCCAATGCTATGGCTTTTTTATTCATTGTCGCTTTTGCTGAAAGTTCTTTTTTTCCCATACCACCAGATGTCATGTTAATACCAATGATACTAGCGACCCCCAACAAAGCTTGGCAAATAGCTGGGATAGCAACTATTGCTAGCGTTTTAGGTGGATATTTTGGCTATGGAATTGGTGTTTTTGCCTTTGACATGATTGCCAAACCTATTCTTGAATTTTACAATGCTTTAGAACAATTTCATCAATTTGAAAATTATTATCACCAATATGGTGCTTGGATTGTTTTTGGTGCTGGTATAACTCCCTTTCCATACAAAATAATAACCATTGCTAGTGGCGTTGTTCATCTAGATTTAGTAGTATTTACAGTTGCCAGTATCCTCGCCCGAGGAATGCGCTTTTTCCTTGTTGCTTGGTTGCTAAAAAAATATGGTGAACCAATGAAGGCATTTATTGAAAAACATCTTGGAATACTTTCTATTTTGTTTTTAATCTTACTGATAGGTGGTTTTGCCCTAATTAAATACTTCTAAAAACACGACTATTTTAGCATTGGATGATAAATTAAGAGTGACAATAATGGGGCTCGTTTCACTTACTCAAAGTGTGACTGTGCTAAGGAGATTCTTCAATTAAAAAGCTTGGAATAACTTTATTTATTCAAACGGTAACTTTGATTATATTTCATTGATAATATTTTGTAAAAACAGATGGTTACCAACCTAAAACCTTGCAAAAAACTGAACAGTTTTTTTCAATATATATTTTAATTATATAGCAAAAAAAGTAAAAAAGCAATTAACTTGTTTTTATTACATGTTTTCAATGTGTTATATTCTTTTTATTTTTTTTATTTTCACTTTAAATATTCGTTCAAAAAACCTTGAAAAAAACTGTTCAGTTTTTTGCAAGGTTTTAGGGATAGGTTTAGATATAAAGGAGATAAGGTTATGAAAAAATATTTGCTTTTAGGTACTAGTTTAATTGTAGCTTCTTCGGCTTATGCTATTACGTGTGAACAA
>JAZSQL010000032.1:0-2432 GCA_045537965.1 Alphaproteobacteria bacterium
TCTTTAGACTATACATCTCTCTTAAAATTAACAGCAATTTTAACCAAAGATGTCCGTGAAGTTGAAAAAATGGTCAGATTAATGATATTCAACATCAAATCCGGTAATAAAGATGACCACAGCAAAAACTTTTCATTTATGCTAACAAAAGATAATGTCTGGAAAATGACACCGGCATATGATTTAACCCCATCTCAAGGTTTAAATGGTGAACAAACAGCAATGGTAAATGGTAAAGGAAAAAATATCACAAAAGAAGACTTTATAAAAGTTGCAGAACCTTTTGGTTTTGATGCTAAAAAAGTAGAAGAAATTGTAGAACAAGTTGATGATGCTTTATCCTGTTACAAAAAATATGCAAGCAATGTTGGGATTAAGTAACTAGTGATAAATGTTAAACAATATAACCAAACCCAACAAAGTTTAACATTTTATATTGAAGCCCTGACAACACCAAAATAAAACACTAGTAAAATAGCCAATTACAGAGATAATGTTAAAGAATATTCCTTCTTTAACATTTATTTTTAGTATATTCTAAATTGATTGTTTACAAAATAGAGCTTATGACTTTACAAAAAAATATTATTGCTTGAAAAACATTCTATCCAAATAAGCACAACAATATTTTGTTCTTGATTGAATTTCTTTATCGCTCCAAAAATTTGTTATTATTTGTTGTAATAATCTTAAACAGTATTTTAATTCTATATCGTTTTTAGTTAGTTCACCTATGCTAGCAAGAAAAGCAAGAGCTTCAACTCTATTATCAATAGAAGATATTTCTTTATTTTTAATACCATTTATTCTTGTTTTTTCTGATTTTTTTCCAAATTTTAAAAGCCTTTCATCAATAATCATATCTATGGTACTTTGAGGATAATTTTTACCTTCAGTCTCTTTTATATTTTGTAAAAAATCAATAGCTTCATTTGTGTTAATTTTAGCTTTTCTTATAAAATAATGAATTGGCATCCATTTTCCACTATCTAACGCAATCGTTTTTATATACTCTTTAGGAGCTGTAATAATTGTTTGTTTTACAAAAGCCTCTATGACATTTTTTATTGTAATAGATTTTTCTACTTCTTTTTCTATTTCTTTTTCAGCAATTGTCGTAATTGGTTTTAAGTTCCCCATAAGTTTTAAAGCAGGAGCTCCTTTTTTCTCAACAAACTCACCTTCTTTTATAAATTGAATCTTTGATAGCAACTCTTCTTCAATAATAAAATTGCCAGATTTTCCTTCTACTTCACCAGTTTTAAGGTTTAATATTGCAGTGTTTTCTATTCCATTTCTAATAATGTTTTCTATATGTCTAGACAACGTAGTTGATATCATTGAATTTATTCTATCTTCAATTATTTCATCAAGTTCCGTACTAGCAATAAGTCTATTACAAGCAGGGTATCTATAATATATTTGTCCTATAGATATATCTCCATCGTTACTGTTCATGATGATTGGTCTCTTGCTTGCTCTATAAACATAAAGTATCCCAATATCTTTGTCTGCAATACGATACGTTGTTTTATTAATTTTTAATCCGCAATTTGCAAAACTCAATATATGGCCGCTTAACCTTTCTAAATCCCACGAATTAAAGTCTGTTATTTTTTTTGTAGAAAGCCCAACAATTTCCCAACTCCCGTCTTTTACACCATATAAAATATATCCTCCATTATTATTAGCAAACGAAATAAGGGGCTTTATCAAAGACCTAACATCCGTATTAAAGTTTTCTTTACATTCAAAAATAGATGTTTCATCAATATCTAAAAAATTATTAGTTCCATCTTTTATCTTTAAAATACTTGATAACGTATAATCAGATATAGGAGATGTATCTATCTGTGGTTTTGATGAATTTAAAAAAATTTCTAATTCTTCGTCAGACGCAATAGAAACATCAATGCCTTTTTGTCCTTTTAATATTTCACTGATACGCCCTCCATTAATATGAAGAGATAAACTTTCTTTTTTAGAATTTATAATTCCTACAATTTCTTGATTGTTATAGCCATTTTCATGCAGTTTTTTTATTACTGCAATTTCTTGTTGTGTAAGTGATTTTTTTATTTTTTTTGCCATAACTATCTCCTGTAATACTAAATTACATTAATATTGTTTAAATCTCTATAGCGGCAAAAGTAAATCCACAAAAATTTTTATTATCACCCAATTTCTTTTTCCAGTTTTGTTACCAAATCCATGTCTTTGCTTTTGTAGGCTTCGAGGATGGGGACGTAGTAGCGGGTGTTTTTGCCTTCGCCGCGGTAGGGGATGCGCATAATTCCGTCGGCTTTGTCTTCTTTGCGCATTGCCAGCAAGGTTGTGTAAGATATTCCCAAGATTGCGGCGGCTTGCTTGATGCTTACCCAGTTTGATTTGACGGCGATTTCCAGTTTATCCTTATCGATTTTCTTTTCAAC
>JAZSQL010000039.1:0-13845 GCA_045537965.1 Alphaproteobacteria bacterium
CAAGACCTAAACCTGCATGTCTGTCGGATCAGAAACTAGAGGACTGTCCATTTCTTTCAGACGTATTTGCCAAATGTGTAGATAAGACTGATGCTGAGAAGTGTTTGGATGAAGGGTATCAACAAGGAATTTTTTGTGGTCCATATGATGATCTTATTCCTTGTGAATACGATAATAATTATATTAGGTGTCAGCTTACAGATTACAATACTTGGTGTCCTGCCAATGGTTATACTAAAAGACAATGTTCTATTATGGAGACTGTCGAAAATTGTCCTCACCCAGGTGCCCTAATGGGTGTAGCAACTTTAAAGAAATGTACACCTATAGAACCTGGACAGTGGGAGGATCCCGGTCCCGGTATCGATCCAGCATGGCTGTGTGAAGATGGAGGCTATGAAACTCCAAAACGTGACGCTTGTCCACCAGATCAGAAATTGGAGGATTGTCATTATTCACCAAGTACACATAATAAATGTGTTAATATGACTGCTGCTGAGAAGTGTGCTCGAGATGGCTATCAAATGGGAATTACAAGTTGTCCAATAGATCAGAAATTGGAGAATTGTCCTTATTTGGAAACATATAAGAAATGTGTTAATATGACTGCTGCTGAGAAGTGTGCTCGAGATGGCTTTACAACACAATCATGTGCTTCAGGCTATTATGTTACTGAAATATGTCAATATGACAATACCTATGTCAAATGTGAAGAAATAAGCTGTGATCATCTAAGCGGAACTATATATTTTCCATTTGTAACACAAGCTTGTAGTAAATGTGGTGCTGGCCATGGATACTGGGCATCTGACTATAAAGCAAATGATGGAGTTACTACTTGTTATACTTGTTGTAATACTGCTAAACCTGGGTGTAACTTTATTCCTGGATGTACCAATTCTGGTGGTGGTAGCGCTGGTGGTGGTAGCTTTGGTAGTTAAATATAAAAACTATCACACATCCTCATAATTATAAGGGATAGCATCTTGAGATTATATGCTATCCCTTTGCTTTTGTAGAATATCTTCATTAAATAAATTAGGTAAATATGCCATGCCATATCACAAGAATAAACAGATAAAAAAGAAAATAAAAAGTAAAATAGATGCCTCGACTAAAGCTTGCGGTTTGGTGGTATGACAGTAATGATTTAGCAAAACAATTGTTTTAGAGCAATTGTGATATCGCTATAAAAATAATCTACAAATGTTGGCTTTTCTTTTGTATTTGGACTAATAAGAACGGTTGTCATACCTAATGATTTGGCAACTTCTAGATTATTTAAGCTATCTTCAAACATTATACAACCTTCAGGTTTTAGCGAAAAATACTCAAAAAATTTGTTATATCCCTCTGGAGAATGCTTAAAAGCATATGACATAATATGTGCATCACAAATACCTTGAAAATGATTTTCTCTTACAGCTATTTGTTTTAGAGTATCTTTTACATGTTTACTAGTGCTATCGGTTAAAATGTATTTGGGATTGGGGATTTGTGATAACAAATTATCAAGCTCTTCATTGGTTGGAAGCACCGTCATATCTAAATCGCAAATATATTCAACAAAGTCATATTTGGAAAAAGGTAGCTCTTTGTTTATTGCTTCGGCTTCATATTTATATTTTTTGCGAAGTTCTGCCATTAAATCTTGAGCTTGAGATAAAGTAATGTGCAGTTTATCAACAAAATAAGCACAAATTCTTTTATCACATTGCTCTTCTAGTGCATTACCTGCATAATACAAAGTAGCATCAAGGTCAAAAACCAAATTTTTTGTTTTCATTTAGCGTTCTTTCTTAATAGCTTGTATGCAACGGATGTATGCAATATCGCCTTTTAAATCTTCTAAATCGACTGGCATCTTTAAACGCCAATTAGGATGTTTGTCAATATCTGTTCCTGGAAGATTTTGCATTTTTTCAACATGTAAAATGTCTTCAAGCTGTGCCAAAAATACAGGTGATGCACTTTTTGCCATAAAACGTTCAACAGCTTCTTCTATTCCTTCGGGATATTGCTCACCATAGATATAATTGCCGCTACGGTGTTTATCTTCTGGCCAAACATTAGCATTATCTAGTGCGCTTAAGAGTTTTATTCTGTCGGCTTCACGTTTGTGATAAGCTTCGTTCTTTTCGTTATCATTAGGTATTAAATCTAATGAACGACTAAGCTCAATATCGTAGCCAAACCACCACATTTTTAAGGGAGCAATATCATGGGTAGCAACTGAAGCAAATGCATTATTAGGATAGTCATTAGGATGTTTGAAGTCGCCCCAACCACATCCCCAGCGTTCTGCCCAAAGAATGCTCAAAGAATAGATGTTTTTTGCAGCTATAGCATCTAAAAACCCTTCGGGAACATTACCAATACTCTCGCCTACGACCATGCATTTATTCAAACAGCTTTCTAAGGCTACAAGGTTTAGCATGTCTTCAAAATTATAATAAATATATGTTCCATCTTCCATAGAATCTGGAATAACATATAAACGCATTAGACTCATAACATGGTCAATACGTAAGGCTCCTGCATTTTGCATATTGGCTCGTAATATGCGAATAAATGGCGTATATTTTTTATCTTTTAGTACTTGAGGCAAAAATGTGCCCAATCCCCATTTTTGACCTGCAGGGAAAAATGCATCTGGTGGAGCTCCTGTTCCAGCGTCTTTCATAAATAAATCTGGTGCGCTCCAATATTCAGCACTATCACGACCAACACCCACAGCTAAATCTCGATATAGTCCTATTTTGAGCCCTGCTTTTGTAATTTTGTCTTTTACAAGAGTGAATTGTCTGTCTGCTTCAAACTGCATAAATTTGAAAAATTCGACTCTATCTTGATTGGCTTTAACATATTCCTTAACAGTTACAGAATCTGGATTTTGTAATTCTTGAGGCCAAGCACGCCAACCACCCCAAACTTTTTGGGTGTATTCCTCATAAATAGCTTGAAAAGCGGCTAGATTGTCTAGTGATTTTCCATAACATTGGCAAAATTCTTTATAGGCTTTTTTTCTTGCGTTGTCTTTATTTTGTTTAAAACGATCAAAGCATTGTTTCAAGATTTTGATTTTAAGTGGATAAACTTTGTTGTATTGAATATATTCACTAGAACGAACTTCATTTAGTATTGAGGCAATTTCGTTCATATCATTTGCAACAAATTCGGGAACATTTTCAATATCAATGTATATAGGATTTAAAAATTCACGTGATATAGACTGATAAGGACTGGCATTTTCAGGATAGTCGTGGTTTAGAACATTAAGTGGGTTTATACCTATAATATCAGCACCATCTTGGGCACAAAGCTCAATAAAATTATTTAAATCAGTAAAGTCGCCAACACCCCAGTTGCGTTTACTTTTTAGTGAATATAGTTGAATAGCATAGCCCCAAAGTTTTTGGTTTATATCAGAAACATTATAACATTTATCAGGGGCTACAGCCAATCTAGTAGTGTATTTTTTGTTAGATATAATAACCTCTAAATCGTAATAACCTATGGCAAGAGGTGTGGTTATACGTAGGTCTTCTTTATAAAATAAACCATTCTGTATTGCATTGCCAAGATATTCATATTGGATATTTATTTTTTGACCATTGCAATCAATTGCGTTTATTAAAATTGATGATAAATCGCCCGATACAATATCTATTATAATGTTATTTTGGTTACGAACATAAATAGGCTCTAAAGGTTGGCGCCAACGTTTATTTTCAACTTCTAGTAAAGATGCTTCTATTTGTTTGTCGTTGCTTGCTTTATATCCCAAAGCTTGAATAAAAAACTTGATGGCTTTTTCTGAAACAGCATAATTTTTACGCTTTAGTCCCGCATCACAAAAAGAAATTGCAATACCTAATTTTTCAGCAAGTTTATGTAAACTAGAATTCATTGTTATAATCCTATTTTATTTCAATTAAAATAACACTCCATGCTGGAACTTTAATTTTTTTAGATGCTCCTAAACTAATATCTTTAGAAATTTGATTGCTACTGTCTAAAAGAACGTTCCACGATGTAAAATTATTGAGTGGTGGCAATAACCAATCAATAGGCTGATATGAGCCGTTGAAAATTGCCATAACGAAACCTTTGTTATCTTTAACTAAATAAGATATGCTGTGGCGGTTTCCATCGTGCCAATCAGATGAGCTAAATTCGCTACCCTTTTCAGTGTACCATGCGATATCTTTGTATCCTTGTTCGTCAACTATTTTACCTGTGAAAAATTGCTCTCTACTAAAAATTTTTAGCTTTTTACGCAAGCGTATCAACTTGCGAACAAATGATATAAGCTGTCGCTGTTTGCTTGATATTCCTTCCCATGCTACCCACGTAATTGCGTTATCTTGGCAATAAGGATTGTTGTTTCCCATCTGACTACGAGCAAATTCATCGCCAAAAACAAGCATTGGTGTACCAAAAGAAAGCATTAAGGTAGATAGCATTGCTTTCATTCTATCAAACCTGTTTTTATGGATTAGTTTGTTAGTGGTTTCGCCCTCTTCACCAGAATTCCAACTCCAGTTGGTATCGGTGCCGTCCCGATTGCTTTCACCATTAGCGATATTATGCTTAGTGTTATAGCTTACAAGATCATTTAAAGTAAAACCATCGTGAGCTGTAATAAAATTGATACTTGATGAAATTGTGCGATTAGAATGATTAAATATTTCGCTTGAACCAGTAAGACGGGTTGCTATTTCTGCTATTTGGAATTGGTCTCCTTTCCAAAAACGGCGAATATTATCACGATATTTGTCATTCCACTCAGACCAACCTGGTAAAAATGCTCCTAGTTGATATCCGCCATAACCAACATCCCAAGGTTCTGCTATCATTTTTACTTTTTTAAGCACTTCATCCTGGGCAACAGCATATAAAAAACCACTTGTTTGTTTAAACTCATTATTGCGACGACAAAGAGTGGTGGCTAAATCAAATCTAAAACCATCAACATGCATTTTTTCTACCCAATAACGAAGGGAATCCATAACCAGTCTTATAACATTGGGATTTTGCAAATTAAAACTAGCACCGCATCCTGTCGTATCATGGTAAGTTCTTTTGTTATCTGGATTTAGGATATAGTAAGAAAGATTGTCAATTCCACGATAGCATAAAGTTGGACCTAGATGATTACCCTCGCCTGTGTGATTATAAACAACATCTAGCAAAACTTCTATACCATGCTTATGTAGTTTTTTCACCATATCACGAATTTCATTTATATCACCATTTGAAAGATATGATTGCTCGGGAGCAAAAAAGCTAAAACTTTCATAGCCCCAATAATTATCAATGATATATCCTCTTTTGTGACGATTACCAAAAAAAGCATGAACAGGTAAAAATTCGACACTAGTTATACCCAAATGTTTGAGATAGTTTATTGTCGAATCATCGGTGAAACCAGCAAATGTTCCTCGCTTGGTGTCAGGCAAAAATGGATTTAGTTTTGTAGCACCTCGTAAATGAGTTTCATAGATGATACTTTCATTCATTGGATAGCTAATTTGACTATCTCCTTCCCAATTGTAGTCATTATCATCAACTACTACAGTCTTAGGAACATAAGGTGCAGAATCTAGCTCTGAAAAAGACAAATCTTTGTCAGGACTGTCAATATCATAACCAAATATTGCTTTGTTCCAAATAAGTGTACCAACTAACTTTTTGCCATACGGATCAATAAGAAGTTTGTGGGGATTAAAACGATAACCTTCGCTAGGTTTGTAAAGCCCATAAACACGATAACCATAAACCAAACCAGGTTTGGCTCCTTCTAGATATATATGCCAAATATTATCTGTATTTTTATCAATTGAATAACGTTCAATTTCTTCAGAACCACTTTCATTAAAAATACATAACTCAACCTTAATTGCGTGGGCAGAAAATAGTGCAAAATTTACACCTTCACCATCATAGTGAGATCCTAGTGGATAGCTTTTACCAATACGTGATTTAAAACTGCCCATATATCCTCCTAGCGGACTGGTTTAATTACAATAGTTGATAATGGAGGCAAACGTAAATTGATTGAATAAGGTTTGTAATTGCAATCAATTTTTTCAGCCTGACGGACACCATCATTTTTGACACCACTACCCCAATAATTGACATCATCACTATTGAAAATTTCTTGATACAAACAATCTTCTGGAACGCCTATACGATAATTTTCACGCACAACAGGAGTAAAGTTGCAGATAACTATTAGATAATCCCCATAGTTGTAGCCTTTGCGCATATACGCAATTACACTATCATCAGCATTAGAATGATCAATCCATTCAAAACCGCGATAATCAAAATCTTGTTGATATAAAGGTGGGTTGCCTTTGTACATAAGATTTAGGTCACGAACACAGTTTTGCATTCCACGATACATTGGATGATCTAGCAAAAACCAACGCAAGCTTTCTTCAGAATTCCATTCACGATCTTGACCAAATTCGCACCCCATAAACAAAAGTTTTTTCCCTGGATGAGTATACATAAAACCATAATAGGCTCTTAGGTTGGCAAATTTTTGCCACTCATCACCAGGCATTTTGGACAACATTGACCCCTTACCATGAACAACTTCATCGTGTGAAATTGGCAAAACAAAATTTTCGTTAAATGCATATAGCAGACCAAATGTTAGCATCCCATGGTGATATTTACGATGAATTGGTTCGTGCGAAATATAACGCAAGGTGTCATTCATCCACCCCATATTCCATTTATAACCAAAACCCAAACCACCCATAGTAGTTGGACGAGAAACCATCGGCCAAGCTGTTGACTCTTCTGCAGTGGTAATAGCCCCATCAACTTGTGAATAAGCAAGTTCATTCATACGACGTAAAAATGAAATTGCTTCAATATTTTCGTTGCCACCATATTGGTTGGGAATCCATTCGCCATTTTTGCGTGAATAATCAAGATATAACATTGACGCAACAGCATCAACACGCAAACCATCAATATGAAATTCTTTTAACCAATAAACTGCACTTGCACACAAGAAATTTGATACTTCGGAACGTCCATAATTATATATTTTTGTTCCCCAATCTGTGTGTTCACCTTTGCGTGGATCTGCGTGTTCATAAAGATGTGTTCCATCAAACTCATTTAGACCATGACCATCCTTAGGAAAGTGAGCTGGAACCCAATCCATAATAACACCAATACCTGCCTGATGGAATTTATCTATTAAATAGCGGAAATCATCTGGCGTACCAAAACGTGATGTTGGAGCAAACATTCCAATAACTTGATAACCCCAAGAAGAATCCAGAGGATGTTCAGAAACAGGTAAAAACTCTACATGAGTAAAACCCATATTGGTAACATAAGGGATGAGATAATCAGCCAATTCACGATAGGTTAAATATTCATTGCCCTCTTTACGACGCCAAGATCCAAGGTGTACCTCATAGATTGACATAGGTTTATCAAAAGAGTTGTGCTCACCACGATAATTCATCCATTCTGCATCACTCCAAATGTAGTGATTAATGTCATAAACAACCGAAGCTGTATTAGGACGTTTCTCAGCATAAAATGCTACTGGATCCGCTTTTAAGACAATATCATCATTGTTAGTTTTTACCTCAAACTTATAAAGCTCTCCCTCGCCGATAGAAGGAATAAAAATATCCCAAACACCACAAGATGGGTGCTTGCGCATAACATTCACCCTACCATCCCAATTGTTAAATGCACCAACAACACTTACTCTTTTTGCATTAGGAGCCCATACTGCAAAACCGACACCTTTGACACCATCTTTTTCCATGACATGAGCGCCAAGTTTTTTATACATCTCTAAGTGGCTACCTTCTGCTAAAAGATAGATATCAACATCGCCAAGTGTCGAAGAAAAACGATAAGCATCTTCTGCAATATATGTATAATTTTGATCATTTGTAATGCGAAATTTATAATCAAAATTTTCAGTTTTTCCCAAATCAATTTGATAAAAACCTCGTTCATCAAGTTTAGTCATTTGACCTATGGTATCACCTTCTCTATTGAGCAGTTCTATTGACATAGAATGTGGTTGATAAGCACGAATATAAACCTCTTTTGAGCCCTTGTTTTTGTGTATTCCTAAAACAGCAAAAACATTTCCGTGATCACCGTTTATAACGGCTTCCATTTCTTCTTTTGACAATAAATTTTGCATTTAAAATTCCTTAAATTTAACAACATAATTAACTTTTGTTTTATCGACAAAAACACCTGTAAAACAGTTATAATTTCTAATCTGTTTAAATGCAAGTATTTTGATTTTTGTTAGTGTAAAATTTAAGCATTAAAAAGTAATTAATTTTACTTTTTTTAGATTAGTTTTGATTAAGTATTGACGAATAAAAATTTGTATGTATATTAATAAATGTTTAATAAAATTTATTTGGAGTTAGTGATTATGGCAAATAATGAACAAGCAATTAGAGAAGCAGCTTACTACATTTGGCAAAATGCTGGTTGCCCATATGGTCAAGATGAATATTTTTGGTCAATGGCTGTAGAGCAACTTTCTAAAAAATGTAGCAAATCTTCTTGCGCTAAAAAGACATCTT
This sequence comes from Alphaproteobacteria bacterium, assembly GCA_045537965.1. Taxonomy (GTDB): domain Bacteria; phylum Pseudomonadota; class Alphaproteobacteria; order RF32; family CAG-239; genus CAZU01. Next base: position 8,598 of record JAZSQL010000039.1, read on the forward strand.
CTGTGAAGGTTGCTTCTTGCGCTAAGAAAGCTTCTACTGCTAAAAAAACTACTACTAAAAAATCTAAGTAATTTAATAGATTAGTTGGAAAAATCTCCGCAAATTAGCGGAGATTTTTTTATGCTTTTATTGCCAAAATTACACGACCTTTTATGTCTTTTTCACCTTCTTTACGGAGTATTTTTTCTTCATTTTTTAATATAGTAAATTTATTTTTTTGTAATAATTTTTCAACATATTTTGAAGAATGAACAAAACGAGATGATGGCATTAAAAAAAAGTCGTTTTCATTTTCATTGTTTAGCGAATATGTGAATGAAAAAATACCATTATTTAAAATGGAATCTGCTATATTTTTGAATAGAGAATCCAATGAGCCAAAATAAGTAAAAACATCTGAAGAAACCACCACATCAAACAGATGTTTTATATCGTCAAAACAATCAGATATATCTCTTTTCAAAAGTTTATAATAAACATTTTTTTCAGATGCTTTATCAAGCATTTTTTGTGAAATATCTACCCCTATTATTTGACAATTTTTGATATATTTTTTAATAGCCTGACCACACAAACCACTGCCACAACCCACATCTAAAATTTGTAAATTTTGATGCTTTTTTCTCAAATAAAAGTCATGTAAATTTTGCGCAATAAGTTGTGGCGAATCATATTGTAATTCTGCCAAAACGTTATCAAAATCTGATGCAAAAACATCAAATAATTCCTCAACATATTTTGGCTCTGAACGGGTAAAATTTTTATCATAAAAAAAAGAATTATAACACTGCTTTGCAATAGCATTTGTGGGAAATTTTTGATACCATTTTTTTAATAAAGAATCCGTTGCTTCTCGTCCTAAAGTATCTGCTATTTCGTATATAGTATATGCTAGATTTAGGTGGTGTTCATTTTCTTCTTGTCCACAGATTACCGCCTTCCATGCCGCATCTAAAGATAGATTATAATCATTGTTTTTTTGTGCTGCCTGAGATAGATAATTATACCACCATGGATTATTGGAATCGAGACTAATTATTTCTTGAAAAAATGGAATCGATAAATCATATTTTTGAAGTTCAAAATATGATGTTGCAATATTGGCTTTAGCAGCAAAATTTTGAGAATCTAATTTGAGAATTTTTTGATATAACTTTATAGCTTTAGCAAATTTTTTTGCAGAGTAAAATTGATTAGCTTTCTGTAGGAGCATTTTAATTTGTTGAGGCTTATTTTTTAAAAATATAAACACGTTATTTTCCTTTTGAAGCTAGTATCCGACCTAATATAACATAAACAAACATATATATAATCGAGAAATATAAAAACCTTAATCTTTATTAAATAATTTCACAACACCATTTTTTGCGCTTCATATACCAATATGAAATAAACAATATTATTATGTAATAATAAAATTCTGTTGTCCAACTCCAAGCCAAACCCATATCAAACTTAACAACAATTAAACGTATTGCAATAACGTAAACTATAGATGATATAGTTTCGATTAAAAGAGCTATTTTTGTTTTTCCTGTCCCGAAAATTGCATAAAAATATATTAGTGCAGGCAATGCAAAAATGTAAGGTATCAGCATAGCATAAAATGGGGGAATAGCCTGTTCAATTAGATCTATATCATTAGTATAAATTCCTATAATTAACTTAGGAAAAAAACACATTAACAAAAAACATATATAATAAGGAACTGCTCCAAATTTAATAGTTCTAAATATAGTTGATAACACTTCTCTATCTTTTCCTGCACCTATTAAATTGCTAACCATTGATGATATTACCACGGATAAAGCACTTGCAATAACAAAAGGAACCGAAGATATTGATCTTAAAATATTTGAAATTGCTAGGGCTTTTGTTCCAAGTTTTTCTATTTCAATGAAGAAATACAACCATGTTCCCCAATTTAAGAAATTTTGAAACATAATCCAAATAGATAGTCTAAATATGTTGTTAAATAAGGATTGTTTCCATAATAAAAATTTGTGAAAACCATATTTATTCACGCCAATCTTTATCATCAAAATAATCATAAAATATATGAAAGTAATAACCTCTGCCAAAACTGATGCTATTGCAGCACCTTCTAACCCTAAAGGCTTAATTCCAAAACCTCCAAATATGAACCAATAATCAAATATAAAATTTGTAATAAGCATTATAAATGATGCTGTAAAGATATATTTGGTATTATTTATTGCCACAAAAAATGATTTAAAAACAGTTGTCACTCCGCTAAAAATTAGCCCCCAACATCGTGGTAATAAATATGCCAAAACAGCAATACGTACAACATTATCATTTACTATTAGTTTTAATATGTCATACGAAAATAAGTAGAAAAATGCTATACTCAGTAATGATAATACTAATATAAAATTGTTTGTTTGATAAAAAACGTGGGCTATTTTGATATAGTTTCTTTCGCCATTTCGGCGAGCCATTATGATTTGTGCACCAACAGCAAAACTTTGAGACAACATAAATACAAACAAATATATAACACCGCCTAAAGCAGATGCGGCAAGTTCAACTTCTCCAACACGCCCTAAGAATACCGTATCTGTCATTCCTACCAACACCTGAACAAGCATTCCAAGTATTAGTGGGTATGATATCTTAAATATTTTTTTATAATCGTATGTTTGCATTTTTTAACCGATATATATTTGAAATATATATTATGTTTCTAAATAAAAGATTAAAAGAAAAACTTGTTTATTTTTTTGCTTGAGTTCTTAAAAAAATATGCTACTAATGGCAGACAGAGTGTAACGGACTGTAGCTCAGTCTGGTAGAGCGCTTCGTTCGGGACGAAGAAGTCGCTGGTTCGAATCCAGTCAGTCCGACCAAAATCTTTAACATATATATTTAGATAAAACCCCGAATATTACTTTGGTAATTTTCGGGGTTTTTGGTACAATCAAACGGGGATAAAATCTTGCGTTTCTTCTACAATAATTGCTTCTGGAGCATTATCTGTATCAACAACGCACACTTCGACACCATCAGCTTTTATTAATGATGTTACGTCTGGATAATCGACTGCTTTTACCATAATACTTAGTTTTATAGATTAATAATTCGACAATTTTTATTTTACGATGCCTTATTATCACACTTTTTACCATATATCAAACAAAAAAACAGTGCCCAAAGGCGAAGAATATTTTAATAAGGACGCAAAAATTAAAATTCTTCTCTTTTGAGCACCGTTTACCAAACTGGAGCCTTTATAAAGTACCGTTGGATTTTGCAAATGTCTTAGAACTTATAGTTCATAGACAAGCCTAAGATATGAACTTGGTTTTTGTATTCAGCATGAACACCTTCTAAATCAATCTCAGCTTCTTCAGCCTTAATAAAGGTATAAGCTGCGTTGAAAGTCAAGTTTTCGCTATATTTATAGCTTGCACCAGTTGAATACCAAACACGACGAGAATCTGGAATACGTGGTGTACGATAATCTTTTCTAACAGCAGAATCATCATAAGCTAAACCAAAGCGCAACTTCCATTTGTCATCAAGATTGTAACTTGCACCAACAGCATAAAAATCAGTATCTTCCCAATGTTCTGGAGTTGTTGAAATTAAACCTTGAACTCCAGTTGCAGGATTTCCACCATTCTCACGACCATAAATATCTATGCTATCGAAAGAATTCCAGAAAACTTTTTGATATTCAGCCATAACTTCCCATTTGTCATTAATCTTGTGGAAAGCACCAACTGATAACATTGCAGGAGTATCAATACGAGCCGAAATATCTTGGTTTAGTATAGGAGACATAGCTCCAAGTGGATCACCTAAATTTCCAATATTTTTACTTTCAATCTCGCCTTTTAATTTGTGATTGATTTCGCTACGATAATTAATACCTACACGAGTATTTTCGTTAAACTCGTACATTGCACCAAGTTGATAGCCGACATCAACTGTATCACCCTCAATCTTTGTATATGTAGCCTCACCCGTTGCTCCTGAGGTTTTAGGAACACCATTAGACAACTTAGCCTTGAAATATTGAATTGGCAAACCAGCACCAATAGATAGCTTGTCGTTCACTTTGTAAGCAACCATTGGGGTTGTTGTAACAACTGTAACTTTTGAAGTTAAACCATGACCAGAACCAGCCCAGTTGCGATCATCATATTTAGTAACCATTCCAAATGGAACATTAACACCAAGAGCCAAAGTAGTTTTGTCATTTAATTGGTGTGAAAAAGCCATATTTGGCGCAACAGCAGCATGTACAATATTATCAACATCTTCTGTACCACCACTGCCACTAATATTACGAGCTCTAGCCTCTGGAGCAATATAAGTAGCACCCAAGTTCATTTGAGTACCTTGGTGACGGGTTAACCCAGCAACGTTAAAATAAGCATAAGAAATATCTTCCGCTCCAGCAGTAGCACCTGCAAAAGCATTACCTAAACCAGCACCAGATTGTTCTCTTAAATGAAAGCCTGCAGCATTAGCATTAGTAGAAGCCAAAATTAAGCTGAGGGCTGTCAAAGTAAATATTTTTTTCATAAAAAATGTCCTTATTTGTTAAACTCACGAGTATGCTTATAACATATATTTTTTTAAAATCAATCAATCGATTGAATAAATGTGGATTTATTTTAAATAATCGTGTTTTTTCAACAAGGTAGAGCAATAAAATAATTAACAAAATATTTAAAAATGCTGGCATAACCCAAAAAAAAAGCCTTTACCACCATGCTTAATTTTCTTTTTATATCTATCCTTTTTTCTATTGTTTATTCTGAGCGTTAGCCAAAGAATTTTCTTAGCATAGTTACAGTTTGAGCAAGTGTAACAAGTGCCTTAGGAAATTCATCGTTTTGAGGAGGAACGACGAGGATTAGCGATTTTCTTTGTTTTTAAAAATATTGAAGATGGCTTATATTTTTGCAAGCAAAAATAGCCATGACTTTTGGGGTATGTAAGGCAAAAAACTATAAAATTTGCTCATTTAGATAAAAAATAGTAATTTTCATGATAGTTTTCTTATGCAAAAACAGATGGTTGCCAACCTAAAACCTTGCAAAAAACTGAACAGTTTTTTTCAATATATATTTTGATTATATAGCAAAAAAAGTAAAAAAGCAATTAACTTGTTTTTATTACATGTTTTCAATGTGTTATATTCTTTTTATTTCTTTTATTTTCACTTTAAATATTCGTTCAAAAAACCTTGCAAAAAACTGTTCAGTTTTTTGCA
>JAZSQL010000056.1:0-23529 GCA_045537965.1 Alphaproteobacteria bacterium
AAAAGGAGCTTTTGTTTTATTACATCCTTGTAGAAAACCACCAATTTAGTGGTGGATGAATAACGAGATGTTGTATAACAACATCGTTTCCACGCTAACGTGCGTGGTCAAACCGAAGGTTTGTATCCTTAATAGAACCCCGAGTTTACTCGGGGATATCTATTGTGTGAAGATAGTTTACGTAAACATTGCGGTTTGGTGGATGTCGGTCGGTAATGCTACCAGTTTTTAAGCTCACACTTTACTTTATTATTAGGATCAATAACACATTGTATAGCATCTGTAGTTTCATTACTATCAAACCATATACTCTGATGATACTCCGAATAATAAATACCAGTAACATCAATACATACTTGATAGTAACAACCTTCTGTCGTGCCCCACTGAAATCCAGTACTAGGGTCTCCACAATCATCTATTACACTATCATTATCTTTATTTATATAATGTGAATAATTACAGGTACATTGGCTATAATCATATTTATTTGTTCCATTAAAATCTACGCATTTACTTTCATTAGGATTTGCATTACAAGAATTCATATTTTGTGTCATAGCAATCTTTCCATAGTCTCCACCGATAGTCTTACGTCCATAATCAAAACATACAGGAGCATCTACATTTCCAGCAAACAATTCAGCTCTTAAGTTATTTATCTTTCTTGTGTTACAGGGTTCTGTTTGATTAAATCTTGTTGGGCAAGAACAATCTGGATATACAATAACATCTTCACCTAACCAGTTATTTGTTATTGATTCTCCTTGACCACTAGTCCTTAAAAGAGGTGTACCATTCTGATCTATTGCACTACACTCGTCATCAGTGTACCAAGAGGTATCCGAACTATTTGCTAAACTAGAATTTATACATTTATAAAAAGCTTTACCAGAGCAATCTAATTCAACGTTAGCATTGTATTTATGTTTGCAGTTTGTTTTAATAAGGTTTTCTAAATTACTTCTACCATAACTATTTATAAATGCTTCGTATGATTCATATGTTTGAGTGCCAATTTGGGTGTAACCTGTAAGACCTGATTGACAACAATAATTACGATGTGGATAAGAATTACCTATAGCGGCACCACCTGATGAAGTTTGTTCTGTACAAAATGAATTAGGATCACTAAAACTACCATTTTTATTATAACCACTACCATACAAAGTTGAGCAATCTATATTGTTTGGGTCCGTTAATATTGTACTTGTATCAAATACATTACTATCGCAAACGCATTTTTTATAATATTTATTTGTATCAGCACCACTAATACCTGCATTTACTGATAAATCACAATATAGCTCATTAAGTTGATTATACCATTCTGTATTGCCTTCACAAACAGATGCTTCTATTTCATAACCAGTTGAACATGCACATGTGGTATATTTTCTTTTTTCATCATAATAACCACCACCTAAAGATGTTTTTTCTACACAAACTGTTGCATCATCTCCTATGATACCTTGGTTTCTACCAGATTTAGAACATGTTTTTGTCTGAGCATTGTCGCACTTGCATTGACCGTAATATTTTTTGCCATTATCTGTATGACAATATGGCATATCGTCTTGAATATAGTGACTTTCTTCGCATGTAAGGTCAAAATTATCCTTACATCTGCAAGATTTGTAATATTTAGTACCTGTTTGCTGAGTAGTACCCGTATCGCCACCATTTTCGCTTGAAGAAGGTAATTTTCCTTTTGGTTGGCAATATCCTCGTGCTACATCAACAGTACCACCTATATTCCAGCCGTCAGGTTCTGGCTTTTTACAAATGTCTGCAGTGTATTGATATTCATCTGAACATTTGCAGCCTTTGTAAAATTTGGTACTATTTATTTGGCAATAATCTTCTTGCCAACTATCTGGAATAATTTGACCGTTTTCTGTACAAGTATATACATAATCCGACTTACATTCGCAATTAGTGTAATATTTAACTTTTTCGGTAGTAGTTACGGTATTTGTTTCACCTGTCTCTTCATCAGTAACAGTATTAGAAACAGAAGTTTCTACTTCGCAATAATTTGCTGAACTACCAGAAGGAGCTTTGATACCTTTGTTATAAGGATCTTGCTCGTCGTCTGTCTTACAAGTATATTTATATTTTGAGCGGTCACACTCACAAGATGAATAAACTGGTGTACCATAATTGCCAGATTGAAGCAATGGAATACATTTTTTGCCTTTGGTTGCATTATCATTGGAGCATTCAACATAGTTAGAAGGACATGGACATTCTTTATAAAGCTTGTTGCCTTGATCATCAACACAAGATTCGCCAAGAACTGATGGATCATACCCTGAACAAGAGAATCTAAAACCATTAGTCAAACAGTTGCCCGAATCTTTACAAACGGCATATTTAATGACATCTTGTCCACCTTCTTCGGTAGCTGGAGATGTACAACTTCCACCATCACCTGTTTGGGCAGGAGTACAAACTTTATAAGTTAGCTCTTGATATGGCGAACAAGTTGGTGCGCCAGAATTACATTCCTCATAATAAGTGGTTTCATTGCCATTAGCATCTTTTGAAGTACATTGCTCGCCAGTACCACCGCTACAAGCCTTCCAGTTGGTTGGACAACGACACATATATTTAACAACTTCTTTGCCGCTTATTGGGTCTTTCTCAGTACAAGGATAATAACTTTCTTGATTAGCATCGCAAGCGGTTACATGACCTGCCGTACACTGATTTTGTTTAGGATCTACACATTCTTTATAATGTTTAACCCCGTTTAGCTCGCAATAGTTGCCAACACCTACTTCGCCTTCGCCACAAACTTTGTCATAGCCATTGGCACAAACACAGCTTTCAAAATAAGTTATATCATCTCTAATACAAGGATTTACACCTATTTGCAACGGACCTGTACAGGTTTCACTAGCTAGCGATGTACAACCTTCTTGAGATTTACAATTCTTATAATAAGAAACACCTTTTAGATTGCAAGGTTCGCCCTCGCCGACTTGTCCTGCTGCGCAAATGCTATAATTGCTTGGGCAGGTACAAGATTTGTATCCACCAATATTGCCTTCGTTATCTTGACAACTTTGACCAACAGGAATCAATGGAGCTTGGCACATTTCGGTATATTCCCAAGTGCATTCAACAACTTGACATTGGTAATATTTTTGCCCACAGCCATTGTCTTTCCAAACACCTGTTGGTTTTTTGCCTCCTGGACAACCGTAATAGTTATCGCTCCAGTTGTCTGGCAATTTATCTGGAACACATTCGCAAGCTGTATATTTGCCATTGCAGGCTGTGCCAACACCTTTGTAACGACCACTGCCATCTTCATCACAGATTTCGGTATAGTCGGCTGAACATTCACAATATGGATAGAATGGTATTTGTTCACCAGCACTATAGCCACTTAATTCAAATTCACTGATAAACTCTGGAGTAATATATTCTTGACAAGGATTGCCTAATAACATACCACCGCAGTTAAATTTGTGGTGTTGATAAGCGCTTGTACACTTACATTGATTCCAATGTTTTATACCATTTATAATAACGTATTTTCCTGTCAAATCATGACGAACGCCGCAGTTGGCTGTGGTATAGGTATAAGCACTAGGATCATAATAGCAGTTGTAAGCACGCTTATATCCTTGTCCTGGACCATATTCACAAAGTTGGTAGCTTGCCCCTGTACCAAATTGAGAAGTACATTCGTTTTCGGTTTGGGTTACTCCTACTATTGAACCTGTAACATTTATAAGGGTTACACCGCAAACACCAAAGTTTTTCAAAACCTTACATTGACCTGATTTATAATGTTCACGGCTTGAGGCATTAAGATTTGCACCATTTTCACCAACTTTACAATAATCACTATTGTTTGAGTCTGGCTCATAAGGATAGTCACAAGGATCATTGTAAATCGATGAATCACATTTTACTTCCCAAGCTTCATCACCATTTTGATTAATACATCTTTTGTATGTTACACTAGAACCGAAAATACCAGTAAAGCTGGGTGGATCAGGAAATGTTGTAACATCTAAGATAACGATTTCATTACTTGGTGCAGCACAAGCGGCATTAGTACATTCACTGTAATAAGTCTTGTCATTTACTTTACACATACTAGCATTTGGATCTGGTATTTCATTGTTTTCAGCAAGACATTCTCGAAAATCTTGAGGACAATAGCAAGGATACATCAATGTGTTGTTTAACGAACAGTATGCTTGTTCTGTTACACCAAAAACAGCACCATTACCGAGCATATTATGACACAATGTTTGGGTTGGGGTTTGGTTGTCTGATGGAAGATAGGTATAAGCACCTGGTATAGCTTTTTGGTCTAACCAATTAGTACATTTAATTACACATTGTTCATATTTTATATTTTCGACACCATCAAAATCGCAATATTCACCCGCTGGTTCGGCATTGTATAAATCACTATCTATCTCTGTTTGAGGACAACTGGTATCTATTGAATACCAAGCAGATGGACAACGGCAAACAACTCGTTGATTTTGATTGTTATCAATACAACTATACTCATATTCGCCACCAATAATCCTGCAATCATCTTCACTATAATACAAAGGTCTATCTGTAGGACAAAAACGAACATAAGAAGCATATTTGTTTAATACTTTAATAGGATTGCCTTGAGCATCTTGTTCAATATCTAGCTGGCAAACCTCATCAATACCCGCAAAAGTATTTATGCATTGTTCTTCTGTTACTTCTTGAGACGTATAATTTTCAGCACACCAGTCTTCAAGTGTTTTGAAGTTGCTTGGACAAGCACAAATATAATATAGTGGACGATTAGCATCTGATGATAATACACACATTTCTGGGGTTTCGTAGCCTCCTCGGATAGGGCTTGTATAATCGCCTACCATAGGGCAACCATAAAAAGTTTCCGATGCCTGAGCTGCAAAACTTGTATAGCAAGTTAGTTCGCAACTCTTATATTTAGCAACAACCATTCCCAGACTATTTAAATCAAAATCACATCTTTTGCCACCTGGTGTTTCATATGGAGATTCGCATGTTGCTTTATACGATTGAGGACATCTACAAATATATTTTGTTACACCATCTTCTGTACATTCACTATATTTGTAGATTGCCTCTCCATCTAACCGACAATCTTCTTTCGAACTTACAACAGTAGCAGAGCCACTCGTTGGACAAGGAATTGAATATTCTTTATATTTGGTTTCTCCATCTAGCTCGCAAGGAGTGCCTTGACCTACAGCATTTTCAAGACAAGAATTATAATCAATACCTGAACTACCACCAGATGCTAGTTGGCAATATTCTTCTTTGGTTATAAATGTAGATAAACAAGCAAGTGATTCGGCAAATTCTTTGTCATCTGGATAATAACCATAATCACTAACTGAACGAGTCTGTTTTGGGATTGGACGGGTATGATGTATTTTTCCTGATACCTGTGCTATTTCATCACAAATATCTGATATGCCTGCATCTAGACAAAGTTGTTGTTTACTTTTTAATGATGAATCGATATCGCACCTATAAAGAGTAGCATTTGGACTAACATTATAGTATGGAGCATCGGTAGCACTTGAACCAAAATAAACAGTAAATGAACTAACTGTCATGCTTTCATCATCGTTGGCTTCTCGACATGCTGTTTCCATTTTATCATCATCGTCAATTCCTATTCCTGGTGCATAAAGATTAACACTTGTCAATAGTGATAGATCATTTGAATCCCAGTAACATTGTGTTACTCCTACTTTATCTGTACCATCAAATGTTGAATAAATATAACTGATGTTATAATCACCGTCTTGTTTAATATGAATACCTTCTGAAAGATCTGGAGTAGCATTTGAACACATTTCCGATTTACCACGACAATATTCGTATTTTATTGGTGTCATAAGTGGCGTGGGTTCTCCTGGATCTATACCTCTACCAATATTCGCCGACGTAGGAAAACTACACTCTAATCCACCAAAAACTGCATCTTCACCTTTTTCATTTTTACAATCTTCTTCAGTTTTGTAAAAATCTGGACAAAAACATTCATATCGTGTTGTTTTCTCGGTATCATTATATGCTGCAAAATATTCACACTTACGTAAGTTAGCATTGTAATCTCGGCATGTTTTTCCGTCTAGTAGAGGTGTAAAATTATAGTTTTTACAACCGAAACATAATGTTTTATTGCTATTACCGTCCCAACAAGTAACTGTTTCATTTCCTATACTAGGTATTCCGCCATTATTTACTCCAGACCTTGTTGGATTATAAGGATCTTCACCTTGGCTAGGATCAAAATAATTACATCCCTCTTTCTTTATTAGTTTGTAACCGTTACTATTATATTCATTAAATACATTTTCACATGTCTCAAGATCTTGTGGATTCATATAGGCTAGATATTTTTTGCTACCTATTGAAACATAGCAAGGCTGTGATGTGTCTGTCGTACCATCCGTATTTATTCCATAATCATTTTCTGGACATTTAGGAAGTTGTACACCACTTTGAACTTCGCAATAAGTAATATTAGTCATATTATTCTGACAAATTGATTCGGTTGAGTAAGCGCTATCACAAGTTATTGGAGATGTTGTTAATAGCTCGTTTAAGTAATAACTGTCGCTAATCAAGTCTGAACATTGATTACAATAAAACCCTAGATAACCTTGCCCAGGAGTACCACTTTCAACATAGCATTGTGTCATAGGTTTATTGCTAGATGTACCACAATTATTTTTTTGGGTTATAGAATATTCTTCTGGGCATTTAGCATTAGTACTAGAATCGAAGCGAAAGCCACAATATGCGTAACTAGTATCGTTATATAAACATTCGTCTTCATATATATTTGAAGATACATAATCACAATAGCTTTTATTAGCTTCAATTACCTTGTTTAGATACGTAGAATCCGTTATCATCACATTACATTGCCCACAAATATTTTTGCAGTAATAACCTAAACCTAAAACCCTACTTCCTATATCAACATAACAAGCCTCTTCTGCTTGACATGATGGGCAATCTAAATTCTCTGTTTTTACTTGATAACCTTCTGGACACGATATATAACTACCCGTTGATAATGTACAGTACTTAATTTCACGACCATAATTGTCTAAACAAGATTTTAATTCTGATCCATAGACTTCGGTACATTCTGTTATACTTGCATTTTGTATAAAGTTTAAGTAAATATAATCTGTTATGACTGCTGAACATAATGGTGTATCACAATAAAAAGCTAAAGGATATACATTACTGTTAGATGCTATAGGTGTATTAAGATGACACGTTTCTATATAATCATTTGAACATGTTGCCATTAAGTCACTTTTATAAATTTTATAATTACTGCCGATACATGTTGTTAAGCTCTCAAAACAAGAATCGTTTGAGTGTGTCACTTGATATTGTCTTGGATAATTTTCATATTCACAAGATGTTGTTGTATATGAACAAGTATACTCTTCATTATTATTTCCTAATAATTGCGATACATAATATGTATCACTAATAGCATCTGAACAACTTTCCTCCGTATCAATTTTACAATAATAACCTAAACATCCATTGGTGTTACCGCACTCAACTTTACAGTTTTCAAGAACACTTCCCTCAGAACAATTTTTTTGTTTTACGTAATATTGTGATGGGCAACTATCTAATTGTACATTTGGTTTTAATTGGCAATACCTCCATACATCATCATCAGATATAGCTTGCTCTATTGACGCATATACGGACAAATCTGCATCAAAACCACAATCATAATTAAGAGCAGGTTCGTCCTCTTTTATTTTATTAAAATATTCAGAATCAATATCAAAATATCTATTATCTTCTGTTATATTGTAGTTTGGTGTCACAACAGTTGAGAAATCTTCATATAAACCTTTACAATATTTTACACCTAGGAAGACGTTTGGATCCCAATATTCTGGAAACACCTCCCAAACAATATCTTCTGAAGAAATATTACAAATATTAACTGATTTCGTTATATTATTACAAGTGTAACTTCTATTAATACATAGATCTGAGTTAGAATCACACTCGTAAATTGCATTATTTATAACTAGAACGTCGTCTGGTGATATACACTTAAATGGCCATGTATCAGTAGGAATATTACAACCAGAATCACATGATCTGGTTTGATTTCCAGCTGCCCCAGAACGATTGGTCATAGTGATGGCGTTGTTATATTCGGTCAAAGGAGTAATTGCAGCAAAAGATAATGAAAAACCTAGTCCTAAAAGAACTAAGATAATGGCAGATAGTTTAAATAGACGCAACATTTTGATACACGTATCCCTATATTTTAAAAATGCATTTTGTCATAAAATAATAGCTAACATAGAATTTTGCAATATTTTTTTACTATTTATTAACTTTTAGATTCGCAAATAACTTTTGTGATGTTGGATTGTGTTATTAGCTCAACAAAGTTATCTTGTAACTTATGTAATCTTATTAACGAGAAATTGTATTTAGGTTGGTGGATATTTGTTCTAGGTCAGCTAAAACAACATTAGGAGCTTTATTAAAATCAAGCTCTATATCTGGAGAAAGGTAGCATTTATTTTGTTGTTTGCTATATAAACAAAATGGAGTTGTAAACCAATGAAGATATTTTATGCTGTCATCAATATGAAAATCTATATGATTGTGGCGACAATATTTTGCCTTGGCAATATTCCATAAATGGTCTGGTACTGTAAGTTTGCCATCACTGCCCTGCTCGGTTTTACCTAAACCTTGATAATAATCTAAAATTGCAAAAACACTATCATATGGTATTTGATTATTGCGCAAATATTCTTCTACATCTGCCTTTGGTCCACCTGTTATGATATGAATTTGGTGTTCTCTGAGCTTGGCAATCTGGCAAAATTGAGCAAAATATTGGAGATGTTGATCGACAACACCGTGATAATCTAAACCAATTTTTAGTTTTTGATTAGTTGCCATTTGTTTCCCCAAAATTATCTTGCCACAAATCTTTAACCGAATTAGGAGACAGGGCTGATAAGGGATTGATATCCATTTCTGGTTCGTCAATATTGCCACTTATCTGATAATTTACTGCAAAAATTGTTCCATCTTTACCACTTAGTAAGGTGCCTACCAAAGGTATTTTACCTAAAAATGTATTAAGTCCATAAGCTGGAGCTATGAGACCTCTTATATCAAATTCTTGATACTTGGTATGATAACCACCAGTTAAAGATATTCCTATTACATTACCAAAACCTTTGGCATCTTTTAATATAAACTTTGAATTGGCATATTCAAATGGAGCATCAAAATGAGTAAAAGCTATACCATCACCAGAAAGCATATCGACAATACCTGTGAATGAAGCCAAGGTTAATAATTTGGCAAAAATATTCGTCTTGACAAGATTAAAATCACGAGCCTTGGCATGACCAACAAATTTTTTATCGGCTCCACGTTTAGCATTTATACTAAGAGTGCCACCACGTATATAATCATAAAGACGCAAAAATCTTAAAGTTGAACCTGCATTGTTGCTGTCAATGCTCAATAGATATTCATTATTGGGACGTGGAACATAATCAAGCTTTAAATATGGCTTGTATTTAGGATTGTTTTTGTTGGGCTTAAAATTGCCAACCAAATGCATTTCATGAACACCTATTTTATTTAATATCTTAGCATTGCCAGCAACATTGCGAATGGATACCTTGTCGTTAGTCCATAGCTTGTCTACAGCAATACTAATGTCTGTATTAGGTGTATTTTCCCAAATATTTTCTTCATTTTCGTTGTTTGTGGATTGAGCCGCTTTAGCTTTTAGTTCTGCACGGCGTTTGCGGCGAGCTTCAATTTCATCTTCATCGCTAGCAAAAAAGTCTGATAAATCATATTCTGAACCAGAAACAATAACTTTGATATTTTCTTCTGGGGTGTGACCAAAATCAATTCTTGCTTTGGCATTGGTCTTTGGACCTTTGACGTTGGTAATATCAACCGAAGATACTTTGCCTTTGTCATCAAATGAAATATTGCCATTGAGCTTAAAGTCTGGTTTGGTTAGACTAAAATTTGGTATTGATGAAATTTCTGAACCGCTAATATTAATTTGGGCTGTTATTTCGCCATTAATACCTGCTTTTTTCTCAAAACCTAAGAAACCATAGTCAATTTTTGTTTCACGCAAATTGCCATGAACATCAACAATAGAGCGATTGTCTGGATAAACAGTTATTATAGCTTTGGTTGGAATAGTTCCTTTTATATATGGAGCATCTAAAGCTGCGGCATTTAATTCGGTCTTTTGCTTGAACATATCATCAAAATTAAAACTTATTTGATAGCGACGTTGATAATCTTTGGCAACAAATTTTTCATCCCATAGCAATGTAAGAGGCAACCCTTCAATATTGGCGACACCTGAAATGTTCATTCCTTGATTATCAAGAGTAAAGTTTAGGGTTTTAGCTTCGATAGTTTTGTCTTTGAGAGCATTTTTTATCATTACATCTCGCAAAACAGCATCTACTGAAACTTCAATGCTTGCAGGATCAATATCTTGCCTTAGTTCAAAAGCTAAACCCAAATCTGCAGTTGCACTGCCTTTTATTGCTTCAGGATTGATACCAAGTTCACTTGTATATTTTAATGGTTCATGATCAATGAGTTTTAGAATATCGGTAATAGCACCAACACCATTTAGTTCTAATTTAAGAAAATTATCTTCTTTATTTAGGTCATACAAATCAACATAACCGCTGTTTAAAACAACATCATCTGATTTTGCTTTATTTAAATCAATGCGAATATTGTGTTCACTAAAACTAGCAACACCATAAATATTGGTTACTTTAGGCATTGTATCTAGATAAGTTAGGTTGCTATCTTCAATATCAGCCTTTCCAGATAAACTTTTGAAAGCAATATTTTGAAGCTTTTCATCATAGCCAAAATCAAAGGTAAAATCGCCATTTTTAATCATACCACCAAAAAGATTTTTCTTGCACCACTCCCAAGCTTTGACACCAAAGTATTTGGGCCAAAAACGACTTAACTTGTCTGTTTCTAATTCATTAACTTTGGCATTTAGACTAATTTGCAAATCTTTGAGAGATGATGTTGTAAGCCATTGCTTTAAGCCTTTGATATCAAGCCCTAGCTTAGCAAGCTGATTATCTAGATTTAAGCTTGCATCTGTTATTTTAATATGTTCTAAATTACCGCTTAGCTCGCCCTTTAAAATTAGACCAGATATGTCATAATCATAATTTTCATCATTAGCAAAACGAATCTTGCCTTTTTCGCCATTTAGCTCAAAATTTATCTTATCAATGATTTTTTCACTATTAGATAAAATATCGCTCTTGTATTGGGCTAAATTTTGTAGTTTAAACAAGGTATTTATATTACCATGAAGAGGAATTCGAACATTGTAAAAATCGGCAGAACTTTCAGCTGGAGTAACAAGGTTAATTAAATCAGCTGGTATCAAATCTGAAAAATAGAACTTTAGTTCTGCTGAAGCATCTCTGTAATTATAATCTATTCCTAAACCTAATGATGATGTGCTTTGCCCAAAAGGCATTAATGCATTTATTTCGGTTTTGAGTTTAGTATAACCCCTATCAAAATAATAATTTACATCGCTAAATTGCCATTTTTTACCAAAGTCAACCTCTAATAATTCAACATCAGCTCCATTAATTATTATTTTATTAATATAGCTTTCTGGATAGGTATTGTCTTCGGAATTAAAGCGTTCCCAAAAATCAGCTGCGGTATCAAAATAATATTCTAATTTTTTGCGACTTATTTCTTCTTTTCCTTTATTATCACTAACACCATAATGGCTAAATATATAAATTTTAGGTTCGTCGATTTCAATACTACTTGGAGCAATAATTCCTCTTAGCAATGCCTTGATACTAAATGATAAAGCCACTTTAGGTGCATTTATGGTTATGGCATCTTCTTTTTTATATATAACATTATGAGCAATAATTCTTAGAGGTTGAACTGAGCGAACAAATTCAAGATTTACGCTGTCTAAAGTTACTTGATAATTATTATCTTCATGATTTAGTGCTCGAATGATATAGGGTTTTAGAAATGGTAGTGCTATAGAACCACGATAAAGTTGCCAAATAAATAAAAGTAACCCTACCAGCAAAATAACACTGATAAAATCGGCTATTTTATGTAATGTATAGCTGTGATTACTTAGTTTTTTCATTTGCTTCTAACCATTTTAATATATCACGCCAATTACGATAGTTATACAATGAAGAATGACTGGCACCAGAATATGTTATAATCTTCTTAGGTTCGTTAGCTAATTTGAACAATTTTTTGGCACGTTCTATAGGAACAACTTTATCACGAGATGCTCCCATAATAAATATCGGAGATTTAATATCAGTAATTAATGCTGTATTATCGTATTTGTCTTTAACTATCAAGTCAAATGGAAACAGTGGAATAATACGTTGTTTTACCACGTTTAATAGACTATCAAAAGGAACTTCTAAGATAAGAGCTGCAAAAGGAGACGTTTTACCTAATTTGTTAGCTGTATAAGTAGAAGTAAAACTACCTAACGACATACCATAAAGTATTAACTTATCATTACTATAGCCCTTAGTATAAAGGTATTCTACCGCAGCAACAGCATCATTTGCTAAATTTTTTTCACTTATTTCTCCTTTAATACCACCAAAACCACGATATTCACCTATGAATACTCCATAACCTTTTTCAACAAAAGGGGTTAGCTTATGATAAAAAGCCTCGATATTAAAAGAATTACCATGATAAAAAACAATAACTTTATCTTTATCCTTAGGTGCTATATACCACCCGTAAAGTATTGTTCCATCTTGTGATTTGTATTTGACCTCTTGGGCAGGAAAGTCATTAGCTATTGCATTTGCAATTAGTGCTTTTTCATTTGATGGATTATAGAAAAAATATTTAGGAAAATAGTAAACTGCTAAACAAAATAAAATCCAACAGCTAAATAGTATTAGAGTTAATATTATTGATATTTTTTTAAGCATTGGAAGCTCCTAATTTGTCTGCTAATGCAGCACTTAAAAACAAATCAATATCACCGTCTAAAACCGCTTTAGTATCAGATGTTTCGGCATCTGTACGCAGGTCTTTTACCATTTTGTAAGGTTGTAAAACATAAGAACGTATTTGATAGCCCCAACCATTATCACCTTGTTTATCACGTTGTTCGCTAGCTTTATCCTCACGTTTCTTTAGCTCTAGTTCATAAAGACGAGCTTTTAACATTTTCCATGCAGCTTCCCTATTTTGAAACTGAGAACGTTGGTTTTGGCATTGAACAACAATTCCTGTTGGCTGGTGAGTAATGCGCACTGCAGAATCTGTCTTGTTAATGTGTTGCCCACCTGCTCCAGATGCTCGGTAGGTATCTACTCGGCAATCTGCTTCATTAATAGTAATTTCTATAGAATCATCAATTACAGGATATACTCCTACAGAAGCAAAGCTTGTATGACGGCGAGCATTGCTGTCAAATGGTGAAATACGAACCAAACGATGAACTCCTGTTTCTGACTTGAGCCAGCCATAAGCATTGTGCCCACTAATTTTAATAGTGGCTGATTTAATACCTGCTACATCACCTTCGGTTTCTTCAATATATTCAACTTTGTAATTATGTGCATCAGCCCATCTTGAATACATACGAAGAAGCATTTCAGCCCAATCTTGCGCTTCTGTTCCTCCTGAACCTGAGTGGACTTCTAAAAATGTATCATTGCTGTCTACTTCGCCTGATAATAGAGCCTCTAGTTCGGCATGTTTTACGCTTTGTTGCAAAGTTTCGAGCTGAATAAATATTTCATCAAGGGTTGCTGAATCATCATCTGCTTCTGCAAGCTCGGCTAATTCACCCAAATCTTTGTTTGATTGAAGCATATTTTGGTAATTATTAATGCTTTGCTCAAGGGTATTTTTTTCTTTGGTAAGTTTTTGGGCTTTATCAGGATTTGACCATAGTTCAGTGTCTGATACTAAACTTTCAAGTTCTGACAAACGCAAACATGCATTATCATAGTCAAAGAGACCTCCTTAGCAATTCTAAGGATTGCTCAATTGATTGCATAATATCATATATATCAGCACGCATAATAAAATCTCCTAATATTCACTACCCATTTGTATTTCATCATTACTAGTATCTTCATAAGTTATGGGTGAAATTGGAAGTTCTGCTTCTTCGGTAGCAATAGCTCCCTCTTCTTGACCAATAACTTTTTGTTTGGCTGCTCGTAAGGCTGCTTCGGGTTTTAAGGCTTCCCAAATAACAACATTATCTTTTGGTGTAGCTGGCTTACCTGTTTTGTGGTTTACACGAACAAGTTTAATGCCACTAGGAATACGAAATGGAACATCTGCTTGATCTTGTAAAGCTTGATTCATAAAATCATAAAAAATGGGTAAAGCTGCCGCTGCACCTGTCTCATAACGTCCTAAAGTACGGGGTTCATCAAAACCAACATATACTGCAGCAACGAGATCTGGAGAAAAACCAATAAACCAAGCATCTTGGTTGCGGTTGGTAGTACCTGTTTTACCAGCAAGTGGTTTGCCAATTGAACGTAAGCGAGCGCCTGTACCATGTTGAACTACACCTTCTAATATGCTTACCATTTGATAAGCACTAAGCGGATCAACAATCTGCTCACGATTATCTAAAAGTTGAGGTACAGCTTGATTATCCCATTTTTCAGGAGAACAATTTTCACATTCTCGATTATCATGCTTATAAATTGTTAACCCATTACGATCTTGAATGCGCTCAATTAAATATGGTTCTACTTTTTTACCACCATTAACAATTATACCATAGGCTGAAGCCATATTGATAAGCTTGGTTTCGCCAGCACCTAAAGACATTGACAATAATTCTGGTAAATGAGGATTAACTCCCATTTTTTTGGCTGAGGCAGCAACCTTGTCCATACCAACATCTTGGGCTAAACGAACTGTCATCAAGTTACGTGATTTTTCAATTCCTTGACGCAAAGTCATTAAGCCATAAAACTTTTTGGAATAGTTATGTGGTTTCCACAATGGTTGCCCTTTACCTTGATCTAGAACAAACGGAGCATCTAAGATTAAATCTGTTGGTTCATAACCATTTTCTAATGCGCTAAGATAAACTATAGGTTTGAAGGCTGACCCTGTTTGACGTCGTGCTTGAGTTGCTCGATTATATTGTGATTTTTGAAAAGAGTATCCCCCCACCATTGCTAAAATTTTGCCAGTATGAGGATCTAAAGCAACTAAACCTCCCTCAACATTTGGAAGTTGGCGTAAATAATAACTTTGTTCAGGCATATTGCGTGATGCTGTATCTTTGGCATCTATCTGCTCAACTAAAACAACATCGCCACTAGTTAAAACTTCGGTTACTTCTTGTGGTTGTTCAGCTACTGATTGATTTTTAAGATTTTTGCGAGCCCAAGCTAAAACTGATAAAGGTATTTCCCCTTTAGTACCATCTTTTAACTCAATTGTTGCTTTATCGGCTGAAACAGATTTAACAATTGCAAGCTGCCATCCTGCTTTGCTTCCTGCAGGAATTTCTATTTGACTAAATTTTTCTTGCCAACCTTCTTCCAGAGGAACATTAGTTAATGCACCTCGCCAACCATGACGACGATCATAGTTTTCAATTTCTTTGGCAAATGCTTTTGTAGCAATTTCTTGCAATCTAGGATTTAAGGTTGTACGGATTAATAAGCCACCTTCATACAAAGCATCTTCACCAAATTCTTCCTTAACTTGACGACGAACATCTTCGCTAAAATATTGTGCATGTTTAACTAATTTGTTACGACTTGATATAACCTCTAGTGGTTTTGCTTTAGCATTTGTAGCCTCATCTTCTGTAACATAGCCATCTTCCTGCATTCTATCAATAACCCAATTACGACGAGCAATAGCTGCATCGTACTTAGTTTTAGGATTATAATTATTTGGTCCCTTAGGAAGGGCGGCAAGATAAGCAACTTCTTCTAAAGTTAGTTCATCAAGTGCTTTGCCAAAATAATTCATAGCTGCAGCAGCTACACCATAAGAACGGTTACCAAGATATATTTCATTTAGATATAGTTCTAAAATATGTTTTTTATCAAAAGCTTGTTCTATCCTAATTGCAAGTAAAGCTTCTTTGATTTTGCGTTTATATGATAGTTCTGATGATAATAAAAAATTCTTTGCGACTTGTTGAGTAATAGTGGATGCACCTGTTGGACGACGACCAGAACCAAAATTTTTCAAATTCATTAAAACAGCTCTGGTAATACCAAATAAATCAACCCCAAAATGAGAATAAAAATTTTTATCTTCGGCAGATATAAAGGCTTGTTTGACAAGAGCTGGAATTTTATCTTCAGGGACAAAAAGTCTTTTTTCAGCAGCATATTCCATCATAACTTCACCATTACCAGCATAAAGACGAGTAGTAACAGCTGGTTCATACCTTTCGAGCTGACGATATTCGGGTAACTCTTGCGATATTTGCCATACAGAAGTTATTATTAAAATAAATGCGATAACCGCAAAGAAAAAGCATGTACTCAAAAAAGATGAAATAGTTTTTAACATATCCAAACCAACCGAAATATTTTTTATATTTTTCAGCTTATTGTTTTAGTCAAAAAATATCTAGCTGTCAAATACTAATGCTTAGGATTTTGAAAATATTTATCAATTGCTTTTACTGCAGCATCTGCTAATTTATTGCGGTATGATTTTTGACGCAACTGACGTTCTTCTGTAGGATTGGAGAGATAGCCTAATTCCAATAAAACAGAAGGAACATCTGGGGCTTTTAGTACTGCAAAACCAGCAAAACGATGGGTATTGCTTACTGTTTTAACAATTTTAGACATTTGACCACTTAAAAATGTAGCAAATTCAGATGACGAATTATTTGTTTCTCTTTGAGCTAAATTTAATAAAATATCACTTACTTCTTTTGAATGTTCCGCAAAATTAAGCCCTGCCACAATATCTGCTTTGTTCTCTTTTTCAGCCAAAGCAGCAGCTTCTTTATCTGATGCTGTTTCTGAAAGAGTATAAACAGACAAACCTACAGCTTTGCGATTTCTTGCACTATCAGCGTGAATCGAAATAAACAAATCGGCATCATATTTACGGGCTATCTTGACCCTGTCACGCAAAGGAATAAACACATCTCGATTACGAGTTAAATAAACTTTATATTTGCTATTCTTATCAAGTTTTTCTTTCAATTCTTTAGACATAGATAAAGTAATATTTTTTTCGTAGGTTCCTCTGTAGCCTATTGCACCAGGGTCAACTCCTCCGTGCCCTGCATCAATAACAATAACCTTGCGCTTGCTTTGAGCTACTTTATTTACCGATGGCTGATTTTCTACCTTCCTAGTTGCTACATCTGCTGAATTATAGTCATCACTACTAATAGCATGTGAATTACCAAGACGTGATACAAAATCACGTTCACTTGCCGCTTCTAAATCGATAGCAAAACGCCAATTAAAATTACTTTGAGGCGGTAATATGAATGCTTTTTTTACTAAAACAGGCTTTTGCAAATCAAAAACTATGCGAATACCGCTAACACCTGCAGAACCAAAACGAACATTTTTTACAAAAACATTTTCATCTTTATTGTTAGCAACAGCTGATGAAACTTCTATTCCTTGAGTATCAATAACAAGGCGATTAGGCTCGCTTAATGTAAATACTTTATAGTCAAATTTAGAATCGGCATCAAAAACTATACGAACACTGCCAACACCTTGCCCTATACGCATACCAGTTATTTTGGCAGCATAACAATCGTTTACAAACAATACAGTCCATAACATTGTTTGTAAAACCAAAATATATTTTTGCAATTTTAGCCAAAAATATTTCATTTTTACTCCTAATAACCCTATTTTATAAGTATAGGACATACTTATTTACAATGTATTAAAAAAAATTGTAAAGAGCTTAAAAATATTGTTGTATTTTTAATCAAAGCTGTATATGCTGTCTTTGCGTTTTAATGGAATTATATATCTGAACTTACTTCTTTGTGTGAAAATGTTTTGAGATTTTGAGGTTTGTTTTGGATATCGCCGCTTTTTCATAACGATTAAGTGTTGCACCGTTGAAATGGAAAAAGGAAATTTATACCGAAGAGTTTTAATTTTTAATATAAGCCGCCAATCAACAATAATAAAATATGGCTTATGTAGATTGATGTAGAGCGCAACCTTTTGGGACTGATAAGTCGTTCTGCTTTGTAAAAACAAATATCGTCATTGTTTTAACAATGCGTGTTTTTTGGGTTTATTTGTTTATTGATTCTCCGGTATATTGTGCAAATAAATTAGCTATTGAGCTAAGAAATGTGGAGATTTTTATGACTAAAAGAATGTTAATTGATGATACTCAACCAGAAGAAACAAGAGTTGTTGTGGTTGATGGTAATAGGTTGGAAGATGTTGAATTTGAAAGTTCTAATCGTAAACAGATAAAAGGAAATATATACCTTGGCAAAATTATGAGGGTAGAACCATCCTTGCAAGCCTGCTTTGTTGATTATGGCGGAAATCGTCATGGTTTTATGGCTTTTGGTGAAATTCATCCTGATTACTATAATGTTACAGAAGAAGAAATTGCTGAAGTCGAACGTGAAGTTGATGAAATAATCGAAAATAAAAAACGTATAATTAAAGAGCGTGAGATTGAGCGTGAACGTCGTGCTATTGAAAAAGCAAAAGCTCGTGAGGAAGCTTTGCGTGCAAGAGAGGAGGAAGCTGCTGCAAAGGCTTTGGAAGAAGCAGCGTTAAATGAAGTAAAAGTAGAATCTGAACAAGCTCCAGAAGAAACATCATCTGAAATTGAATGTGTAGCAGAATCTGAGACTGAATTGAAAACAAAAAATAACGAAGAAAAAGTTGAGGCTGTAGAAGTTGAAACTGAAATTAAAGAACCTGTACATCATATTAGCGAAGAAGAATTTATTGCTGAAGAAGAAGCTAAAGAGGAAGAAGGTGGAAAGAAAAGAACTAAACGCCGAGTTTTGAAAAAGAAGTTCCGCAAACAAATTGCCGCAGAAGAAGAAAACAAAGAACAATCGAAAGAAGTTAAAGTATTAGCTGAAGATTCTGGTCTTGAAGAAGAAAAAATTTCTACAGAAGTAGAAGCTTTAGAAGAATATGTTGTTGAAGAAAATAATGAGAATATTTGTGCTATTGAAAACAATACTGAAGAAGATAGCGAAGCTAGTGAAAAATATAACCTTTCTGATGAAGAAGACGATGAAACAGCAAATGATGATGATGACGATGATGATGACAATATGGATTTTGAATTGCAACGTAAATTGATTAAAGCTCGCAAGCTTTATCATCGTCATAAAATTCAAGATGTAATTAAAGAAGGACAAACTGTTTTAGTTCAGGTTGTTAAAGAAGAACGTGGTAATAAAGGTGCTGCTTTGACAACTTATTTGTCTTTGGCTGGACGTTATTGTGTATTGATGCCTAACCGCATTAAAAGTGGTGGTGTTTCAAGAAAGATAACTAATGCAGCTGATAGAAACCGTCTAAAAGATATTGTTAAAGAGCTTCCTTTAGGTTCTGATATGTCGATTATTGTTAGAACTGCTGGTGAAGAAAAAACAAAAGCTGAAATTGTTCGTGACTACAACTATTTAATCAGAGCTTGGAATAAAATAAGGCTTGATTCTTTGAAAAACAAAGCTCCAAAAATGATTTATGAAGAAGGTAATCTAATTAAGCGTGCTTTGCGTGATATCTACACCAAAGATATGACCGAAATTTTGGTTTCGGGTGATGAGGCTTATAAGGTTGCTAGAGATTTCTTCAAAATATTGTCGCCTCATAATCTTAAAAAAATCAAAAACTATCGCAACAACGATATGCCATTGTTCCAAAGATTTCAGGTTGAAGGACAGCTTGATAAATTACATGATGCTAATGCTCAATTAGAATCGGGAGGATATTTGGTAATTAATCCTACTGAAGCTTTGGTTTCGATTGATGTCAACTCTGGTCGAGCTACTAAAGAAAAAGACTTGGAAGAAACTGCTCTTAAGACTAATTTGGAAGCGTGTGATGAAATTGCTAGACAGTTGCGTTTGCGCAATTTGGCAGGGCTTGTTGTTATTGACTTTATTGATATGGAAGATCCTGCAAATAATCATGCAGTTGAAAAACGAATGAAAGAAGCTTTGAAAAAGGATCGTTCTAGGATTCAAATTGGTAAAATGAGTATTTTTGGCTTGTTAGAATTGTCACGTCAGAGAATGCATTCGGCATTTTGGGAAAGCAATTATCAGGTTTGTCCTTATTGTCATGGCAAAGGAATTACTCGCACTTTGGAATCTGCTGGTGTTTATATTTTGCGCACAATTGAAGAAGAAGGATGTAAGAATCGTTCGGCTAAAATTACGGTGTCAGTGCCAACAGATGTTGCTGTTTATTTATTGAATCAAAAACGCAAAACGTTGGTCGAATTAGAAACAAAATATAAACTTGAAATTGTAATTTGTGCAGATAATTCTATTAAATGTGTATCTGACTGCAAAATTGAACGTATGAAACAAACTGTTAAAGATGAAAAAGCTAAAGCTGAAGAATTTAAGAATCCTGTAATTGAAGAGATGGAAGAAACATCGGAGTCAGTTGAAGAAATACAAGATAATAATTCTTTAGATGAACCATGTGAGGAGAAAGAATACAGAAATTATCGCAATGGTCGCCGTGGACGTTTTGATCGCCGTAGAGGGCGTAATAATTATAATAGAAAACCAATGGAAAACAAACCTCAAGAAAATCAAGAAGCTGTTATTTTGTATGATAGCCATAATGATGCTGCGGTTAAAGAACCTGAAGTAAAGCCCGAAGAAGAAAAGAAAGGAAAATCGGCTTGGTGGAAAAAACTTATAAAGGGTTAAAATATTTAGAAAAATGGATAGTAACAGGGCTGTTTAGTGGGGTGTTCTTACTAGCAGCCCTTTTGCCCTGTAAGGCACAAGAAATAAAAATTATTTCAGATGAAGAAACTGAGCAATTTTTAGCAGAAATTATTAAACCTTTGTTTGATGCTGCAGGTATTAAGTTTTATCGTAACAATATTTTTATTGTGGAAGACAATTCGCTTAATGCATTTGTTGCTGATGGGAATAGATTGTTTGTACATACTGGAACAATTATAAAAGCAGACAATGTTGATGAACTAAGTGGTGTTTTGGCGCATGAAACTGGGCATATTATGGGGGGACATATATTACGCCAAAAAATTAAAAATCAAGAAATGTACGAGGTTTCTCTTGCATCAGCAATTTTGGCTGGGGCTGCAGCGGCTTTGACTGGACGTGGAGATGCTGCAATGGCAATAATGCTTGGAGGACAATCATCAGCACTTAATCATTATACTAAATATCGCACAGAAGAAGAACGTTCTGCTGATGAAGCGGCTGTTAAATTGTTGCAAAAGACTAAACAATCGCCTAAAGGTATCTTAAATTTTATGAAAAAAATAAAAAAAGAAAGTGTATTAAGTGGGCGAGAAGAAATACCTTATTTTCGTACTCACCCTGTAACAAATGAGCGTATTGCTTTTTTTGAAAAGGCTTATCGTGACTTACCATATAAAATTGAGACAAAAAATGATAAATTTGAACGAATTAAAGCAAAGCTAAAAGCTTATTTGCAACCACCTAAAACCACACTAAATGAATATGCTTTGAAAAAAAATGATATTGTAACACAATATGCTCAAGCTATCGCCTATATGAAACAGCTAAATTTTGCTAAAGCTTTAGATAAAATGAATAGTTTACTTGAAGCTGAACCTGATAATCCATTTTTTTATGAGCTTAAAGGACAAATATTGCTAGAAACTGGTAAAATCATTGAAGCAAAAAAATGTTTTGCTAAAGCCTATGAGTTGTTGCCAAATTCACATTTGATGCAGATTAACTATGCTCAGGTTTTGCTTGAAGATAATCCTAGCAAAAGTGAAGCTAAATTGGCAATACAGTTATTGAATAAAGCATTAATATATTCTAAAAATGGTTTTGCTTTAATGTTGTTAGCTAAAGCATATGGTACAATTGGGGATATGGCTGCAGCAAATTATACTTCGGCTGAATATTCATTAAAAATAGGTAATTGGGATATAGCCAAAAAACAATTAAAACAGGCTGAAAAATATAATCCTAGCAAGCAACTTAAATTAAAAATAGATGATTTGAAACAAAGGTTAAAAAGCATTGACAAATGAGTTTGATATTTTGTCTAAAAACATTTGATAAAAATATTTTTTCATGATAAGATAATTATAGGTAAAAAGATATATGATTAATGAGGTTATTGATGAGTAAAAAGGAACAATCTGTTGTGACTGAGGGAGTTGAAATAACACTCGAACAAGAGGAAAATGAAAATGTTGTAACTCTTGAACAGGGTGGTAATACCAATACTGATAATATTGAACTTTTTGAGGAAAAAGATGATGTTAAGCACCCAGAAGTTATAAATAGACTAAAAAAAGTTTGGCAAGATAAAACTTATCAATTTAGGTCCTTGCGTGAAAATCAAACATCATACCCTTTTGAATATAATCTTTACGATAAAGATACAAAAATTGATAAAAATATTTCACCAAAAGCAAAAATAGCTGTTAAAGATATTAATCATATAGTTTTAATAAGTGATGATTTAGGTCCATTTATTACCACCATGATGGCTTTAAAAAAAAATGGTGCTGAAACGATAGATATTAAACTAAATACTGATTTAAGTGAGCAAAAACAAAAAGAATTTGCTGCCAGAGCATTTATTGCAGGTGTTTTAACAGGACTTGAGATTAAAGGATCTCCCTATTCGCTTGAAGATCTAAAAGATGTTAATGATATGATACCAAAGCTTATTAATCTAGAAAAAGGAAAAACTGCCGCTAAGAAAGCTGCTGAAGAATATGTAGCGAATAGAGGCAAAGAAAATAAACAAAAATTAGAAAAAGAAATCGAAACAGCCTTTAATAGCTATAAAAGGCTAGAAGCTGAAGAAATTACACCGCTAGAAAAGATGGAAGTTTTCAAGTGTGGTATTGAGGGTATTAAAGATAAAAAAATTAAGAGTATTGCAGAGCAAGTACAAAGAAAAATAGAAATCAATAATCGTAATAGATAATAATTGATTTTTGTAATAGTAGATATAGCTCATTTTATTTGGATGTATCTGTTGTTTTTTTATATCTATCCTTTTTTCTATTGTTTATTCTGAGCGTTAGCCAAAGAATTTTCTTAGCATAGTCACAGTTTGAGCAAGTAAAACAAGTGCCCTAATAATGTCATCGCTTTGAGGAGGAACGACGAGGATTAGCGATTTTCTTTATTTTTAAAAATATTGAAGATGGCTTATATTTTTGCAAGCAAAAATAGCCATGACTTTTGGGGTATGTAAGGCA
>JAZSQL010000009.1:0-26724 GCA_045537965.1 Alphaproteobacteria bacterium
AAAAGGAGCTTTTGTTTTATTACATCCTTGTAGAAAACCACCAATTTAGTGGTGGATGAATAACGAGATGTTGTATAACAACATCGTTTCCACGCTAACGTGCGTGGTCAAACCGAAGGTTTGTATCCTTAATAGAACCCCAAGTTTACTCGGGGATATCTATTTTAAAATAAACTTAAGACAATTTGTTTACTAAAAGCAGTGCGGCACCTATCATTCCTGCATTATTTTCAAAAACTGCCTCTTTTAAAATAAATGGTTGAGTTAAAATTTGTGAATTTACTTCTCTATTTACTTTTTCATATTCCACAAACTTTGCCATAGAACCTGATAAAACTATCATTTCAGGGTCAAAAATATTAGCAAGCATTATCAAACCTCTAACAAGATAATTTTGCCACTGATCAAAAGCAGCCCTAGCTTGATTATTACCTTCTGAAAAACCTCTTATTACATCATAACTGGTAAAATTTTCACCCATATATTCTCGCGCATTAGCATTTAGTCCTGTTCCTGAAGCATAGGCTTCAAAACAATCATACAAACCACAAGTACATTTGCGTTTGTGTCCAGAATCTATTGGGAAATGCATTTCACCAGCTGCTCCAGATTTGCCTTTTAACAATTTGCCATCAACAATAATACCTGCCCCAACTCCTGTACCAAGAGTTAGCACCACAACATTTTTACACCCCTTGGCTGCTCCAATAGCAAATTCTGCCCAACCTGCACAATTTGCATCATTTTCAAGCAAAACAGGCTTTGATGTTAAAGACATAAAATCAGTTTGATTGTATCCAGAGGGAAGATTGCCAACATGCGAGGTTATACGGGTTCCTTCATTATTTATCGCTCCAGCTGTAGCAATAGCTACTCCATCAATTTTATCTTCTAGACCTTTAACTGTAGTTTTTAACAAATCATATATTCCAGATGATGTTTTTGGAGTTGATACCTTGATAACTTCGTTCAAAAATTCGCCTTTTTCATTTATAATTGCATAAGCAATTTTGGTTCCACCAATATCAAAAGCTAAAATTTTAGTCATGTTACCCTCTCTTTATTATGAATATAAAAATGTTGTGGTATGACAAAAATATTGTCATGCTACCAAACTGCAAGGTTTGATTAAGACATCTTCAATATTTTTAAAAACAAGGAAGACACCTAAACTCACTCGTTATACTCGTTTGCGGTGTGGCTTTAATAGAGATATCCTTCGATTAAAAGCCTTGAGGCATAGACACTACCCACTGTTACCGCCTAAACGAATAAAGTGAGTGAGGTTAGCTAACGCTCGTTTGAGCGATTACCTCGTTTTTTGTAACGTCTGAATAAATATATAATACAAATATTAAGAATTAGTATTGTCAAACAAGCTATTGCATTATTTTTTTTGTTTTGTTAAAAATGTAAAAAACGATCAAGGAAAGTTAAATGGAAAAAATTGCTAGTTTTACAGTTAATCATCTAAAACTTGAAAAAGGAATTTATGTTTCAAGAATAGACAAAGTTGGTAAAGAAGATATTACAACTTTTGATATTCGTATGACTAAGCCTAATTTTGAACCTGTAATGAATACCGCAGAAATTCACACCCTTGAGCATTTAGGAGCAACATTTTTACGCAATCACCCTATTTTTAAAGATAAGATAATTTATTTTGGACCAATGGGGTGCCGAACAGGATTTTATTTATTGTTAGTGGGAAAATACTCCTCAGAAGCTGTCTTACCTTTAATTATAGAGCTTTTTGAATTTATTGCTAATTTTGAAGGAGTTGTTCCAGGAGCTTGTGCTAAAGATTGTGGTAATTATTTGGATATGAACCTGAATATGGCAAAATACATAGCCAAAAACTATTTAACAGAAATACTATATAATATTACTTATGATAATTTGAATTATCCAAACTAATAAGGAACTCAGATGAAAATAGGTTTAATCGTTGCAATGCAAAGCGAATTTGATTTGGTTGTTAAAATTATGGAGCAACCCAAAATTGAAAACATTGGTAAATTGACGTTTTCTAGTGGAATAATTGATGATAAACAAATAGTATTAATGAAAAGTGGTATCGGTAAAGTTAATGCTGCTATTACTTGTGTAGAAATGATTAAAAAGTTTAGTCCAGATTATATAATAAATACTGGTTTAGCAGGAGGAGTTGATAAAGATATTAGTGTTATGGACATTGTTTTAGGACAAGATGTTGTGTATCACGATGTTTGGTGTGGAGAAGGTAATAATTATGGGCAAGTACAGGGGTTGCCTTGCTTTTATAGGGCAGATGATGAATTATTAAAAAAAGCTCAACAAATTTCGTCTGATGTTAAAATTTTATCGGGTCTTATTGCTACAGGAGACAAATTTATTGATGATATTAAGCAGTTAAACGATATTAAAGAAAAGTTTCCACAGGGAATGGCTGTAGACATGGAATCAGCAGCAATAGCACAAACTTGCTATTTATATAATATTCCCTTCTTAGCAATACGTATTATCAGCGATACACCAGGTGTTGAAAACCATTACCAACAATATTCAGACTTTTGGGGCAAAGCTCCAGAAAAATCTTTAGAAATAATAAAACAGCTAATTATTTAGTTGTTCGCTAAAAAACTTTCGATTGATTTGACAACCCGATTTACTGTGTCGCTAACAGGTTCTTCTTTGGTTTCTACGATAATATCAGCTTCAGAATAGTAGGGGTATTCTTCGTTAATATAATCTTCGATTTTTTCTTTCAATTTAATATCATCGCCTTTTAGGAATGGGCGATGTTGGCGACCTGCAGTACGGCTATACAAAACATCAACATCAGCTTTCAGCCAAATAGTTATTGCTTTTTTATGAGCCAGTTTGCGAGTTTGCTCACATACAAACGACCCTCCTCCTGAAGCCAAAACGCATGCTTCACCGTCTAAAAGGCGTTTCATAACCCTTGCTTCACCTGCTCTATATTCTTCTAATCCAAAACATTTCAAGATGTCTGCAAGGCTTAATCCTGCCGCTTTTTCAACCTCTTGATCTCCATCGATAAAAGGAAGTTTTAATCTTTGAGCCAATCGTTTGCCTACAGATGTTTTGCCACTTCCCATCAAACCAACAAGTAAAATTATTTTATCTGTTTGTATGTTCATTTTTAATTTATCTTTCAAACTTATTGTGCTAACTATATAAATAACATCTGTTTTTAGCAACATATTTTTTTAAGGATAAATACAATGCGTCAAAAAAAATCTAATATTGTTTACTATATTATAGCAGCCGTTTTGTTATTGGCTATAGGCTTGGTTATATTTACAGAAGTACCGATGAAAATTGAGCATATTGAAGAAGTTATAAAATAAGAATGAATGATACGCTTGTAGAAAATTTTTTAGATAGTCTAGTTGCAGAGTATGGTGTTGCAACTAATACTATTGAATCTTACAGGCTTGATTTGCAACAACTAACCGACTTTTATAAAGATGACATTAGAAATATTTGTCAGGATAGTGTTGTGGCGTTTGTCCGTAGTTTAAGTAAAGACGGATATGCGCCAACAAGTATTTCCAGAAAAATATCAGCGCTTAATAATTTTTTTAAATTTTTGCTGTCAGAAAAAGAAATCACTAACAATCCCATGACAAACATTATACCTCCAAAGAAAAGCAAACCTCTACCCAAATTTTTGACACGTTTTGAAATAGATAAATTAATTGCTGAGGCCGAAGTTCAAAGCGATCCAAGACATAAACGAACGGCAACAATGCTAAAACTTATGTATGCTTGTGGCTTGCGTGTTTCGGAATTGGTTAGTCTGCCTCTTAATTGTATTAATGCGGAAAAAAAACAAATATTGGTAAAAGGTAAAGGAGCAAAAGAACGTTTGATTCCTATTGCCGATGAAGCTATCGAAGCTGTAAATAAGTGGATACCCTTACGTGAAAAAGTTTTTAAAGGAAAAGACAGAATGTTTTTGTTTCCATCAAATATATCTTTAAGCGGTCATATTACCAGAGATGGATTTTTTAAGAATATAAAGAAACTAGCCATGCTTGCAGGGCTTGATGAAAAACTGGTTTCGCCTCATGTATTGCGACATTCTTTTGCTACACATTTGCTAAATCAAGATGTCGATTTGCGCGCTGTACAAAGTATGTTAGGACACGAAAATATTACAACAACTGAAATTTATACTCATATAATAACAGATACACTAACCAGTCAAGTGATGAATAAACACCCCTTAACTAAACATTTTTTGTCGACAGACTGTTAATTGCCGCCACTGTTTTTTGCAGCACTTTCTTTAAGACCACGACCCATAGCATTAGCTGCTCGCGCCATTATACCACTTTTTCCTCTAGCTGCATTTTGTAAAAAGTTTCCAGCCCCAGTTTTAAATTTGCCCATACCTTTACCAATTTTGGACTTAATCGCATCTGTAGTGGCTTTTCTAACAGGAGCTGTTGCTTTGGATGCCACCCCTTTAACCGCAGAAGCTCCCATCGTGCCGATTTTACTAGCAATACCCATTCCTCCACCAGCAGATAATGTTTCAGCAAGAGGTGTAACTTCTTTAACAAACTTAAAACCAAATACGCAACAGAAAATTAATAACATAAAACCAGCACCACCGATATCTGTAGCGGTTTTTAAATTATCTTCATTTTGAGAGTTAATAGCATCAACAATAGCATCAAAACCTTCAGCTGTAACCCCATTTGTTGTGGATTGAATACTTTGAGAAAATATCATACTTTGATTGATAAGCTCGACATTAACGCTAACAACAAATCCTGTAAAAAATATTATAAAGAAAGTATTAAGTAACATTTTAAAGCCTGTTGACGCATATTGTGCTGTAATCTTAAATGGCCAGCCGGCAATCATTAAAGGTAGCATAGCTCCAATAAATATTAACTGTAGCAAGCCATCAAGAAAATAAAAAGCAAAAGCCATTATTAGTATAAAGGCAAAAAGAGTTAAAATACTACCTAACAACACGATTCGTAAGCCATCTTTTAGATGTTCAATACCAGCCCCTTTAATCGCTGTTTTTATATCAAACGTCATATGACTTCCAATACAAAATAAGGTAGTTCCTATTACTTGCATATAAGCAAGACTAGCTTGTAAACTCGCTAAATATTTTTCAATCTCTTCATAAAGAGAGATATCATTGGCTTCTAATTTTGAATTAAAAAGGCCCTCAGAAACTTTACTACTATATTCTGTTACTTCATCAACCAAGCCGCTTACTCCTATTGTTTGAATAGATATACCTAATTGAATACCTGCATTAAGTACAGGCACTATAAAATATCTAAATATGTCTTTGTAGTGAGTAAGTAACAAATAAGCAACAAAAAACTTAAAACTTTGTTTTAAAACGGATGATAAAAATTTGGGAGCATCCTGCTTGGTTAGAGGAAATATTTGTTGTAATACCGTATAAGCTAACCAAATAGCCCAAATGATAACTATTAATATTTGAAATGAGTTTCCAAAAAATTGAAAAGATTCATAAGCTACTTTGTTTGCTGTTTCAAAAATTAGAGCAGAAAGAGGGCAAAAAAAACATTTTTTCATATTATAAAGCTTAACAGGCATAACTTCACAACCAGCAAAGGATTCTTTATTATATTCAATTTTTATATTACCTTCTTCATTAAACTCAGATATAGATAATCTGTATTCTTTTTCACCATCCTTAAAACCATGAAAAACACCAGGATTATAAACTAACCCCGAACCACTAGATGATGATAAAAAACCTAAAGGCTCTACAGTTAACGTACCATTTGGACAATCAGAATGATATTTAGAAATATCTACAGAGCTTATATCTCCTTTGACACATATACCTTTAGTGCTTATTGTGTAGCCAAAGGCGCTGTAACCAGACGTTCTGTTGCTAGAGCTAATTTCATATTTTGTTGTACACTTAAGACAAGTTTCATCTATTTCACATAGGGTGTTTTTATCACCGCAAAGGGTTTCAGCTTGTTCAACACCTTCCAGAGCATTAGCATAATCTTTGCCACCATGAGTAGCAGCAAAATCAGAAGCGCTCTGAGGATTAAATTTTTGCGCATATAAAAACGAAGGTGCAAGAAGAGTAAAACAACTTGCTATTCCCAATGTAAATGCTATTTTTTTCAAATAATTAAGCATTGCAATCCGCCGTTCTTAGAAACGTTTTGACTAATCATAGAATCATTCTAGCATATAAATTACTTAAAAAGTGTTACAATTTTTTGATTTTTTTATTGATAAAAACAAAATTAAAAAATTAGATACTTGTGTATATTTTTTTGCGACTCTTGCCAAGAGTCGCATTTTGATTTATCTAGGGTTTAGAGGGGTTTAATTTATGCTAAAAACAAGCTTCAAAGCATTTGTTTACAGTTTTTCAGTATCTTTGTTTGCGATTGTTGCTGCGAACAGGGGTGTTAATCGTGGAAATATGGTTGTAAATCAGCCTCTTAATATTGAAGATAAAAACATTGTTTTGTTTTTAAAAAAATCTATTCCTATAAAATCCCCTTCCCAAAAGATTGCTTTAGATACTTTGCCAGATATCATCCCAAAGGTTGATGTTTTACCCTCTATAGAGCCTGAAGTTATTTTTGCTAGTGAGCTTAATGATTTTGATTTTCCTCTTGAGTTTGCTCCTATTGTCCAACATGAAGAAGTTTTATCTGTTGCTGAAGACAATGAGATCATGCCAGCAGAAGTGCTATATGCTCCTAATAAATCATTGGATACAGAACAGATTGAGGCGGAGGTTGTTTATCAGCCTGAGGTATTTGCTGCTCAACTGCCTGCTCTAGAAAGTAGAGTATCTAAAGAAAACGGCAAAGAAAATACAGTTTTTCCTGAAATTCTTGATACCCATTTTTCTAAGGAAGAGGTAATTCTAGCTAATGCACGTAATGCGAAGTTGGATCCTATTCCGTTGTCTAAAGGCGGTAACTCAATTGTTAGTAAACAAGTTAATATTGGCAATCCGTCCAGTCTTAATAGTGTAGCAATGAGTAGCGTTGATGTACCTATTCAAAGTGTAGAGAAGGTTGTTGCATCTGTTGATGTGGATGGTGTAAAAAAAGAGGGTGTTTGGCAATCTCTTAACGACAGTTCTTGGCTGATAGCTAAAAGTAGCGGTAGTAAAAATCTAATGAATGTTAAAGAATTTGGTAGTAAAACAAATCAAGAAGTTGCTAAAGTGTTAGATGCCAGTGTTAATAGAGTTGGAGTAAATATCGCATCTGATACCGTTAAAAATCTTGTTATTCCCATACCTGAAGATATTATGAAAAAAGATGATTTAACGCCAAAGTTAGCGTATCCTGCAAGTTCGGAAGATGTGGAAAAAGAAAAAGTGGTAAAAGACAAGATAGAGAAACAGATGCAGTCATCAAAAGTTGAAGATAAAAAAACGTTGTTAGTCAAATCTTTTGATGAAAGTATTCCTTTAGATAATTTTGATGAGAAGCATGTTGAGTTGATGAAAGATGTTAATCTTCGTAAAGATGTGAAGGTTAATCAGGATAAATCCAAAGAAAAAGATGGAGAGGTTGGGATAATGGGGGCGCTTAATTCTATTTTTGGGCGACAAAAAATAGATAAATCTAATGCAAAGGAAGAAGCTATAGTCAAGGCTCGAGTGAAGAGAAATGCTAAAAAGCGTATGGTTAAAAATCGTCCAGTTTCGATTATGCCTACTGAAATGAGGCTGTCTTTTCAACCTAACAAAGCTGAAATATCTGGGCAGACATTGCAATGGGTTCAAGCTTTTGCTGCAAAAGCAGCTGAAACGCCAAATATGAGTTTGGAGATACGAATTGATGGTGCAAGTGCAGTAGTGTTGCAGCAGAGAAGGTTAAATTTATTGCATAATATTTTAACCAATAAAGGTGTTGATTATTCAAGAATAAATACTGTATTTACTTCCAGAGAGCCTAATAGTTTTATTCTGCGAACGATTAATTCTGGTGAAACAAATGATATGCAAGAGAGTAAAAATAATAATAGAAAAGCTAAAGAATATATACGATGGTAATAACTAGTTGACAGCGCTTGATTATTTTTTTTTCAATAGTATGATAAAGGAAATATAATGGAAAAATCTATTCAAAGGATTGCAAAGATGAACTTTAAAAAGGGATATAAACTATCTTTTTTAGCTGTTGTTTTGTTGACGGGGTGTGTTAGTGGACAAGCGTTATGGGAAAGAGAGAGTACAGTATTATCTGTAGCACAAGAGGAACGGCCTTGTGGTGATAGCATCTCTGCGCTTCCTGTTGTAGTTCCTCCTGAAAATGTGAATGGGCGGTTTGTTAATTATCGTCAAAGTGCTGCGAATTATCGTGAATATGGAGAACGAACTCCTCAAGATCAGTATATAACATCTGCTGGTGCAGGAAATAATATGTCTGCGGCAATTCCTCCAACAATTGAAGAAGAGGTTGTGGATTACGAAGAAGCTGTTAACGAAGTTTTTAATAGTGCTGATGGCAGTGTTATAGATGATTCAGGAGAGTCTTCAGGAGATGATGCTGTTGAAGATTGGTTGGCTGAAGAAGGAAATACGTTGAAGGGTTTGCTTTCTGATTGGTGTGAAAGAGCTGGTTGGCGTTTGGTTTGGAATTCTAATCGTAATTATACTTTGGGTGCTGGAGCAATGTTTAGAGGTAGATTTGCTGATGTATCTTCTGCGTTGATACGTAATTTTGCTAGAGCAAAACCAGCTCCTATGGCTACATTTTATAAGGGTAATAGAGTTTTAGTTGTTGAGACTAGGGAGGATGAAAATGCGTATAATTAATCTTGGAAAAATAGGATTAGTTTTTTGTGCTGCTATTTTTGTGGCTTCTTGCTCTATTTCAACGACCATGGATGCTACCATTGATAAAGATATTGATGCTGCAACGAAATTACGTGAAAATGCTAAAATACCTACCAAAATAGCTAATCAAGACTTGGTTAAAGTTAATGATGATATTTGGCTTGGTAATACCAGTCTTATAGAGTATGAAGGCGAACCTTTACCTTCATATTTAGAAGCTAAAGATGGTATAACTCTGGTTTCCAGCAGGCCTATTACCTTATATGAAATTGGAGATATGATTAATCGTACTACATCGTTAGGTATTCGTTATGCTTCGGATCTAGAAGGTGAAGTTCGTTCTAAAGGAGAAAGTAATCGTCCTTCTCCTGATGATCAGTTTTCAGATGACTGGGCTGCTCCAGATTTAATGATGGTTTCTTATCAAGGTCCTTTAAGTGGCTTTTTAGATGAAGTGTCTTCTCGTTTTGGTGTTTGGTGGAAATATGAAAATAAAGACATTTATTTTTATAAATATATTACCAAAACATTTGTGATATATTCTTTACCTTCAAAGCCAAGTATGAATGTTAATATTGGTGGTTCTGCTTCTGGAGGCGGTGGTTCCTCATCAATTAGTTTGAGTTCGTCGATAGAAGTAGAGATGTGGGCTCAGTTTGAGAAGAGTATTTCCTCAATGATAAGTTCGGATGCAAAGCTTACAGTCTCTCCCTCTGATGGAACAATTACTTTGACGGCAACTCCAAATGATATTAAATTGGTTGCAAAATATATAAATGAACAAAATGCTCGTTTATCTCGCCAAGTTGCTATTTCTGTTAAAATTATGCAAATAACTTTGACAGATAGCGATCGTTACGGATTAGATTTAAAGGCTTCTTTTGGTGATGGCATAACATCTTTAGGATTAACAGGGACACAAGGGCTCGGAGCTGAAGATTTGGCAGGTTCATTAACTTGGGGGGTTGTAAAAAATAATTGGACTGCTGATGCTATTATACAGGCTCTTTCTGAGAAGAATAGAGCAACTTTGATTACAAGTGGTACGGTTACAACCCTGAATAATAAACCTGCGCCGATTCAGGTTACTCAAAAACAGAACTATATTTCTGAGATGACTAAAACTAACAATGGAACTGATGGAACCAATTATGATATTTCGGTTACAACCGAAGAAATAGAAACAGGTTTTACTTTGGATGTTTTACCTCGTATTCTGGAACATGGTAGAATGTTGGTAATGTTTAATATGACTTTATCTGATTTATTGTCTTTAGAAAAAGTAAGTTTTGGTAATGGTGAAGAAAACCAATTTATCCAGAATCCTAAGGTCGAATCTCGTGCATTTACACAAGAAGTTGCTTTAACTTCAGGTGAGTCTCTAATTTTAACAGGATATGAAAAGACTTCATCTACTGTTTCCAAAACGGGTACAGGATCTGCTGAAAATTCTTTACTTGGTGGAGATGCTTCGGCGAACAAAGATCGTAATATCTTAGTTATTATTTTAACTCCTGTAGTTCTAGAGACGCCTTTGTCTCCTGAAACAAGAATGAGTATGAATTAAATATCCTACTAGGAGAAACTCGAAGTGCTAGAAGATGCAAAACTTTTAGATGAAGATTATGAAGATGGCGCTGGAAGGCGTTCGTGGGGAACACAAATAAACATCGATGGTGTTAATTATGCCACGAGCCTTTTTTGGCAGCCTTTACAAAACTCTAATGATTACATGCAGGAAGTTGAGGAAGCATCTAATGGCATCTTAGAGGGGGCTGATTTATTCTGTATAAAGGGTGGAAAAGCTCCTCAGTTTGGTATTTGTGTTTCGCACGAAGGTTTTAGAAATGGACAAAGTGTTGCGGCAGTAGCTCTAACTAGTTCGTTATCTAATGTGTCTTCTTTTGTTGCTGTTTTCAAAGTGAAAGAAGGTT
The DNA here is from genome assembly GCA_045537965.1 of Alphaproteobacteria bacterium. Lineage (GTDB taxonomy): Bacteria > Pseudomonadota > Alphaproteobacteria > RF32 > CAG-239 > CAZU01. The sequence goes on from JAZSQL010000009.1 coordinate 10,774, forward strand.
GGTGGTATACGTGTGTACGTAACGATATAATTCTTTCAGATGGTGATATGTTATTTTTAACAGAAGAAGAAGCCAAAAACCAGTTTATGTCTATGATGGCAGTACCTGATTGGGGTAAAAAAATAGCTCCTAGAGAGTGGGAAGTTGAAGATACCGAAGATATAGATATAGAAGAACTAATTCAACGCGGAGCTAAAGTTAAGTTACAAAAAATTAAAGGGCTTCGAGGTTCAAAGTTGGTACTTGTTGTAGCTATATCGGCAGTTGTAGGAATTTGGCTGCTTTCAACACTGATTGATAAGTTATTTCTAACTCCTGTTAAGCGTCCTGTCGTTGTGCCAGTTCGACCTAAGGTTGTACAGCAAGCACCTGTCAAAGAGATACCTAAACCTTGGGAAAAAATTGCCAATCCTAAACAGGTTATGCAAAATTGTTATGATGGTATTACACAATTAGCTGCTATTATGCCTCCTGGTTGGACTATTGGTAATTTAAGTTGTGCAGAGAATGCTGTAGCAACCTCATGGAGAAGGGATATAGGTTTATTATCTTGGGCAGAAACAGCTTTACAAAAGTCTGGTTTACAGTTTACAGATTACACTTTTGATGCTACAGGTTCTAGTTTATCAGCATCGTTACCTTTAAAAACCATTGAGATTATTTCTTCACCTCCTAAAAAGGAAATAATTGATTTGCGTAATGAGATAAATAACAAATTTCAATCACTTGGGCTTTCTATATCCTTAGCAGAAGAGGAAAAAAGTGCCTCACCATTAGTTTCCGCTGGTTCTATGAAAAAGGGGCCGAGGGCGGCACCTGTAGCAACGAAAGCAACATTCAAAGCATTACGCTTTAGTTTTAATTCTAATTATAATCCAATAACATGGATCGATTTGTTAACAAAATATTCAGGTCTTGAGATTAGATTAATTACATATTCTCCAGCTAGTGATAGTTGGCATTATGAAGGAGCTATCTATGTTTTATAAAATAAAAAATATTTTAATATTGGCAATTCCCTTTGTTATAGCATGTGTTGTAACACAAGCAAACGCTCAGGGACTGGTTTCTTTATCTGAAGATGCTATGTTTGAAGACGAACTTGACACTATTAATGATACACCTACTTTAGAAGCTCCAAAAGAAGAAAAAAAAGCTGAAATTCCGTTAGAAATAACGGAAAATGAAGCTCCTAAAATTATGCCCAAAGGTCCTTTGGCTGCAAAACCTCAGCCACAGCCAGTCGTTACAGCAAAACCTATAACTGAGGATACAAATGTTTTCTCAATGCCACCATCAGATAATGGAGGTGTGGGGTTGTTTGGAGCTAATGACGACATGCCTGTTGATGATGATTTGTTTGCTCAGATGTCTGAAATTGAAAAAAGAACTGCTTTGCTTAATTTGGAATTGCGCCGCGAAAAACTACAAAATGAAATTGAAGCAGTAAAAAATCAACGCCGCAAGGCTTTAATTGACGAGCAAGAAAAGGCCGAGCAGGCAAGATTAAAAGCATTGGAAACAGAGAAAAAAATTGAAAAAGAATTACTCATTGAACAAGAAAAGCTTCGTGATCTAGACATTAAATTTGAAGCTCTTCGTCAAGAAAATGTTTTGGGAGCATATAAGAACAAAATGCTTGAAGAAAAACAAATGTGGATTGAAAACAATTCATTATTTTATAAACAAATTGCTGATCTACGTGATGCAAAAAAAGTTTTGATGAATGATCTGAAAGATAGAATGAACACCATTAAACAAGAAGCAGCGGATGCTAGAGCATCATACAAAAATACTTCAGATTATTATAGAAAAAAAATTGAAGATAGAGATGCTCAAATTAGCGTTTTACGTTCTAGGATTGATAATTTAGAAAAAGAACGAGAGAAAGCTCGTCGAAATCCATTCGAAGGTCTAAGTCGAGAACAAATAGCTGCAGCTGCTGGAGTTGATTTGAGTATGGTTGATGAATTGACTGCAGCAGCTAATGATAGTAGTGTAGTTGCGGAGCCTATTGAATCTGATTTATCTAAACTTTATGCTGTTACGGAAATTAGAGGTAAAGGTGATGAATTAATTGCCCGATTAATGAATAAAAGCGGTACAAGTTTTTACGTAAAGAAGGGTACAATTTTACAATCAGGACATATAGTTGGAGAAATTACAACAACTTATGTTATGGTTGAAAGAAATGGTGATAGAAAATATCTTTATTTTGCCGCTGGTGGAATTTTGCCAACTGAAACAACTAGTTTTGAAATAGATAAAACAGCAACAGAATAAGCTGTTTTAATTAAAAACTAACTTACGATTAGGTTTGCTATGGCCGAAGAAGATAATGTTGAAGACAAAGAACAAACGGCATCATCAAATGGTGCCGCCTCGGCTAACTTAAGTTCGGCACAGTTAGTTGAAGCTGTAGCTAAAGAAAAACAAAGTAGCGAAAAGCAAACAATTAATGAAATTTATTTTTCTGATGGCAACAAATTAATGACTTTGCCAGGATCACCTATGGCAATAAACGATGATACTAAGCGTTTATTAGCATTGTTTAGTGATGGTCGTTTTTTAGTTGTAGAATCGCATAAATTTGATGGACGTGTTTTAAGTTTTGAAGTTTTAGCTCGCAAGAAAAAAATTGCTATATCAAAACCAACCTATGTTTCGCAAAACGAGCTTAATGCTATTTATTCAATTGGTGAACGTGCTCAAGCCGCTGCTGAAGTTTCAGGGGATGCTGAACTTGACCAACTGCAAATGCAAAAAGATTTTGTAAATGTGGTTGCTAGGGCTGCAGCAAAGAAGGTGTCTGATATTCACGTTATTGTTGCTGATAGTACAGTTATTATGTTCCGAGTTAATGGTATGATGCAGGTTGAAATGGAATATAATAAGGAATGGGGTGAATTGTTTGTGCGTGCAGCTTTTGCTTCAGCAGATATTTCCGATTCTAACTATGCACAAAATGAGTTCCAAGGAGCACAAAAACTTGGTTCCACTCCTTTACGTGGTTCTAAAGGTAAATTGATGCTTCCTCACAATGTGTTGGCTATTCGTTTACAATTTAATCCTATTGCTTTTGGTTCGCAATATTTGGTTATGCGTCTGTTGTATGCTGATGACAACCCTGATGGTTCGGGTGATTTAGCATCTTTAGGTTTTGGCGAATTTGAAGAAGATTTGTTTTATCGTTTAAGAGCTGTGCCTGTGGGCTTGAATATTGTGGCAGGACCTACTGGATCTGGAAAGTCAACTACTTTACAACGCAACATGATTAAGCTTTTGCAAGAAAAAAACTATGAGCTTAATTTATTGACTGTGGAAGACCCTCCTGAATATCCTATTCCAGGAGCAAGACAAATGCCTGTTACCAACGCAAATACCGAAGAAGAAAAAGCAGAACAATTTACCAAAGCGCTATCGGCAGCTTTGCGTTCTGACCCTGACGTTATTATGGTGGGTGAGATTCGTGCATTAGCCTCAGCACAACTTACATTCCAAGGTGCGTTATCTGGACACGGTATGTGGTCGACATTACACGCAAACTCAGCTCCTGCCATTATTAACCGCTTTCGTGATATGGGTGTTGAAACATTTAAATTGTTAGATCCTGAATTAATTAAAGGACTTATTTCACAGCGCTTGTTCCGTAAACTTTGTCCGCATTGTCGTGTTAAAGTTACAGAAAGACAGAATGATCCATCTTTTCAACGCTTGCGCACAGCTTTGGGCGATTTTGGGGTGGAAAATACCTATATCAGAGGACCTGGTTGTAAGTTTTGTAATGGTACAGGAGTTAAAGGGCGTATGTGCGTGCCAGAAATTATTTTGCCAGATGCAACATTTCTAGAATTGATGATAAAGGGCGAAACCCGCAAAGCGATTGATTATTGGACATCGGACTTAAATGGACGTACATTAAAAGAAGCTGCAATGGAACGTATGCTCAAAGGATTTATTGATTTGGATGAAGTTGAACGTTGGTGTGGTCTTTTGGACCAACGTCCAGCATATTAAGAGGGTTAGATAGATGGCTGAAGAAGAAGTTATTAAAAAGAAAAAATCTTCCAAAACGCTTAATAATGCGATGCGCAACCTTAATAAAGCTGAAGAATATTATGCAAGGCTTATTATAACATTGTCTAATAAAACAAGGTTAAAGTTATATCGTAAAATTGCATCGTTAATGCGCAACCGCTTTTCATTGATGGATGCTTTGGATATGTTGCATGATGGAGCATCAAATGGAGGTAAAAATCCTGGAGAGCCTTTAGCTATTGCGATTGCAGCTTGGGGACGTTCACTCAACAATGGTAAAACATTTTCTGAAGCCTTAAAAGGTTGGGCGCCTGACAGAGAAAGATTGATGCTTTCTGTAGGTGACGTATCAGACCTTGAAGGTGCTTTATTAAACTTAATTAAGGTTACTGAAGGTTCAACCAAAATGATACGTCCTATTGTTGGAGCAATTACCTACCCTTCATTTCTATTAATGATGGCAATTTTGATTATTTATGCCATTGGTGTTTATATGGTGCCACCAATGATTGATGCTGCACCTACTGTTGTTTGGCGTGGTTTGGCTCGTGATTTGGTTGATTTGTCGGCATGGATTAAAGATAATTGGTTGTTTGCGTTTTCTTCTTTGCCAATTGTTATGGCTGTTATATATTTTACAATTAGTATTTGGACGGGTAAAATTAGAGCCTTGTTTGACAACATCCCACCATGGTCTTTATATAAAATATTTGTAGGCATTAGTTGGCTTTTGGCTTTGTCTGCGTTGGTTAAAGGAGGAACACCTGTTTCGACAGCTATGCGTGCGCTAAGACGTGATTCAACTCGCTATTTGAAAGAACGTATTGATAAAACAATGATATTTATCAATAATGGTGACAACTTAGGTCAAGCATTGGGTAAAACAGGGCTTGGTTTTCCAGACAAAGAAGTTATCAGCGATTTGAAGATTTATTCCGAACTTGATAACTTTGAAGAAGCGTTGGATAACTTAGCTAATGAATGGCTTGAAGAATCTGTATATATGATTGAAGAAAAAGCAGGTATTTTGAATATGATTGCTTTGCTATCGATTGGTGCTGTTATTGCATGGGCAGTTATGGGAACATTTGAAATGCAAGACCAGATTACTAGTGGAATGGGATAAAAATAATGAAAATAATAAAAACGCTTAAGAAACTTTTGGATAAAACTTTTTGGTACCGTAATTGGAAAAAGGTTGTGTTAGGGGCAACTGTAATTGCTGTTTTTGGTATGATTGTATTGCTATTTATTGGCGGACAACGAGATGTTGGCGCACAAGAAGCAGGACAGCAGATTGTTGCTTTAGCTAAAAATATTCGCAATCGTTATAAGACAAGACCAGATTTTTGGGGGCTTAATACTAATGAGGTTATAAGAAAAAAAATATATCCTTTAAGTATGAATGTTGTAGGAAATAGTCTAATTGGCTATTTTAATAATCCTGTTGTAGTAGGAGCTGATGCTAATGGAAGTACTGTAATGCCGACATCACGTAGCTTTGTTATTGCTTATAAAGGTCTTAACAAGCAACAATGTATTGGGTTGGCATCGTTAAAATTTGATCCTGATTTCTGGCTTGGAGTTAGTGCAATGGTGTTGCAAAACGATGAAATAAGCCAAAAATTTGATTGGGGTAATAAAGAATTTATATTGCCAGCAAAGAAGGATATTGTAGAAAAGCTTTGCAAAGGTAGTAATAATAATGTGGTTTTGCACTTTGAATAAAACTATAGTTGCTAAATATTAAAAGATGAATATAATTGTGTTGAGTTTGAGGATATTGAGGGACGTCATGCCCTGAGCAAGTGAAACGAGCGAGGTAAGGCATCTTCAATGTCAAAAAAATATAAAGGTTAATATTTTTAACGATAAATTAAACAATTATGGTTTATGCTATGTTTAAGATATGACCAAAGTTATAACAAGTTCTGCTCAATTATGACTAAAAGCAGAATTGAGTGACACCGAGATATTTGTTATGATGAAAGCATAGGAACAACAATTTTTAGGAGAGGAACAATGACAATGTTATCAAGAAATGATCAAAAAGGTCGTTCAATGGTCGAAATGCTCGGTGTGTTAGCAATTATCGGCGTGTTATCAGTTGGTGGTATTTCTGGTTATTCTAAAGCGATGGCTAAATTTAAGCTAACTAAAGCACAAGACCAAATTACTATGATGTTGATGAATATTCGTACAGCTTATGCCACCAGTCCTAGTTATGAGGGTTTGGATGCATCTGTGGCTGCCGCTTATAATATTGCTCCAGCGGAAATGATTTCTGGTTCAGGTTCTAATGTGGCTTTAAATGGAGCATTTGGTGGTAGGGTTAATATTGGAACTTTAGGTACAAATAATACTTACTTTTATATTACTATGCGTGCTTTGGGAAGGGAAGCTTGTCGTTCTTTAGCTACTTCTGATTGGGGGGCCGATGGTTTGATTTCTATGGACATTGGTACAGAACCTGGAGGTGCCACTGAAGACCAGCAGCCAAAGTTTGATGAAGGTGTTTGTACTGGTTCTGGAACAAGTGGACATTTTTGTACAGATAAATTACCTTTGGGTTTGACGGATTTAGGTACTTCATCAGGTGCTTTATGTGGTGAGGAGTCCAACTATATATCTTGGGTTTACTTCTAATCTCATATCCTATGCAATCTCCTAATATAAAAAGGCTCTCAGTAGAGAGCCTTTTTAACGTTATGTTGAGTCTTTTTTTGCAGAGTTAATGACTTTAATGAATTTTTCTTTATACTAAATATAAAAATAAATTGACTAATCGTAACACAAATGTTACGATTATCCATACAAAATGTTACGATTGGAGCAAAAATGTATAACAAGCGTCAAGAATTAATATTAGATTTTATAAAAGATAATCCGAACATTAAACGTGAGGATATTGAAGTTTTCTTACGCAAAATGGGTTATGAAGCTACTAAAATGACTATTACCAGAGATTTGAAATTGTTGTTAGAAAATAATGACATCGAAAAATCAGGTCTTGCCAAAGCTACCATTTATAATCCGTCTATAAAAGCCAATTTATTAAATAACATAAACATTGAAAACTATTTTAACAAAGACCAAGATGAAAGATTACCTAATATAAAAGGTTTTAATTTTGATGTTTTCACCGCACTAAAAGATTTATTAACTCCCAAAGAAAAGATGGAGCTAGAACAGCTAAATGACACATATATTGAAAAAAGAAATAAACTTTCTCCTAATTTGTTACAAAAAGAGTTTGAACGTTTAACGGTTGAGCTTGCTTGGAAGTCATCTAAAATAGAGGGCAATACATACACTCTTCTTGACACAGAACGTTTACTAAATGAAAATATTTCAGCAAAAGGCAAAACCAAAGAAGAAACAAATATGGTATTAAACCATAAGAAAGCCTTAGATTTTGTTTTGAAATCTCCTGAATATTATAAGAATCTGACTGTTGCAAAAATTGAAGAACTACACAGGCTTCTTGTTGATGATCTTGGTGTTGCAACAGGTATTCGTAATGGTATGGTCGGCATTATCGGCACAAACTACAAACCATTAGACAATGCATATCAAATAAAAGAAGCGCTAAAAAATTTGATAGATGTAATAAATAAAACCGAAAATCCGATAGAAAAAGCATTGATTTGTGTTTTGATGATTGCATATATTCAACCATTTGAAGATGGCAACAAACGAACATCAAGAATTTTGAGCAATGCAATTTTGCTAGCTAACGGATATTGTCCGCTTTCGTATAGAAGTGTTGATGAAATTGAATATAAAAAAGCAATAATCCTATTTTATGAGCAAAACAATGTGTCATATTTTAAGGAGTTGTTTTTGGAGCAGTTTAAGCAAGCTGTAAATAAATATTTTTAAAAACAAGGAAGATGGCTAATCCTCGTCGTACCTCCTCGGAGCGATGACATTTGAGGTACTCGTTACACTCGCTCAAAGTGTAACTGTGGGTATGGTGTTCGCTCACTCGCTCAAAAGTGTCTGCAAAATTATTAACATGCGTAATACCCCAAGCGAGTGTAACGAACACTCTTATTAACATACACAACGATGACATTATTTGATGCCATTTAAATTAAGAAATATTTTTTCCCAACAATGCGATTCTTATTTAAAAATTTTAAGCAAAATCATTGTTTAGACTTATTTAAGTACTGTGAATTTTTTGTTACAGCAAAATTTGCTATGTAAAAACAATAGGTTGCTCTATTTTTGTGTCAAGACTTTTTACTAGCAAAATTCTTTAAATTTAGGTATCCTAAAAGAGTATATTAAGTTTTGCAAAATTTAAAAAAAGGAGAACGATTATGCAATTTATTAAAAACAATATTTGGACACTTTGCTTAGTAGCTTTGTTTGCTATATTTGGCTTTGCTGGCGAAGCATCTGCTCAAGGCTCAACGATTATGACAACTGCCCAAAATAAAGCGGTAAATGTGTTTACATCAATTAAAACTATCATCTTTGTTGTTGGTGGTTTTGGTCTTGTTGGTATTGCATTTATGGCAATTTTCGGCAAGATTAACTGGAAATGGTTTGCTGCTTTGGCAGTAGGTTTGGCTATTTTGGCTGCTGCAGGTTCAATCGTGAACTACGCAACAGGTAGTAGCGATATAAATAACACTACTTTGGGAGATAGTTTTGGTCAAGTCTAAAACCTGCATGGCTCGGGGGCTTTATCAGCCCTCGGGCCACAGTCCAAATCAAAGACCGCCAGCTAAAAGTATATTTTTTTAGTAATGGTCTTTTTTTAGAAAATTTGGGTTTATTTTTTCATCAATTAACAAGGGTGCAAAAACAAACTCAAAGCGATGCCAAAAGGGGAGGACGTCATGATAAACATCAAAAATATATTGAGAGTGCTTTTAATAGCATTGTTTGTCTGCGTCTATAGTGAAAATGTTACGGCTCAAACCCCATCCCCAACTGTTGGCATTGGAGGATCATCTAGTAATACAGGTAAATTTTGTTCAACCGATTTGGGTATTTTTACCGAATTAGTTACAACAGGGCGAGAGATTTTCAATAAGTTACGCGATTTAATTTATGTTGTTGCGGGTTTTGGTATTATAGCTGTTGCAGTTGGTGGTTTTTTTGGCAACCTTAATTGGAAATGGCTTGGTGCAATAGTAATTTCGCTAGTCGTTATCGCAACCGCTGGCGAGGTTGTTGTCCTTATTACAGGTTGTGATAAATTTGATGATGAATTAATTACCAATACTTTGGTAAATCCTGCAGATGCAACAAATAAAGATAAAAATCCAGATGAAAATACAGGCCAGGATGGAAGTGGTAGTTAGCTGAAGTATTTTCATACATAGTGCTATAGCCACAAAAAGAGGAGGAAGCCATGTTAAAATTATCTAAAATAAGCAAGGTGATTTTGTTATCAGTAACACTACTGGCTTTCTCTAGTGTGTCAGCAATAAACTACTCTTGGGCAGCAGGACCAGGAGGTATGGATGAGTCTGATGAAGAACCACCTTATAATAAAAATGATTATAGTACAGGAGCTGCTTTTGGGGTAGATACTTCTTCTACTACAAACAGCGGCAGTCAGACAACGGGAAATAATGATAAATATCAAGCATCTGGCGGTAATGAACGTTGGCAAAAAGCCCAAAATGATTTAAATAAAGCTAAAGATGATTATACCAAAGCTTCAATGGAGTACAATAGATGTCTAGCAAATCCACCAAAAGGAGGATGTAACGAAGAATTTGAAAAGATGAACCAAGCTAAAGCTGGTATGGCAGAAAAGCAAGATGCTTTTGACAAAGAGCAAAAACAAGCATCTAAGGAGGCAAATAAAGCTACAAAACTAGAAAACAAAGCCAAAGCTAAAGCCGAAAAAGCTCTAAAAAAGGCAAAAGAAAAGTTAAAAAAATGTCAAAAAAAAGCAGCAAAAAAAGCAGCAAAAGGGAAAAATAAAGATTGTGAAGAGGAGTTAAAAAATTACGAAGAGGCACGAAAAAATGCTCTAGCTTTGGGTATCATTGTCGATACACCAGAAGAAATTGCCGAAGATGCTGCAGCTAGATGTACTGAGATGATTTCAAAATTTGCGAATGATGAAGGAAAAGTACCCTGTAGCTCAGACGAAGAACAGAACAATTTGAGAAAAAATTTTAATGAGTTTTCCACTGGTCTCAGAAATGCACGAAATTGTGTAAACGCCTTGCAAGCTCAAACAGATGCAGCAAAAGCAGAATGTCGTCGCTATAGCTCAATGACCTCAGGAGATGCTCAACTAAAAGCTCAAGAAGCTTGTAAAAAAGCTGAAAAATTAAGAGAAAAAGTAGAATCAGTAGAAAAGACGGTAAGCGAAGCTGAACAATGTGTTGAGACCAATAAACTACAACAAACAACAATTGAAACAAAAACAACAGTAGAGGCAGGACTAGTAAAACAATATGATGATGACCTAAAGTATCTATATGGAGACAGATTTAAAGGCGGAGGAGGTAACAACGAAGATGCAACACTATCAAGTGATTTTGCGAATGAAGGCGGTACAGATGTTTTTGATGCAATTACTCGTCGTTCTGTAGCCATCATAATAGCAATAAAACCCATTGTTTATATTTTTGCTGGATTTGGGTTAATAGGTTTTGCATGGATGGCAATTTTTAACAAACTAAGTTGGAAATGGTTTGCAAATATTGCTATGGGATTATTCCTTGTTGCTAATTTAGGGCGTTTAATTGAATACTTTGTTGGTAATAAGGGAGTATATTATCTAGATAATTGGTCTTCTAGTGAGAGTACAGAGGATGGTAAAAGACTGTCTTATGCATTTCATGATACCAACTATGTAGATTATACTTATTCAATTACGTATGGACCAGAAACATTTATAGAAAACAAATCAGACGGCAAGGGCAAAAATAACATTGTTGCGGAGGAATTTAAAGCAGATGCAAGAGGATTCTGTCAAGGAACAAGTGGTTCTGGTTGGGCAAATTTTACAAGTTGTGTTGGTGATATTGTGTCAACAATTAATAAAGCGGCCGATACAGTTCATACCGTTGTAAATACCGCCAAAGATATTAAAAATCGAGTTGAAACAGTGAAAAATACTTATAAACAAATGAAAGCAACAGTCGAGAATCTAATGGATGGAGACACGAGTGTTACAGATTGGGTTTATGGTGTTGGTTCACTTTGGAATGGTGTTAATACTATGGTTACAACAACTACAGGTGGTTTTGCTTCTGTAACCTCAGGACTATCAGATATATCTAATAATGTACAAGATATGGGCAAATCTACTGATCAACAAGACGAGCTTAATATGAGACGAATGACTGGAGAATCAACCAATAGATTTGACGCTTTTCTCAATGGTCAAGAATGGGGACCAGATGGTGTTGAAAATGTTGATGGTCAATGGGCTGGTAAAGATAACTTTGTTACAAAAACAGGCGATTTTGTTAACGGTGTTGGCAACGCAAGTAACGAATTCAATACTCTTTTTCAACAAGGTGTTGGAGCTGTTGGTAGTACAACTTATACGATTGAGAACACATCAATGCAAGATGTATTTGGTTTTGGCTCAGACAAGACACTAGAAGATGTTCGTAAAGAAGATGTTCAGAAGAAAAAGGAGGAAGAGCAAAGAAAACAACAGGAAAAGCAAAAAAGACAACAGGAAGAGCAAAGAAGACAACAGGAAGAGCAACAACAACAGCAACAACAACAGTGGCAAGAACAGCAGCAGCAACAACAGGAAGAATATAATCAAGCTCATCCAGAACAAGTTGCTCAGCAAGAATATAATCAAGCAGTTAATGAGGTTAATCAGCTAGAAAATGAAACAAAACGTTTATTCAATGAATATAAAGAGGCTGAACGTCAAGCTAAAGAGGCTCAAGAAAAGGCTGATGCTGCTTGTAGTGCAGATCCAAATGGTTCGCTTTGTTCAACACTTACAACCCTTGCCAACACAGCTAAAGACAATGCTGAAAATAAGAAAGCTTTGGGAGAACAAGCTAATGATAAGTTAGTAGAAGCAAGAAAAGAACTTAAAGAAACTGAAACAGAATATGAACAAGCAAAAAGAGATCAAGCTCAGTTAGACTTTGAAAATGCTCAGGCAACGATAGATGATATTAATGAACAACTAGCAAATCCTGATTTAACGGACCAAGAGCGCCAAGAACTTCAAAAGCAATTAGACAAAGCTATCGAAGATCAACTTGATGCAGCAGAAAGACAAGCTCAATATGCTGAAGAAGATGCTGAGCCAGAAAATAATAAACCAGAAGTAAATGAAGGAGAGACAACAACAGATTCTGCTGTAAATTAACTCATTATTCATAAAAACAGAGGTATACTAATTCTATAATGGTATGCCTCTATTTTTTGTATGTCAATTCAAATAGCTGTGATAAATTTAGTTGCGTTGGTTGCCAAACAAAAACATATGCCCTATCATGACAAAAAGCCTTTGAACTAACGAGGAACAAATGCGTGAGGTTATCTTAAAAGCAGTAGCCAATCCACCCAAAATATTGTGGGGACCATTTTTGCCAGTTTTGCTTAATCTTGGCATACAATTTCCTATAATGTTTATGTTTTTGGGAACGTTTGATGTGAACCCTCTTTGGTTTATGGCATCTTTGGTTCTTGTACACATTGTCTGTATAGCGTTGGGTGTTAGAGATCCTCACATATCTACAATGATACAAGCCTATGGTCAAACAGCCAAAAAATCTAACAACCTTTATAAAGAAAAGGGGAATAAATTTGTACCTTGATTATGATTTTTTTTCGACCTTTGTTGAAGGTTTGTCAAGCTTTGAGATTATAGTTGCAATAGTTGGTTTTATTTCAGCTGCTGCATTTGCTGGGTTTTGGGCAACCAAATTTGGTCACTTAGTATTACCTCATCCAAATGAGAGTCGCGTTTCAGATTTTATGCCGTTTGACAAGTTGTTATCAGATGGTATGACGATTCGCTGCTATAATGGTTCTCTTGCACGCATTTTTAAAGTAACAGGATCAGATCTAGCTTTTGCTACTGAAGAAAAAGTTATGTCAATGTTTGAAGCTCGCAAGGCTTGGGTCGATGGTATGTCTGATTTGCAAGTTACTTGTCGTGTGGTTACTTTGCGCGAGCGTATTCCTCTAGAAGAAAATGTTGGTAATTTTAACAATCAATTACTAGAGAAGATATCTGATATTTGGCAAGAAAATATTGATAGAGTGTTTTTTAATACCCACTATATTGTACTTTCAGTGGCTGATCGTGATGAAAATCTTAAAGACTTAAATTATGCATCTCAATCACTGATCGCAACCTTAAATGACTATGGCGTTCACCCATTAATTGAAGAAGAAGGCAGTAATGCTGAAGACAGCCCGTTTGCTTTGTATGCTAAACTTTGTTCGCCAATTTCACGTCCATCACCAAAAGTTAGAGGCGCTACAGGACCTCATCTTAACCAATTATTGACTGCGGATCATATTCATTTTACTGGTGAAAATGGTATTATCAAATTTTTCTCTGGCGACAAAGAAATGTATGAAGTTGTTATGGGGATTCGCTCTTCTGGTGATTATATGGACGAATCTATGGTGGCTTCGCTTTTGGCTATTGATTGTGAATTAGTTTTGTTGCACAACATTCGTCCATTATTTAAACCTCACGCCAGAGCATTGTTAATGCAGCAACAACGTATGGCGTCGATGACTAGTTTTTCTGGTGATGTTATAAACCAATATAGCGAGGTTTTAGCTGCAATCGAAGACAGCGATAGCGATCATCAATCATTAACAGAATATGCTATGTCTATTTTGCTTCGTGGTGAAACTAAGGAAGAAATAGATTTTGCTGAAAGCGAAGTTCAGCGTATTTGTCGTTTGTTCAGTGTTACTCCTGTTCGTGAAGGTTGGATGTCTCAAGCAACATTCTTTAATCAATTTCCAACCTATGAAACTTTGCCACGAACATATCGCTATTTATCAAGAGTAGTTGCTGCGGCTATTTCGTTTGATAAACCATCAGAAGGTTTTTCAAAGTCAGACTGGGGACCTGGAGCAATTTCAATCTTTCGTACTACATCAGGTTCGGCTTATCGATTCCAGTTTCATGTTTCGAGTGAAGATTCGGCGGTTGCTCACTGTTGTATTATTGGTCCAACAGGGCAAGGTAAAACAACTTTGCTAACCTTTTTAGCTGGGCAGGCAATGCGTCATGGTGATTTGAAAGTATTTTTCTTTGATCGACACCGTGGTGCCGAAATCTTTACTCGTGCAATTAAAGGAGCTTATGTCGGTTTTGAAGGCGATGAAAAAAATGTTTCGCTCAATCCATTTGATTGCAACAATACACCAAATAATCGCGCCTTTTTACGTCGTTGGATGCGTGCTATTACAATGGTTGACGATGCAGTGTCAGAAAAAGAAATTGCTCGTGCGGTAACCACAGCTTTTGATTATCTACGTCCCGAAGAACGTGTTATGACAAACTTGTATAAAAGTTGTTTTTCACCAACAGGAAATATGCGCCGCGAATTATTCAAATGGATAAATCCAGATCAATATGGTGCTATTTTTAACGGAACTAACGATAGTCTTGATTTGAAATCTAAGCGCTTTATGGCTTTTGATTTTACTCATATTTTTGAAGATGAAACGCTTGCTCCTGCTGTTATTAGCTATATTATGCATCGTATTCAATCAGAAACAGGCGAAACAGGTGTGCCTTCATTGATTATGATTGATGAGACCGCACCTATGTTAAAACACCCAATGTTCCGTGACTACTTTATTATTGGTTTGCAAGAAGGACGTAAAAAACGTCAAGCCTATCTTTGTGCATTCCAACAGCCAAATGTTATTGATAAACTTGGTGTTGGCGAGGTTATTCGTGGTCAATGTCAAACAGTTATCTTTTTCCGTAATCCGCAGGCAATGCCTGAAGATTATGTAAACTGGAATTTGACGCAGTCAGAAACTGATTTTATCTTTGGTCGTTCATATCGTGATTTTCCTTATGCAATATTGCTTTCACGTCCAGCAACAGGTGAATCTGTTATTTTAGATGTTGATTTAAGCGGTTTAGGTCCATACCTCAAGCTTTATAATTCTGGACGTAAAAATGTGTTATTGGTTGAAGAACTAATCAAAGAATATGGTGAAGATAACTTTGTTACAAAATATTTAAATATTTAAAATAAACGCTCTAAAACGTTTATTTATAAGCTGTTTTATGCTACTATGGTATTATGGTAGACTTTTTGGAGGGAAAGAAGATGAAATCTCGTCTATGGCTTGTTTTAATATCTTTACTAGTGATTCCATGTGTGTGTTGGTCACAAGGTATTCCAACAATGGATATTCCTGGAACATTGCAAGCAGGATCTGAGACAGTAGAAACCGTCAAAAATTCTACCGAAACTGTAGAACAAGTAAAAACAGCTCAAAAAACTATGGCAAAATTAGGTGCAGCAAAAAGTAGTGTTTCTGACTTCGTTAATAAACAACGTGATACTATTCAAAAGAAAAAAGAACAAATAGAAGACTACAAAACAAGGATCGAAGAAGCTAAGGAAATGGCGGAAGCATATAAAGCTCAAGCAGAAGAATATAAAAACATGGCAGATGAAATGGTTAATGGAGGAGAAGAACCCGAAGAAGGTGAAACAGAAACTGATGAACCAGAAGAAGAGACAGAGGAGGGAACAGAAGAAGATACAGGAGATAGGGGAACAGAAGAAGATTTGAAAGCAGATGTTGAAGCAGCAAAGTTAGCTATGGAAGAGGAATGTGTAGAACCTGAAAGCAAAAAGTGTAAGCAAGCAACAGCCGTTTATAACAAAGCAAAAAGAGAATATGAATGTGCAATTAACCCCGAAAATGAAATTTGTAAAGAAGAAAAAGGTGGTA
>JAZSQL010000022.1:0-6420 GCA_045537965.1 Alphaproteobacteria bacterium
AGCATCGGGTGTGTTTATCCTCGAGCCCATAATTACCAAGGTAATATGGCTTCGAAACCCTGTGGGGATTGTTTACCAATACAAAAAACCTCCCATAAAGGGAGGCTTTTTGTATTGGTGATCCCAACGGGATTCGAACCCATATTACCACCGTGAAAGGGTGATGTCCTAACCATTAGACGATGGGACCGCCGTAATGACAAAAGGTTTATATATGCATTTTTTTTATTGGTCAAGTATTTTTTTTTATTATTTTTAATTTTTTTCATATCTAACAAATTTGATTTAAAATTTACATATAACAAAAAAAGCTCAATGTTTAATGATAAACATTGAGCTTTTTTATTACAATAATTGTAAAATTTCTATCGGAGTTTGCAAATCACCACTCCTCTTAATTTTTACAATTTGTTCTTCCACTTCTTCTGTCCAATTTACATATCTATAAGATAATATTGGACAATCCTTCAGTTCTTCAATCGTAATCTGCTCATTCCAAAGCAAATATAATACGTTGAATACTGGATCCTCATTCTGTAGAAGTTTCCCAGCACTTTCTAAATCGCCTTGATTAATTTTTTTAAAAAAGGCTGAATTTAGAAATTTTTTTTCTCCCATTCTAATTTCTGCCAATACTGTAACTGCCAGTTGATGAGAAGTTAGTTCACACTTCATATTTTGAAGTACTATCGGTAGATATTCGTATCTCACAATATTTTTCGCTTCATCGTATGGTGTATCATCCCATGTATATTGATAAGATGGAACCCCATCGATATACTTGAAACCTAACACTGCAAGTGAATCTATTTCATCAAATTCTTCCTGAACACCATATAAATAACATTGTCCTACAACAATATCATTTACTATGGAATCTAAATAAATTAAGTCACCAATTTCATTAATGTTCGCAGTTTGTTTTTCACCTTTGGTAATATTAATTTTAATTCCCAACACCACTATACAAAAAATTGCTAGTGGTAAGGCAAAAAACCACCTAAAACTCTCTGATTTAACTATCTCCTTTAGTATTTCTACACTATATATTAGCAATAATACAAAGAGCATTATCACAGTGTATGGAATAAAAAAAACGAAGTAAAATAGAGCTTTTACAGGAAAACTTTTTTTTACAAACATCGGAAGCATTGCTTCGAAAAATTCTACCAATTCTTTAAATAATTTTTTCATAGTAATATTTTTTTATTAATAATATTTTTTATGGCATGATATATCACATTATTCTATATGTAAATATTTTTTTGCTATTTGTGTTTGTACAATTAAAAATTCCCCTTGAAAATAAATATAAATTAAATATTATACGGATGATTAGAATTTTAATAACTATAGGAGGCTACAATAGCACGAGAACATAATAATGCGCCAGTACGAGAAGAAGACGGACCACGCATAAATGAGGAAATAAGAGTAAAAGAAGTACGATTAATTGATGAAACTGGTGAAAATAGAGGTGTTGTTTCCATTCAAGAGGCACTGCGAATAGCTGATAATGTTGGCTTAGATTTGATTGAAATATCCCCCCAAGCAACCCCTCCTGTATGTAAAATCCTTGATTATGGCAAATATAAATACGAAATGCAAAAGCGTAAAGCCGAAGCTAAAAAGAATCAAAAAGTTGTTGAAATCAAAGAACTTAAACTTCGCCCAATGATTGAAACTCATGATTATGAAGTAAAAATCAAACAAGCTAAAAAGTTTTTATCTGAGGGCAATAAAGTGAAGTTTACTATGCGTTATAAAGGGCGCGAGATGAGTGCTAACAATCTAGGTAAGGAAATTTTAGACCGTATTGTTGAAGATTTGGAAGGATTGATTAAGCTTGATCAAGCTCCTAAACTTGAAGGTAAACAAGTTATGATGATTGTTAGCCCTGAAAAATAAAAATACTTTCTCTTTAAAAATTTTGTTATATTGATAGAATGCTTCCAATAAATTGAAGTAGTTTATTAGTTGTTGTGGTTTTGCTTATAATACGATAATAAAAAAGGATAAAAATATGGCTAATAATGAAAAAAAAGGTTTTATAAAAAAGTTACTAGAATTTATCATAAACAATCCTTTTAATGTAGCTTGTATTTTGGTAATTGCTTATTGTTCTTTACAAGCATTTGTTTTTAATAACAATATTTTTGTTTATAAAACAATTATCGTAGGTATCTGTGTTTTGTGGTTGCTTCTATTTATTGCCAAACACTTATTTAAACTCATTTTAGCAATAATAGCTATTGCCTGTATTTTTGCAGGATATTTGTATTGGAGTGGTAAAGATAAACGTCTTTGCGAAGAAATTGGTGGGCATTGGAATGCAAAAATAGAAAAATGTGAAGAAAAACAACCTTGGTGGCAACCTGTGCTTGATTTTTTAAAATAGTAAAATCAATATATTAGCTAGCTCTTTGGATAACTTTATAAAAAGTAGTTTCTTTTTTTGATTTTTCTGTTATAGCTAGAGTTGATTGTTGCAACAACTATGTAATTGCTTATGAAATATAAGAAAATAAAATTGAAGCGTAAGTATTCGCCTCATTATATTGAAAAGAAACCATTTTTTTCTGAAAAAGAAATTATTTTCAGAAATGCAGGCAAAGCGATGGTTTTTAAGATTTCTTCTAAAGTTCAACTGTTTGCTATTGCTATATTTTGCTTGAGCGCTGTTTGGAGTATTTATTCGTACCATATGTACAACAAATCTGGTGCAATTATCCTAGATAAGAACCAAGAGCTTATTGAAACAAGAGATGCTTATGTCGAGTTGATGAGCGATTTTGTAGCTATCCAAAAAAATATAGATAACGTTTTAACATCGATGAAGGATAGCAAAGGTAAAGATATTGACCATTATAAGCGTCAAGCTATGGTAGTAGAAGATAAAATAAAACAAATTACTGAAGAAAAAGATTGGGCTGATAGTAAGAAAATAAATGATAAAGCTGAGCTTAATGAAATTGTATTGCAGCGTGATTTAGCAGCTGCTGAAAGAGATGCTCTAAAAGAACGTCTCAAAGAATTGGAAATTGCTGTACAAAATATTAAAAAAGCTGAATTGGAAGTATTTGCTAAGGTAGAGTCTATTGCTTCGAAAGAAATTAATAAAATTAAAAGCGCATTTAGTAAAGTGAATGGAGCGTTGAAGCAGCAAGGTCTTTATTTTAATCCTTTAGCAAACTCTAAAAAAAGAGATTCGAAGGGAGGAGCCTTTGTTCCTGCTGCGGCAATTGAGTTGCAAGATGATAAAATTATAAAAAAAATAAGTAATATTTATAAATCAGTTGATGACTTGGAATATTATCGTGAAGTTTCGCAATATGTTCCTTTAGGCAAGCCTGTTTGGAGCTATTGGGTAAGTTCAAAATTTGGATATCGTAGTGATCCATTTAATAAACGTCGAGCAGGACATAAAGGAATTGATTTAGCATCTAGAACAGGCAATAAAATTAAGGTTCCTGCTAGAGGTCGGGTAGTTAGAACTCGTATATCTAACAAAGGATATGGTAATTTAGTTGATATTGATCATGGTAATGGCTTTAAAACTAGATATGCTCATTTACATAAAATTTATGTTAAAGAGGGAGACTATTTAGAAGTAGATGATGCTATTGGCGAAGTTGGAAATACAGGGCGTTCAACAGGACCTCATTTGCATTATGAGATTTTGTATCAAAATCATCCTGTAGATCCGTTGCCGTTTATGCAAGCAAAGATATCTTAGTCAAATTTATAAAAAGGTAAAATGTTATGAAAAAACTTAAAAGATTGATTTATTTGAAATTAGCCCGCCGTTTGAGCAAAAGTACAACAGGAGCTCCTGTTCCCAGTATTGTTAGTGAAAATACTAAGGTTAAAGGCGATATCTTGAGTGATGGAATTATCCATGTTGATGGTGCTGTTGAGGGAGACATTTCCTGTGATGAATTAATAATTGGTGTGAAAGGTAGTGTTTCTGGTTCGGTTACAGCAAATAGTTTGCAACTTTATGGAGCATTAAAAGGTAAGGCTTTGGTTGATAATTTATTTATTGCAAAGTCAGCTAAATTGATTGGAGATGCGGCGCATAATACTATTGCGATTGAACCAGGTGCTTATATTGATGGACATTGTATCAGACAAGGGGGACCTATTCCTGCAGAAGCACCAAAACCTGATTTGATGTTGGTTGACAAAAGTCGTAAGAATAAAACAGCGTAGTTTTATATGTAATTTAGATAATAAGCTCTGTAGAGTATATTACAGAGCTTTTTTTGGCACAATAATTGCATATATTTTTTTAAATTAATTAAAAATGTGAGGCTGAGATGGCACTAGCAAGTTTTATCCCTTCGGTTACAGGCTTGAATGCTATGAGCACTGCTCAACAAAGTGTAGCGGAAAATATTGCCAATATGAACACTACAGGTTATAAGCAAAATCAAACTTTGTTTTATACATTGCTTGGTTCATCTGGTTTGGGGGTCGGATCGCAGAGTGGTTTACATTCTTCACGCACATCAATAACTGGTGTGGGGGCATATAACCGTACTAATATTGATGCTGAAGGTATAGTTAAAGCAACTGGCAATACGCTTGATGTAGCAATAAGCGGTAATAGCAATGCTTTTTTTAAGCTTGATGATGGATATGGTAATGTTTATTATTCGCGTGCAGGTGATTTTAAGCGCTCGGCTCAAGACGGTAAGGCTTATCTGGTGTCTTCTGGTGGCTTGTATGTTCAGGGTTTTGCAGCTATTAATGGAGAAGATGAATTTAGTAATACAGCCTCAAATATTATAATTGATGCACCTAATGTTGTTCCGCAGAAAGAAACGACCAAGGCATCTATAATTGCCAATGTTCCAGCTAATGATGTAGATAGTAGCATATATAATATTCATATTTATTCAAAAAATTATGATGGTTCTAACCTTAGCTTTGTTTTTAAAAAAATTGAAGGACAAGAAAACAGTTGGAATATATCTTTTGATTTAGAAGATGGTACTGCATCTAGTGCTGTTACTGAAGTTATTTTTAATACAGATGGAACTATTAAAACTCCTGAAAATTTAGATGTAGCAATTGCTTGGGATGATGGAAGTTCTAGTAATGTGAATATTGATATATCTAAAATGACTCAGTATGGCGAAAGCTCGGTTGTTACCAATATTCAACAAAACGGTTTTCCTTCAGGTAATTTGATTGCTATAAGATTTGACGATAATGGTATTTTGCGAGCTCAATATAGTAATGATAGCGAGGTAACTATAGCTAAACTTGCAATATCAGGTTTTACTGCACCAGAAAATCTAACACCTTTTAATTCTACTTTGTTTGAAGCTAATGGTGAAGTTGGTAATGAATATTATGTTGATACATCTGATATTATTTCTACAGAGTCATTAGAAAGTTCAACAGTTAATCTTGAGGAAGAATTTTCACGAATGATTGTAGTTCAACGTGCTTATAGTCTTAATGCTCAAAGCTTAACTGTTAATGATGAGATGTTGTCTTTGTTAATTGATTTGAAGAGTTAATTTATGAAACTTTTTATTAAGTTGTTTTGGATGGTTTGGAATTTTTGGTTTACCTTGCCTGATAAGATTAGATTTTTATTAGTAGGCGGTTTTAATGCAACAGTACAATATGCTTTATTTGCTTTGTTTTTGTGGTTATCTGGAATTGAACATTATCAATTTGCACTTATTTTATCATGGATAATATCTTCGGTTTCATCTTTTGTAACACAAAAAGTTTTTGTTTTTTGCACTAAAGGAAAACTAAAAGACTGGATTAAAGAATATAGCAAATGCTGTGGTGTCTGGTTGGTGGCTTATTTTATTAATGCTGGAGTTTTAGATATTTTGGTAAAATTTGGTAGTATGAACCCTTATTATGCTCAAATAATTGCTGTAATGTGTACTACAGTTTCTAGCTATATTTTATTCAAATATTTTGCTTTCAAGAAATAGATATCATCCATATTTTTAACAAAGAAAATACCTTGATTAAAGCTTACTTGCGTTTGTTTAGGATATAATAGTAAAGGGAACTTGCTAACGTTTGCTCAGGCGATAACATCAGAAAGAGAGATGTTTCATATTGTTCAGAGTGACAGTAATAGTGTTACGTCTAGAGTGAGTGTAGCGAGTAACCCTAAAACGTCACATAAAGAACGAATATTAATAAACACTCCTAAAAATCATCGCTTTGAGGAGGAACGACGAGGATTAGCGATTTTCTTTGTTTTTAAAAATATTGAAGATGGCTTATATTTTTGCAAGCAAAAATAGCCATGACTTTTGGAGTGTGTAAGGCAAAAAAACTATAAAATTTGCTCATTTAGATAAAAAATAGTAATTTTTATATATTTTTTCTTATGTAAAAACAATTTGTTATAAAAAGTAATGTGCGTTTAAACCAACG
>JAZSQL010000040.1:0-29491 GCA_045537965.1 Alphaproteobacteria bacterium
AGAGATTTCTCTTTCTTGCTTGATAAGTGAGGTTTGATGATCTGGTGATTATAGCAAAGGTGTCCCACCCGATCCCATTCCGAACTCGGACGTTAAACCCTTTTGCGCTGATGGTACTTCGTCTTAAGGCGCGGGAGAGTAAGTCGTCGCCAGATCTTCTAACCTCATCTCTCAAGTAAGACTGCTTCCTTGTTTATGTTTGTTTTATAAAAAATCCTGCTTTATCTTAAAGCAGGATCTTTTGTTACTTAATATAAATCTTCTCAAATGTTCTATCTGTAATCCAAACTTCCATTCCCGCTCTTCTCCAGTAAATATAAAGCCTAAATTAATGTAAAAGGATATTGCTGGACCATTTTTCATTGTCCAAACACTACATTTTTTATAACCACTGGCTTTTTTTATATCACAGGCATAATCAACCAATTGCGAACCTATCCCCATTTTTTGATATTCAGGCTTTACGTATAAAATGTTAATTTCAAAAACTTCTGTTGATGGTGTATCTAACATCATAAATGCAACTATCCGTTTTTGTTTTTCAGCTACATAACATTCATATTTTTGCAAATAGTCTTGCCATTTTTGTAAGATGTCTTCAGTAATACATAAATTATCTAAGTAATCGTCAGGCAAATATCCTCGATACGAAAACTTATACGAGGATTGAACTACCTCAATAATATCAAAAACATCGTCTAGTGTCGCTTTTCTTATTTGCATATTATAATTCTTTATCTTTTCTTACAAATATAAAGCAAATGAGAACTATACCCCTGTTGGTCCGAGCGTTCACAAGTTAAAAAATGCCATTTTAAGAAAGCTTCATAATCTTTTTTAGGCAATTGTTCAAGCCATTCGCGCATAACATATGCTATTCCATCTGTTGCCACATTTGTAATATATTTTGTATTAGTTTTATTAAAGAGCTTTTTAAAATCTTCTATATAAAAAGCGCTAAATACTTCTTCTGGAACATCTTTAACACGACCGATATTATCCATTAACTCTACTAAACGATATGCCGCTTGATGACGCAAACCATAACCTGTCATAATTGAAGCACAAGGAAGATAAGCAAACATACATATAGCACCTTTCTTAGCAACACGTAATGTTTCGCTGACTGCTTTGTTTTTATCTTTTTTATTAAACAAATGATACATAGGTCCAAGATTTAACACCATATCAAAAGTTTTATCTTCAAACATTGTCAAATCCAAAGCATCTGCAACCATGCAATTAAAATTTTTTAGTTTTTTGCTTTTAGATTTCATTACTTCAACGTTTTTAGGCGTAAGGTCAACAGCAGTAACATCATATCCCATTTTTGCCAATGCAATAGAATAACGTCCTGTAGCTGCACCTATTTCTAATATTTTAGCCTTAGGTTTTAAAAATTTTTGGATATAACGCATAGTAGTTAAATATTCTACATTATGTCCTCTATCACTAACCAAACGAGTGTCTTCATCATATTCTGTATATTTATTTATAATGATGTCTTTATGTTTATTTACAACCATTATACATCCCCTTGTAATAATTTTATATCAATTATTACATCTTATAAAATTCAAAAAATCAATAAATTTAATATCTTACTGTTCCAATATTTTTCTTCATTATAAAAATATTCTAATTTTTTTATCAAATTTATATAAGTTATTTATAAAAAAATATAAGTATCAATCAGATAATAAGATAAATTAAGTTATAAATTGAATTTTTTATTTAAATAGTTTGAAAAATATTAAAGTTTGATGAATGATATTACACAATCGTATGAATTGATTAAAAGTTAAAAAACAAGAGTTATAAGTAAAAGATAACAAGATTAAAAGAAAGTTCTGACCACTGATAATATTTTTTGAAAAAGTTTATGTTAGTTTTGTATATTCTCTAATAGAGTTTAGGAAGAAATTAAATTAATCAAAAAATTTCGGTATTATAACATATTAATTTATTTACAATTCGATAGTATGGTTTACTCGCCAAGCCTTATATTGAGTTACTTTGTTTATGTTCATAAAGCTACTTTCTGTTATCAGCTTATATCCTTTTAATTGTGCTTTTGCAAATTCAATCCTCTCACTAAAATTATTAGCAGCTAAATGTTGAACAGGTGGAAGAGGAAAAGGGTTGTAGAGTGATTGTTGGTGTGAATTTAGGATAGTATTTTCTAGTATATTATTAGCAAAAGCTTGCATTGTTAGAGCTCCTTTGCTCATGTTGTTTTTTGGAGTAAAACCTAAGAATGAGTGTTCATCAGCTATTTTTTCCTCTTCTGATTCGCGCCAGTCGTCTTTTTTGCTTTCTGCTATAGCTTGGGCTCTTTTCTCTAAAAAGTTGTCAATTTCTTTGACGACATAAACTTTTGGAGGGTTTCCTTCAATACCACTTTTATCAATTTTAGCACAAATTAAACTATTGCCTCTTTTTTTAGGTAAATAACAAACACCAAAATCTTTACTTTTCATGAGTAACCATTCATCAAAAAATGATTTGTCTTGAATGCTATAATCAGAGGCTGATTGGACAGATATAAAATTAGATTTTGCAGCTATTTTAGGACAGTTAGGACTATAATTCAAAGATGCAAATTGTGATATAATCTGTTCTTTTTCGTTTATATCAAATCCTAATTTAGTCATACTTTTATCTAACATTTTTTCCAAACAAAGTGCTACATATCCACCGTGGCAATGAGTTACAAAGGTGTTGCGACGGATATGTCCAAGACTACGGGTTAATCCACGACGTGATCCATCTTTTGTTGCTATTCTTGGTAAAACTGTTAGATTAAAAATATCCCTTATATAAGCAGGGTTTAAGATTTCTTCACGTTCATTTGCTTTTAATTTAGCTGTTTCTTTGCGAAAATCGTCAGGAGACCAAGATTCTAAAATTTGAAGATGTCTAGCGAGTTTTGGATTATGATATTTGCCAAAATTGCATATTGCAACTAAGACACGGGTTTTTTTATTAGCTAGTTTGGGAGAACTTTTAACAAATTCGTCAACTTGTTTTAAATAACCGTTATATTCTCTTATGTGATCATAACCGTTGTCCCCAGCACCACAAAGTACAATAACCGCAATTTCATCAGGTTTTAGGGGCGATGCAGGACGAATACGGTATGGATTTTCTGTGCTAGTTTCGCAACGTTCGGCTAGAAAAGCAAAGCTTGTATCACCTCTTTCAGCTTTCATTTTTTCGATATGTTCCTTGATGCTCATTTGTATCTCCTAAAAACAGTTTGTCGAAAAAAATAGCACACTTTTGTATATGTGTCAATATTTTGTCTATAGGACCAAAATGATATATTTACTTCAAAGATGTTTGTGAATTATATATTTATAAAGTTGGTATGTTACAATCCTTTTGGGCGGACAAAGCTAGGCATAGTATTGTCATCTGAGCTTGATATGGATAAATTACCAGTACTTATATTTGCC
Organism: Alphaproteobacteria bacterium; assembly: GCA_045537965.1. Taxonomy (GTDB): domain Bacteria; phylum Pseudomonadota; class Alphaproteobacteria; order RF32; family CAG-239; genus CAZU01. The sequence continues at coordinate 3,459 of JAZSQL010000040.1, forward strand.
GATGTATTACCTATTGCAACGTAAGCACCACTATTAGCATCAAGCTTGTAATAAAATTTTTCAATAGCTGGAATATGTTCGCCTTTTCCTATGTATAAAAAACCTCCTTGTGGTTGTTTTTCACTAATTCGGCGCAAAATATCCTCTTGATACTCTGGTGCAAAATATCGTAAAACATTGCGACAAAATACTACTTCAAATTTTGATTTTACAATAGCTTGTTCTAATATGTTATAGCGGCGAAATTCAACCATATTTTTAATATCATCACAAACTAACCATTGTTCATTCTGATAAGAAAAATATTTTAAAATATCTCTGGCATTAAGCCCCATTTGCACTTCAAAATTGTTATATAGCCCACGTTGAGCTTTACTTATTGCTATAGGTGATAAATCAGAACCTAAAATATTAATATTCCAATCAGCAAACATTTTATTAGTCTTGTTAATTGTCATTGCAATAGAATAGGCTTCTTGTCCTGTTGAGCAGCCAAGACTCCAAATATTAAGCTTTTTGGTTGCTCGACATTTTTCTTTTAATGTGGGCAATAATACTTTTTGAAAACGGTAAAAAACATCAAAATCTCTGAAAAAAGATGTATCTGAAAAGGCTATAGCCTCAACGACCTGAGCAATTAAAATGCGATTATCAGTTTTAAGTTCTGTAACAAGTTCTTCTACTGTAGCAAAATTTTTTTCTCTGATAAAATTGGTCATCTTTTTATCAATGATAAAATACTGCGTTTCATCAAATTCCCAACCAGCATTTTGTTTTAATAAGTCTAATAAATATTCAAAATCTTGCTGCCGCATTTATTTACTTCCTCGCAATAATTTAATAATTCTTAGTTTTGATGCAATAATATCTTCATCAAAAGGACGTATAATAAAATCATCAGCTCCAGCCTTAATTGCTTGTTCAATAATTTGAGGATCTCTTACATAGGAACAAAATATAAAAACAGGTTGTTTTACTTTTTTGTCTGTCCTAATTTTTAACAAAACATCTATCCCGTCAATAAGTGGTAATTCCCAATCACAAATCACTAAATCTGGCATGTTTTTAGCACATTGTTCAAGTACATCTTCGCCATTTTCAGCCTCATTAACGTTATAACCAAAATTTTCTATAATTTTGCGTATTAGCATTCTCATAATTTTAGAATCATCAGCAACAATACAGCTTGGCATATTATTTTTTTACTCCACCATCAATTTTATAAAACCGTTGTCATATACAAGATTAATCTTTTGCCCTTTTGTCATATCTTTTAGAGCATATACTGGTGCAAGAACTGCATCATCAAGTAAATCGGTTGATAATGCTTTTTTTAATTTATTGAACTTATCGTCTGATAGTTTAGCTTCAGGTTCAATTTGTGTTATTAAACGCTCATTATCATCCCAAATACTAATATTTCCACCTCGAATTAATAAATCAGCCATAATCATTATCATTATCAAAGCTGTTTTGCGTTTTGCAACATTTTTTACATTAAAATCAAGTACTATAGGATAATCTTTATTTCCAATTGTTCGCAAATAGTTTTGTGCTGTTTGTTTAACAAAATCATCATTTTCTAAATTAGGATTGTTAAGTCCAAAAGCTAAACGGAAAAACTTCATTCGTGCAGACATGGTTGTAGAACTAGTTTTTAATATTGATATGATATCATCAATAAATTCCATATCGCCTTCTTCTAATAGCTCAACAGCATTTGCAACAGCCCCTATATTTCCAACAATATCGTGGCTAATACGAGTACAAACTAATTCACAAATATTGGTGTCAGTCATGTAAAAAACCTTTGCTATTTTAAATATCAAAAATTGTAAAATTCACTATTTATAAAGCGCTGATCTTCTCGCGACATTCTGGTATAATCCATTTCGCGAAACATTGGATCTTCCAATAATAAATTACCTGTAGAAGCCTTAAGAAATGGTTTATCACCACCTAATCCCCATGTAACATTTGTTTTGTTATCTGGCTGTCCGTATTTTTGATTAATTTTCTTCCAAAAATCATAAACTTTGATGTTGCGAATATAGGTAGCTTTAGGCGAATTGCCAGTTATACTAGCTATTGTAGATTTATAAACTATTTTATAAACTTTGTTTTCAGTAAAGTTACTAGTAAAATAAACTTCTATTTCTTCTTTGGAATCAAATTTAGCATATTTTATATACTGCAAATATTGATGACCATCTTTCTTAGCCATTGATATTACGCAAGCTTCTAGGCGTTCATAGCCAACAATTCCTTGATTTCGACAAGTTTCTTCATTGCGCCATTTTATAAAATTAGGAATTTCAAATTTAGCATTAATTCTACGGAAACCACGATTTTCTAAAGTTCTTTCAACTTGTTTAAGATTCATTCTCAACATAACTCCAGAAATATCAAATACTGAAGCATTAGATTTGCCAGATTTGTCTTTATTGCGAGATTTTTTGACTAATTCTTCTAATTGACTTTCTTGCTTGTTGTTGTCGCTATCTTTAGTTTCAATGCCCATCAAAGATAATGGATTAGATGAGGTAATTTTTTCTACCCAAGTTCCTTCCAAAACATTTTTAGATTTATCTTTCGATTCTATTTTTAAGGTTTCTGTGAGAGTTTTATTTTTCTCAAAAGTGTCTTCTTGTTGAGTATTAATATCTGGACGCTTAGGAATAAATATGGGCTCTTTAGAAGTTTTGGTGTTTTGTTCTAGTACTTCCAATGAAGGTGTGGTTTTTGATAACATAAGTGTTTCAAGTGAAATATCTTTGTTTGGTTTAGTTAGATTAGTAATATTTTTATTCTTTATTTCTTCAACTTTTGTTTTATCTTTTGAGTTTTCAACTAAGTCCTCTTGGGTTGAACTTTCTGCTTTTAGAGAATTTGATTCAACAAAAACTTCGGGGGAAGGTAGTTCTTCAATTTCAGGTAAGTCATCAAAATTAAAACCATCGGGAAACGGATATTCGGCAGAATCTTCACTAGCCCAAACTGGCGCTAAATAAAACAAACTAGCCCAAATAAATATCAGTCCTAAAAGTTTTAACTTCATTATTTTTAACCTTTTACGCATTATCGTTTGGTAGTATATTGTTTTTTATCTTGCTTGGCAAACACTATAAGCAACTTATAAACGAAGTTTTTGTTTACTTTTGGGATATAAAAGTATATAACGGCGTTTATGATGATAAAAAAAGAAGTACATGTAATAGGAGCTGGATTAGCTGGAAGTGAAGCAGCTTGGCAATTAGCATCTAGAGGTATTAATGTTGTTATACATGAGATGCGCCCTGTCAAATCAACACCAGCTCATAAAACAAATAAAGCAGCTGAACTTGTTTGTTCAAATTCGTTGCGTTCGGATGATTTTAATAATAGTGCAGTAGGACTATTGCATCAAGAGATGCGTTTTGCTGGTTCGCTAATTCTTGAAGCTGCTGATCATACCAAAGTTCCTGCAGGCGGGGCTTTGGCTGTTGATAGAGGTGGATTTGCTAATTATGTTGATACAAAATTACGCGAACATCATTTAATAAACTTTGTTTCCGAAGAAGTAGACAGTCTGCCACATAATGAGCAACATACTATTGTTGCTAGTGGACCGCTGACGTCTGAAAAACTTATTAATTCTATTCTTGAAACTGTTGGTAATCAGAGCCTTAGTTTTTTTGATGCAATTGCTCCTGTTATTTATAAAGATAGTATAGATTTTTCTAAAGCATGGTATCAATCTCGTTATGATAAAGGTGATAAATTTGATTATATCAACTGCCCACTAAATGAAAAAGAATATTATTCATTTGTTGAAGCATTGCTCAATGCTGAAAAGGTTGAATTTCATGATTTTGAAAAAGTTGCATATTTTGATGGTTGTTTACCTATTGAAGTTATGGCTGAAAGAGGCAAAGATACACTTCTTTTTGGACCGATGAAGCCTGTTGGTTTGACCAATTCAAACAATCCATTAGAAAAACCTTATGCAGTTGTACAACTACGCCAAGACAACAAAGAAGATACTTTGCGTAATATGGTAGGTTTTCAAACTAAAATGAAGTATGGCGAACAAGAAAAAATTTTCAGACAGATATCTGGTCTTGAAAATGCTCGTTTTGCTAGACTAGGGGGTATTCATAAAAATACTTTTATCAAGAGTCCTATATTGTTAGATGATTATCTTAGGTTGAAAACAATGTCTAACATAAGCTTTGCGGGACAAATTACAGGATGTGAAGGATATGTTGAAAGTGCAGCTATTGGTTTTTTAGTTGGCTATTTTAAAGCTTGTGAACTTTTAGAAAAAGAAACTATTCTTCCGCCTAAAACCACAGCATTTGGTGCTATTTATGGACACTTAAGAGATGATACAAATATTGAAAATTATCAACCAATGAATGTTAATTTTGGACTATTTCCAACAATAGTTGGGGAAACTACCTCTAATGGCAAGTTTCGTAAAATCAAAGGACAAGAACGCAAAGAAGCATATTGTAAACGAGCATTAATAGATATTGTTCCATGGATTGAAAAAATAAAGGTGTAATATAATGAAAGATGAAGTTTCTTATCATAATGAAAATTTTCCTGTAGGAATGTTAATTAATTCAAATTTAAAACCTCTTATAAAAGCATATTACAAAGCTGCTAGATTTGCTGATAACATAGCTGATGATCCTTTACTAGATTGTGAGCAGAAATTGGCAAAACTTAAAGATATTAGAGAAGCTTTTATGGCACCAAATGCAGGGAATAATTTGATAGTTATTCGTAAACTGGGGCGTTTGTTTATGAAAGAAAATCTTGATTCATCGTTGTTTTTGGATTTGTTGACAGCTTTTGAAAGAGATGCTTCAGGACAAGTGATACATATTTGGGAAGAACTTATAGATTATTGTCGCTTTTCTGCTGCTCCTGTAGGACGTTTTATGTTGGCAATTAACGATGAAAATCCTTCAGCTTATTTACCTGCTGAAAATTTGTGTATTCTTTTGCAATTGGTTGATCATTTAAGCGATATAAAAGATGATTTAAGTTTGCTCAAAAGGGTTTATATTCCTCAAGATATCTTAACAAAATATAATTTGCGTGCTAGTGATTTGGGGTTATCCTATAGTAAACTAGAAGTTAAGGAAATGATTTCAGAACTAATTGAAAAGCTTGATGCTATGCAGGCAGATGTCAAAGTATTGCCTCGATTGGTTAAAAGTTTTCGTTTGCGTTTAGAAATTGGCGTTATTCTTTCATTAACTAATTCTATGATACAAAGATACAAAAGGGTGGATATATTGCAAAAATCGCCAAAAATTACTGTTTGGTATTGGTGTAAAGCCTTTTGTAATGGAATTATTACAGCACTATTTTGTAAGTATTCAAAGCAAGGACGTGTTTTATGAACAAAACAATAAAAAAAATTGTAAAAAAATCAGGTTCATCTTTTTTTTGGGGAATGCATATTTTACCAACAAAAGAGCGTAGAGCAATCTATACACTATATGCTTTTTGTCGTCATATTGATGATATAGTTGATGGAGACGATGCTTTAATCCATAAAATAGAATTATTAGATGCTTGGAGATGCGAACTTAATAACATTTACGACAAAAAAGTTCCAGTATCTGATATTGGTCGCAATATTTACAAAAATTGTATGCGGTTTAATATTCCTAAACAAGATTTGGTAGACCTTTTAGACAGTATATCGATGGATTTACCTAATCCTATTCAAGCTCCTTCTTTAGAGGATTTGAAAAGATATTGTCATGGAGTAGCGTGTGCTCCTGGTAGTATGTCTTTACGAGTACTTGGTTGTAAAGATGAAAAGCTTATTGCTGAATTATCTAAAACTTTGGGGCAGGCGATGCAAATTACCAATATTTTGCGAGATATTCGCGAAGATGCTATTATTGGAAGACTTTATATTCCTAGAGAGTTTTTGCTTAAAGCAGGTATAGAAGCTACGGATCCTATGAGCGTTTTGATTGATAAGAATTTATCTGTTGCTAGAGAAGAACTAGCTAAAATGGCTCTAGCTAATTATAATGCAGCATTTGAATTAATAAAAAAACTTGATAAAAAAACTGCTTGCAATATAAAAGCTCTTGCTTATGTTTATAAGCGTTATTTTGATATTATGCAAAATCGTGGTTGGGAAATTATTTCACCTAGACCTAAGCTTAATTGTCTGCAAAAAATTTTATTGGTTATTAAGGCTTTTAGTGGGAGATAGCTTTGCCTGCGAAAGAAATAACATATCATATCGTTGGTGGCGGTATTGCGGGGTTGGCATGTGCGTGGTTTTTGAAAGATAAAAACAAAAATATTCGCACAATTATTTATGAGGCAAATTCTAGACTTGGTGGGCGTATATATTCTTATGATGATAAAGAATTAGGATGTCGATTAGGTAATGCTGTTCACGCCGTAGTTGGTGCTAACAAATTTATAGCTCAATTTGTAAAGAAAGAAGAATGGCAAACAACCAAATATTTTGTAGATCCACTAGCATTTGAATTAGATGAATCTTTAATAAAAAATAAAGATTATATAATGAAGGCTTTTTGTAATATAGATGTTAATAATGTTGCTCATAAAATAAAGCAAAATATATTTAAATCTATGTTTCCATATACGGTTTCAAAACGTAAGGTGTGGTTTTCGGGACAAGATTTAAGCCAACGTATCATCAATCCATTAGCTTCTAAAGTTGATGAGATATATTATAATCATACTTTAAAGAAAATCTTAACTCAATTTGGTATGGCTGTAGCTCTTGATTTTGGCAAAAAGCAAATTGATATCGGTTCTAAAGATAAAATTATAATTGCTTTAGATAATTTTGCTGCCAATAAAATATTAAATGTTCCACTACTTGAATATAGCCAAATTGTGAATATAATATATCGTACATCGCAGAAAATATTTTTACCACGCGGTGCTTCTTTTGTTGGATTGAAATCTTGTATTGCTGATTGGATTTTTGTTGAAGGAGATATATTGACTGCGGTAATTTCTGATTATAAACCAAGCCTTGGAGCACTATCTGAACTTAGCTTAAAAGTTTGGAAGGAGATTGACAATGTTCGTGGAGTAAATTCAGCATTTGTTCCACCTCATAAAGTTATGTGCTATCCTAGGGCTACTATACTTCAAAATGAAAAAAATAATTTACAACGACCACAAAGTGCATTAACTGAGTATCCAAATGTTTTTATTGCTGGTGATTGGACAATGAAGGATCATCCTTGTTGTATGGAAACGGCTGTAAAATCTGCTAAAAGAGCAATTATAACATCATTTAGTAAAGTTTAATTTATGATAATAGGACTAGAAAAATGGATTCACAAATAACTGTTTTGCCAAATGGCTTACGAATTATAACATCTGAGCGTCCACAATTAGAAACTGTATCTTTAGGTATATGGGTTAAGACAGGATCTGCTTATGAAGCCAAAGAAAATAATGGTATTTCGCATTTTTTAGAGCATATGTCATTTAAGGGAACAAAAACAAGAACGTCTTTACAAATTTCAGAAGAAATTGAAGATGTTGGTGGACAATCAAATGCGTATACTTCACGTGAATTTACAGCATATTATGCCAAAATGATGAAGGAAGATGCAGAATTAGCCATGGATGTTTTGATTGATTCTATTAAAAATTCTACGTTTCCTGAAGAAGAACTTGTTAAAGAGCGTGATGTTGTAGTTCAAGAAATAAAACAGACAATTGATACCCCAGATGATATCATTTTTGATTATTTTCAAGAAACAGCTTTTCCTAATCAAGCTTTAGGGCGTTCTATTTTAGGACCTCAAGAAACTGTACGTTCGTTTAATAGGGATACATTATTTAATTACATTAATAGTAATTACGCTGCAGAAAATATGGTTGTTTGTGCAGTAGGATGTATTTCGCATCAAAAATTTGTTGATATGGTAAAGGCTCGCATGTCTGATTTTCGTGCTAAAACCAATTTTACAACAGATAAGCAAGAATATGTGGGAGGATTTTTTATTGAGCGTCGTCCAATTGAACAAAGTCATGTGGTTTTAGGCTTTAAAGCATTCCCTTATAAGTGCCCAGAGTATTATGATATGGCTATTTTATCAACTATACTTGGTGGTGGGATGTCATCACGCTTGTTTCAAGAAATTCGTGAGAAGAGGGGATTGGCTTACTCCGTATATAGTTTTACGGCAGCCCATAGCCATGCTGGTATATTTGGCATTTATGCTGGAACAGAAGCTAAAGAACTTCCTGTTTTACTTCCTGTGGTGGTTGATGAAATCAAAAAAATTTCCAATGAACTTATAACGGAAAAAGAATTTAATAGAGCAAAAATGCAATTAAAATCTAGTATTAAGATGGGACTGGAAAGTTCTTCATCAACAGCAGAAGTTCTTGCTCGTCAAAATCTCATATATGGGCGTAGTTTGAGTGTAGAAGAAATTATTGCTAAAATAGATGCAGTATCTCGTGAAAGTATTCGTAATATTGCAACTCAAATATTTACATCTTCTCCAACCTATGCTTTACTCGGAGCAGTGGATAAGCATATGGAATATGATGAACTTCAAAAAGCTTTGGCATAAATAAAATCTTAAATATTATACACCTATAATAACGGCATTCGATGCCGTTATTTGTTTTTTGGAGAAATGTAATGTCACGAGCAGAAGATATCTTTCAAAAACTGGTTTATTTTGGTGAAGATGCTATTGATGAATTTATTATAAATCGTCAAAGCGAAGAGTTGTTTATTGATTTTAAACAAGCTGCTTCAGATGGTAAAAATTTTAATACTCTACATCGGGATGATCGTAAAAATTTATCTAAAGCTATATCTGGTTTTGGTAATTCTGAAGGTGGTGTTATTATTTGGGGGATAGAATGCTCTAGAGACATTGATGTTGGAGATGTTGCTAAGGCTAAAGTAAAAGTTAAAAATGTTCATCGTTTCTTAAGTTGGTTGGAAAATGCTATTTCAGGGTGTACAATTCCTAGTCATAATAAAGTTAGAAATCATATAATAAGCGTTGATGATGAAGGTAATGGATATGTTGCTACTTACATACCTAAAAGCGATGTTGCACCATTAATGACGTCAAGTAATTCAGCTATATATATCCGTTCTGGTTCAAATAATGTGCCAGCCCCTTATGCTGTAATTGCTGGTATGTTTGGGCGCTATCCCCAACCAAATATTGAGCTTAAAATAGCTAACAAAAATATTGAAGCATTACTTAATCAGGATGAAGATATGCTCTATCCTAATAGCATAGATAATCCACCCGAACAATATGTAAAAATTTCATTTGAACTTCAAGGAGCTAATGTTTCCAATGTGATTGCTCGTGAAATGTTTTTGTCGGCAGAGGTTATAACAGATGGTAGCGAATATAACAAAGTTCGTTTTTCAAATTATAATCAAATGGAGGTAATATCTGGAATTGAAGGACAATTAAATATAATTACTCGCCCAGAACTTCGTTTGCCGCCTCGAGGAGCTATCAAATTTTGTAATGTAGAAATTGTTCTTTCGCCATTTGTTGATGATGATTTTCGTTTAGAGGGTGTTATTGGAGCAAATGAAGCAATGCCAAAAGATTTTCGTATTTATATTCCCAAAAATAAGTTGCGTTCATTTGTGGCTAAAGTTATTCGAGGAGAAGAAGATTACAACATGATAATGAATGAATTTTTCAATGATTATTTTCGTGGAGAATTTTAATGCCTGATGTTGAAATCTTTACTGATGGAGCTTGTTCTGGTAATCCTGGAGCAGGTGGATGGGGTGCAATTTTACGATATGGTACAGTTGAAAAAGAACTCTCTGGTGGCGAAAATGAAACAACAAATAACCGTATGGAGCTAACAGCTGTGATAGAGGCTTTGTCGGCACTTAAAAAAACATGTAATATTGTACTATATACGGATAGCCGTTATGTTATGGACGGGGTTAATCAATGGTTGCCCAATTGGAAACAAAATGGTTGGAAAACAGCAAATAAGAAAACTCCTGTAAAAAATATAGATTTATGGCAAAATCTCGATTCGCTCTTAGAAAAGCATAAAATTAAATGGATTTGGGTTAAAGGTCATAATGGACACCCTGAAAATGAACGTGTCGATAAATTGGCACGAGATCAAGCAAAATCAAGAATTTGCGAAAATTAATAAAAAACACTTGATTTAGACAAAAAAGTTTGCTAATGTTAACTTGTAGTTAATAATTGGAGATGAGCATAATATATGCAAATAACTAATAAGGCTGCTGTATACCGAGAATTGTGCGGTATTGATAATCATGGTTCAACCTCTTGTGTTTTTGACACAAAAGAAGAGTACATAACCCACCTCATTAAAATTAAAGAAATAAAGAAAGATCCCCATTGTTATAACGATGGGCTTATTCATTTAATAGGTACATTAAAAGTTGATAATAGGGTAAAAAAAGGATTAAACTGGAACGATGTTGTTGCAACATCAGCGATTGTTGAAAAGGGAATGATAAGTCGTTATCAATATCTTCCTCGAACAATCAAAGGGGTCAAAACATCGTTAAACATACCTAGTTTAGCCCTTTATATGTTTCATAATAACTTTGATGCAATCTGTAGCGATGACCATTATAAAGTTGACTTGTTTAGAATACCTGAACATGCTAGTCATCTAGATTTTTCAAGCGTCAGTGCAAACCTGACGCTTTTTTATGGTCAACGTATAGCATTATCTAGGTTGCCTAAAGCTAAAAATGTTTTAGGTTTAAGCCCCAGACATTTAGAAGTTGATTGTCCAGATGCATATCATATTGCTAAAGAAAAAGGTTGTAGTGCAGATATATTAAATATCCTTCGTCCACACAACCCAGTTATAGCTTGTATTTATCGTTTGATAGGTAAGAAAAAGTAAGTTTTTTTAAGAACAAAATAGTTAAATATATTGCATTTTATAATAATATATAATAGCTATTTTGGTGTGATGTGTTAAAAATGGAGAAGTGTTATGGTTATTAAAAATATATTTTGGGATGTTGATGGTGTATTGGCAAACTTGAACTATGCGTATTATAATTTTTTAACCAAACACCCAAAATATGCTCCAACTTATGGTAAGATTACTTGGGAACAATTACCAGAAGTATTACCTATAGTGCCCAAATATGGTGCTTTGGAACTAAAAACTCATCCCACACAGGGAAAAGAAATGGACTATGATTTTTGTCATTCTCCTGAATTTTTTACAAACAGACCTTTATACCCTAGTGTTATCGAAGTATTAAAAGAACTTCATGAAAAAGGTTATCGTCAATTTACCTTGTCGGCAACTTTTGATGTCGAAACTAAGAAAAAGTTTTTGAATGATTTATTGGCGGAAGTAACCGAATTTTTGACTATTGAGTGTGTGCAACACGGCAAATTTATGCACGATTCAGCTAAAGAAGATATGCTTAAAAGTTGCTTTGAAAAATATGATATCAAAGCAGAAGAAACAGTTTTAGTTGATGACAGAATATATAATCAATATGCTACCATTAATGCCAAAGCTCATCCTGTGCGTATGAGGTGCGAATTTACTACCGATTTGCCAGAAGAATTAAAATGGATACCCGAAGTTAAAGATATGGTGGAATTTAGGAATTGGTTGTATAAAAATACGGAAAAAGAATAAAAATTATGTAATTAAGGTATCAAAATTGAAGAAAATATAGTTATAAAAAAGATTAAAGACTGAAAAGAAAGTAAGAATTTAGTTGTAAGCTTTAAATTTACAAAACTCCATCGGTACAAACCGATGGAGTTTTTTTTAACAACACTTGAACTTTTGAAGAAAATTAGTGATTTTAAATATTCAACTTCACAATTTCTTCAGTATTCGGTCGCCCAAATATTCTTAACATAGATTTGTAGCAAAGCGAATGTTTTTGAATATACAATTTCACAATTTTTTCGGTGTTTGACATCTCAAATATTTTTAAGATATCATCATGAGAAAAGAATTTTTGTTTTCTTATTTTACGCAAAATGAGAAAATAACTCACAAAGTCAGAAATTTTTGATACAAATGATTTTACTTTCATAATAGTATATTTTATAAATTAATAATTGTATTTTGTAACAAAGTAAGGCTTTTATCGATAAAAAGTAAGAAAAATATTCTTTTCGTTTTAACATCAATGAGAAAATGGGATATAAAAATCCCCTCGCTGGTAAACAACGAGGGGTGAAATAATTTTACTTAATCCATTTTAGTGCTTCTTCGTATTCTTCCGGTGTGTTAATATCAGCCGGAGCTTCATCGATCAGCTTCATATTATCAACCACTTTGGCTCTGATTGTCATACCGTTTTCCAAAGCGCGTAATTGTTCCAAAGATTCTTTTTCTTCCAAAACACCGACCGAAAGAGATACGATTTTTTTCAAAGAAGATGCTTTGAATACATAAATTCCTATGTGATGATAATAATCATGGTTTTTACATTTTTCCGGATTTCTGATAAACGGGGCAGGGGCGCGGGTAAAATATAAACAACGACCTTGATTTTCGCCTTCGCGCAAACCCATACAGATTTTTACCATACTAGGATCATTAACATCTTTTTCGTTCTTAAATAACATACCGCAAGTGGCAATATCACAGTCGGTTTCTTCGACCATTTTAATCAAATCGAGATTTATGGCAGGATCAACATTAAGTCCGTCGCCTTGGAAATCGACTACGATATCATATTTTGATCCATCAGGATCAATTTCGTTTAAGGCTGCAGCAATTCTGTCTGTTCCGCTGGGAAGTTTAGGATCTGTCAAAATAGCGGTTGCACCGAATTTGTTTGCTTCATCAACCAAAACCTGATCACCAGCAGCAATAATAATATCACCTGGAACACAGGCTTTAACATTTTCATAAACTCTTTGCAAAATGCTTTTACCGTTAACATCAAGTAATGGCTTGTTGGGTAATCTGGTCGAAGCCATTCTGACCGGTATCATAGTAACAACTTTTGACATAATCAACCCTTTCATATGATTGTATAGTTTATGAGATTGTTCGTACCATATATTTAGTTAAAAATAAAGTATTTTTATGCTTTTAAAAATGTTGTGGAAACTAAGTGATAATTATATGTATTGATTATGTTATCTATTGTCATATTTCTTCAATTTTTTTATTAAGGTAGTTTATTTTTTCTTCAGATAATTTACGACCAACTATTACTTCGGCAAATATTGATTTAATTTCGGGTGAGTATTTATGACGAGATTTTGCGATAGCTGTTAATTGAGTAGCGGCAGCTTCAAAAATTTGCTGTTCGTTTACTAGAAGTTGAGCTGCTAATTCTATATATGGTGGAGTATAGGTGTTATGCCGAATATTTTTATTGTGAATAAAAACATCTTGTTGTATATCTCGAGCATCAGTAGCTGATAAATGTTCATTTTTTACTTTATTACGCCAAGATAGAAGTCGGCGTGTTTTTGCGACAATATTTTTAAGGCGTGATAAAATCGATGTTTTTTTTATATCTTCAGCCATTTGATTTTCCTTTGTTGTGTTTTTAACTACAATTATGATAACTATAGATTGTTAAATAATTTTTTACAAGTTAAATATTGGGTAAATTGTTTGCTATTCATTGTTATTTCTATTATTTTTATTTTTTTATAAAAAAAATGAAAAAAGTGCTTGATTATTTTTTTTTATGAGTATATAAACCTATCTTGTAACGAAGATGGGCGCTTAGCTCAGCTGGAAGAGCATCTCGTTTACACCGAGAGGGTCGGGAGTTCGAACCTCTCAGCGCCCACCAGTTTTTAGCCACCTAAGAAGGTGGCTTTTTTGTTTAGTAACATATAGGTTCAAACTATTTCTGAGGTATTCTAGCTCGTAAGCCTATATTTATTTACTAACTTGGTATGATCACTTGTTTGTTTTAAGAAATATTTGTATTGATATATAATATTAAAATCAAAAATTTGAGATACGACAATTTATGAAATTTAGTAATATTGAGAGAGTTAAAGATAAAAAGAATAATGTAACTAAATTGGTCTGTAGAAAGAATTTATAAAAGAGTTATTAAAACAAAAATAAAGGTTGCAAAAATATTAAAAATTGATTGTGCAGTTTTATATAAACATTTAAAAGAGAAGTAATAAAAGCTTGCTTTAATTATAAATTGCTATATAAATTAGGTTAATGGTTATTTTGGGGAGAATAAGTAGAATGAAAATTTTAAAATATTTACTGCTTGCTTTGTTGCTTGTTGTGGTTGGTGCAGTAGTTGCTGTTTGGTTGTATTTAGAACCATTAGCAAAAGGTGTAGTGCATAAATTTGGTACTCAGGTAGTTGGTACAGAGGTCGTTTTGAACGAGTTTAAATTTCATCCATTAGATGGCGAGGTTGAAATTGTTGGTCTAACGATTGCTAATCCTGATGGATATATTGCTCCTAATTTGTTGAGCTTAGGTAGAATTTTTGTTAAGCTTGATGTTAAAAGCTTGTTGTCTAATACAATAATTGTTGAAAATGTTGAGCTGAATAAGCCTGAGATAACTTATGAAATGCCTGATTTTTCAACTAGTAATGTAATGCAAATTCAGCAAAATATTGCTAAAAATACATCTTCTACTACTCCAAAAGAAGAATCAGTTGTTGAAGAAAGAGTAGAAGAGGGTGTATCAAAGCCTGCTAAAAAAGTAATAATTAAAAAAGTTTTGGTTGAAGGTGGTATTTTGAGAGCAATTACTCCTTTGCAAACAAATGATACAGCTTTAACTTTGGTTATGCCTGCGGTTGAACTTACAGGAATTGGCGAAAATAAACATAGTTTGACGATTCAAGAAACTATTGTAACTGTATTTAATAAGATTCTGTTTAATGCAACTTCTGTGGTTACAAAAGCTTTGGGAAGTGCAACGGAAATGGCTGAAAGAGTCGCTAGTGCTACTTTGGATACAGCTAAAAATGCTGTAACTGAAGAAGTAGAAGGTTTGCTTGATAAAGTTAAGTTTTGGTAGTGTTTAGACTATGTTTATTAAAGGCTCCTCTAGTTTAGGAGCCTTTTTTGTGCTTGGAAATATGCAAGCAATGATTATTTATTTAAATTATCTTATTTTATTTTTTAGGAGATTTTAGGTGCTTAATAAACTTATATTAGCATTGTTTTTGTTGTTTGTAGGAGCTTGTAGTAGTATGAATAGTTCAAATTATGAAAATGAACTACAAAACTGGATTGGGCAATCAGAATATCGGTTGTATCAAGCATGGGGCACTCCAGCAAACGTTGTATATATTACACCAAATAAAAAAGTTGTAACTTATGTAAAAACATTTGCAAAAGGAAATAATACTTCGTATGAAAATCAGCTTTATTATCAAGGAATGGGTAATAATGATAGCTTGTGGGATCAATTGTTTGGTCCTCCAGCTCAGCAACAATCAAATTGGTATTATTGCAATACATCATTTGTTATACAAAATGGTGTGGTAATAAATTATAATTTTAATGGAGATGATTGTGTTAATTAAAGAAATAAGAGCAGTTAGCTTTGTTGCTAAGTGCTCTTACGAAGTTATTCAACTATTTCTATGGTGGGTACGTATATGTAATTTCTCACATTACACGCAACGCTAGCCTTTTCTTTATTAGAATTTAGGTTTCTGATAATCACTAGCTCATTCTCATTGTTTTTACTATATCCCCACCAAAAATTCCCGATATCATAATAAAACTTTGGGATTATTTGGGTCGAATATTTGTAGCTAGCTGGAATTACTTCTGCTAACTTTTGAGTATTTCTTTTACTAACTCTTCCAAAGAATATTTCATTGGGAAAAGTATAGTTTATTACTCCAACGAATTGCCCTTTTAGGTTGGCAACGATAGTATATTTTCCAACTATCGCCATGACCTTCAATTTTCTATATCCGTGCAGAAAATTGATAATTTTTCTTATTATAGACATAATAGACATATATATATATTTCATTGATGGTGAATGTATACTATTTTTTTTATATATGCAAATGAAAAATAAAGTTTATTATGATTTTTATAAAATTTTTGAAAAAATGTCTTGACCTTTAAGAAAGATTCGTATAGAAGTCATCTTTGTTAAAGGCGTTGTTGCCGAGTGGAGAGGTGGCAGAGTGGTTTAATGCAGCGGTCTTGAAAACCGTCGTGGGAGCGATCCCACCCAGAGTTCGAATCTCTGCCTCTCCGCCAATTTATGGACACTTTATGAAAAGTGTCTTTTTTTTATTCTTGTTTTTGGCTATTGTTACAATATATTATAAAATATGTGTTTGATTTAATGAGGAGGTAAATATGGAAAATAAAATTGCAATTATAGGGATTATTGTAAAGGGAAATAATAGTTCGGCAGAATGTATAAATTCTGTTTTGCATGATTATTCGCAATATATTATAGGGCGTTTGGGATTGCCCTATAGAACTAAGGGGGTTTATATTATCAGTATTGCTCTTGATGCTCCTCAAAGTATGATTGAAGAAATTGTTGATAAAATTGAAGAATTAGAAAATGTTAATGCAAAAACTTTATATGCTTAAAATATTTTGATTTACAAAAAAAATAAGCTCACCTTTTGTTTTAACAAGGTGGGCTTTTTTAGCTGTTATTTGCAAACATTATAGTCTAAGTAAATTCTAGCTAAGATAATAATATCTAGAGTAACGTAGTTGAACCAAAACGATTGAAAACGCTACATTGGTGGAACAACAGGAAGTTTTGCTGGCGCATTAGGTCCTTTTGGAATAACAGGTCCGTTAGGATTAGCATTAGGTCCTTTAGGAATAACAGGTCCGTTAGGATTAGCATTAGGTCCTTTAGGAATAATTGGTCCGTTAGGATTAGCATTAGGTCCCTTAGGAATAACAGGACCTTTAACGTTAGCGTCAGGTCCTTTTGCCATTGGTTGAGGTGGTGTTGGTTTATCTGATAATGATGTCAAATTATTCAAAATTGCGTGATTAACCTTGTCACCGATTTTAATACCATGACGCCTAACTTGTCCTGCGTTTAATTCAACAACAGCTCGAACAGGATCGCGCGAAATAATATGCTCTTCTGACATAGGAGTCGCATTTTCTTTTATCATACTAATTGTAGCATCAGGAGCAATAAACAGCATATCAAGTGCCAGTTTAGTATTTTTCATCCACATAGCTGTTGGTCTAACGGGATATATACTAAATATCATGCCATTATTTGCTGGCATTTGAGTACGAAACATCAAACCTTTTTGCAATTCTTCAGGGCTTGAAGCAACTTCAACATTAAAACGCACTTCTCCATTTGATGTTGTAATAACCAAAGGTGTAGTAGGTCTTTGTTCCATTTCTTGAGAACAGGCAAATAAAAACAAAGTTGCTAATAATACATGCGATATTTTCGACATCGTTGATATTCTCCTTATTTTTTCAATTTTTTTGGCGACCAAGCCGATACCTTTACAGGACCATTTTGGGAAATTAAAATTTTTGTTTTATTTTGCTTATTGCATTGATTTTGAAGTGAGTTTTCAAAAGAAGCAACAAAGTTTATAGGGTCAATAACCTTCTCTTTTTCTGAACGATAAGATTGCTTAAAACAATCAAGCGACATTACAAATTGAGACAATTCAGCCTCGGATTTATTACCATATTTTTGCCAAATCAGTTCTAAAAATCTACTATTTTCAGCACAGACAGTATTTTTAGGCATAAGCGGCAAACCAAATTCTAATATTGCTCTAATTGTTGGTTCATAAAAACCAGTTTTGTTACAAACAAAAAGTGATGGCATAAGATAACAGCCATTTTTCAGAGCAAAATGGAGCTGAGCTAAAAATAGTAAATGTTGAACTTTTTTTTCATCAATATGATTTTTATCAGTTTCAGCCTTGCGATAAAACCAATTAGCTATATCCAGAGATGAATCTATTTTCTGTACAATCATTTAAGAAACCCAACATGTATAAAACAATAATATACAAATTATAATATAAGCTTCAATAATTACAAACAAATATTTTAAGATAATCACTTTTTAATTATTTGCTTAAAAGTGATTTTTTGCTCTTGTGTAATAAATATAATTGTTTTATCTTGTCAAAAGGTATAATTTTTTAATAAGGTTTAGCAAAAATGCTGTTGAAAAGAGGTTTTTATTTATCTTGTTTTGCATTAGCTACTGTTTTTATGGTAGGTGGTTGCGCAAGTTCGGTTTTTCCTGATTTTGAAGACTATAACGAAATTATCGTAGATGATGGTGGTAAGGTTGAAATCAGAGAAGTTGATGCAAGAGGTATATTGGTTAGCGATAAAGAAAATGCCTCATACGAAGATGATGATTTAATCGAAAACGAAGCTGAGGAAATTACACCTGCAAAAGTTGTTGCTGTCGAAACAGCTGAAATAGATCCACTTCCCAATGAAGAGCAAAAGGAACTAGTTGATACTTCTGATGAAGAAACTGTAGTTGCTACAAATGAGGAAAACGGTGTTGTTGAAAATGCTGTTGTTGACGATGAGAATATTGATAATACCGATACAGAAGTAGCTGAACCAACGGTTAATTATTTGGCTGCAACGATTTATTTTGAAAATGGTGGTGCTGTAGTTGCTTCATCATACAATAATGTTTTGCGTGATGTCGCTAAAATTGTCAAAGATAATAATGCTAAAGTTGTGATTTATGGTTTTGCTTCTTCACGAACAAGAGATACCGATCCTGCAAGTCACAAGCTTGCTAATTTTAAAGTATCTGCTGATAGAGCAACCAATACAGCTAAAGCATTGCGTCGTTTTGGTGTAGATGCTGATAAAATTATAACTCAAGCCTTGTCAGATTCTATGCCAATGTATCAAGAAGTTATGCCTGAAGGCGAACGTTTGAATCGCAGAGCCGAGATTTATTTGGCTTATTAACTAAAAGTAGCTTAAATGGAACAAAATATTGACGATAATATTTCACTAGGAGGCAACCTGTGGCAGGTTGCCTCTGTTGATGAACGTTTGGCCGAAATATTAGTTCAAAAGTATGGACTCCCCATTTTAATTGCTAAGATAATAGCTCTAAGAGGTATTACTTCGGATGACGTAGCTAACTTCTTAGATCCCAAAATCAGCACACTAATGCCAGACCCACATGTTTTAAAAGATATGCAAAAGGCAGCAGAAAGAATAGCTGATGCTATAATAGAAAATCAAAAAATTGCCATAATTGGAGATTATGATGTTGATGGTGCAACATCTACATCTGTAATGAAGTTATTTTTACGTTCTATAGGAGTTGAGCCAGATATCCATATTCCAGACCGTGATGAAGGATATGGACCAAGTAAACAAGCTGTTGATGATTTCAAAAATAAAGGTACGAATCTTTTGTTGACACTTGATTGTGGAACAACGGCATTTGAGCCTTTGGAATATGCTACATCTTTAGGGATTGATGTTGTAGTTTTAGATCACCACGAAGCCGAAGTTAAGCTTCCTAAAATATATGCATTAGTAAATCCCAAAAGACTAGATGAAAGCGATGATTATCCATCATTAAAGTTTATGGCGGCAGTTGGAGTAGTATTTATGACTGTAGTTGCTGTAAATCGTTCGCTTCGTCAAAGAGGCTTTTATAATAATGATAGACCAGAACCAGATCTTAAGAGGTGGCTTGATTTAGTGGCATTGGGTACGGTTTGTGATGTGGTACCGCTAAAAGGTATCAATCGAGCTTATGTTAGTCAAGGGCTCAAAGTTATGGCTAATCGTAGCAACATAGGATTAAAGGTTCTTATGGATAAAGCCAATTTATCAGATATACCAAATGCCTTTCATTTAGGATATGTTTTAGGTCCTCGAATTAATGCTTGTGGACGTGTTGGTGATGCTGATATGGGAAACCAGCTTTTATGTTGTAATAACGATTATCAAGCAGAACTTCTAGTTGATAAACTTAATGAATTTAATCTAAAACGTAAAGATATTGAAAATCATGTTTTGTTATCAGCAATTGAACAGGTAGAGGGAACTCCTCAAGAATATCCTATAGCTTTTGTTTATGGTAAAGATTGGCATCAGGGCGTAATAGGTATTGTTGCTGGAAGATTAAAAGAGCGTTATAACGTACCTTCTTTTGTTATGTCGATTGAAGCTGACGAGGTTAAAGGATCTGCTCGTTCTATTTCTCAGGTTGATTTAGGAGCATTGATTATTGCTGCTAAGGAAAAAGGAATTCTTACTAAAGGTGGTGGTCATATTATGGCTGCAGGTTTTTCTTTAGAGGAAGAAAAGATAGAGGAGTTCAAAAAATTTGTAGGCGAATATGTTATTGCTAAAATAGGTGATGAAGCCATAACCCCAGTACTAAACATTGATGCGGTACTTGATGTTGGTGGTGCTAATTTAGAGCTAGCTGACTATTTGGAAAAACTAGAACCTTTTGGTGCAGGTAATACAGAGCCTATTTTAATGTTAAAAAATGTTAAAATAATTAAACCATCATTAATTGGGGTAGGGCATGTACGTTGTGTATTAACTTCAGACAATGGTGCTTCAATTAAGGCTGTAGCTTTTAGGGTTGGCGACAATCAAATAGGCAATGCAATGCTAAAAGCTAAAGGTGAAAAATTTGATATTGTTGGTGTTTTACGCCATGATAAATGGAATGGACGTAATGAAATACAATTTATTATAAATGATGTTAGAAAGTCTATTTAGGATATTGGGAGTTTAAAATGTTAGACAAGAATGTAGTAACAAGAGCTAAAAATATTCAAAAAATAAAACGCCGCCGTCTTGAGCGTGAGCGAGAGGTGTTTATGAAATTTGGTTCTAAATTAAAAGCCTATTTATTTACAGGTATCTTGGTTACAGCTCCAGTTGCCATAACTTTCTATTTGGCATACAAGTTTATTTTGTGGGTAGATGTTTTTGTTAATAGAATGTTGCCACCACAATATAGATTAGACAACTATTTACCGATGACTATTCCTGGTTTAGGTCTGGTTGTTTTAATAGCTTTTTTAATGTTAGTAGGAATGTTTGCTGCAGGATTTTTAGGCAGATTTTTTATCAGATTAGGTGAATGGTTTGTTGCAAAAATGCCTTTAGTATCATCAATATATTCACTATTAAAACAAATATTTGAAACCGTATTTTCCAGCAAAACTCAGGCATTCAAAAAAGTTGTAATGTTAGAATATCCTCGCAAAGGAATATGGATTTTAGGTCTTGTTAGTGCTGATTTACAAGGAGAGATAGAACAAAAATTACCAGAGCCAATGGTTAATGTTTTTATTCCAACAACTCCAAACCCTACATCAGGATTTCTGATTTTTGTACCCAAGAAAGATGTTATCGAAATGGATATGACCGTTGAAGAGGCTATAAAGTTTATTGTATCAGGTGGCTTGGTTGAACCTAAAAAGGGTAAGTAATAATAACTCTTTAATGAACAATACAAATTTATCAATACTTGACAATAATAGCATATAATTATATTTATTTTATAGTTTTGATTTTATAGTTTTATATTACAAAAAAAGGATTAAGAGATGTCATTGTTTCTAGGTATGGCGGTTGTTTTGTTTTTTACGACAAAAGTTTGGGCTAATCCAGCATGTGCAGTCTGTACTGTTGCTGTCGGAGCATCGTTAGAGGTAGCTCGTCGTTATGGTGTTGATGATGCTGTAGTTGGTGTTTGGGCAGGGGCGATGCTTGCTCTTTTAGGATATTGGCTTATCTTATGGTTTGAAAAGAAAAATTGGAATTTTGTCGGACGCAATTTATTGTTAATGGTTATTTCGGTTGGTTCCATAGGCTTTATGTATGTAAATATACCATATCAAGCAAAAGTTATTGGAATTTTTTATATGGATCCGTTGTTATTTAGTACAATTTTAGGTGCTTTGACATTTATCTATGTTTCTAAATTTTATCAATGGATGAAGGCAAAAAATGGTGGACATGCTCATTTTCCTTTTGAAAAGGTTGTTTTACCAGTTTTGGCTTTGGTATTGTTAAGTATTTACTTTAATTACTACCCATTAAGTGACGCTTTACCAGTTAAGGCTGATTTGTTAGATGCTTCAGGTTTGTACGAATTTTCAGGAGATAAATAATGAAAAAAGCAAAAGATGTAAAAGAATTTGTTGAAAGAGTGGATGCTTCCAAAAAGGTTAATCCCAAGGACTTATCCTCTGATCAAGATTTAACAATTGCTATTATGAATTTGATTTCAATTGAAGAACATTTAGTTTTTTCAGGTGCTAAAACAGGTAAAACGAGTTTTTATGATTTAGTTGAAAATGTTAGAGAATTGCGCAAAAATTTGATGCAACGTGTAATTCCTGAATATGAGGGAGAAGTTTGGTGTATTTCTAAGCATTTGCTTGCTTCATCAATGCGTTTGATGGAGGTTGGTACAAAGCAACAATCTTTAGGAAATAAAGATTTAGCATATAGTTTATTTAATCAAGCCTATGATTTGTATTGTCTATTTTGGGGTCTTAATATGAAGATGCTTGATGTTTCTGATGTTAAATGGGTTGAAGATAACATAGATGACATTAAAAAGATATCGGTTAAGCTAGAAGAAAATAAAGCTCCTGTAAAAAAGAAAGAAGTAGAAATTAAAGAAGAAAGCGGTGGAGCTTTTGCTAAAATGAAAGCCTTTGTACGCAAGGCAGTTGACTGCTGTATTGAATAAGAAAAACAAAACCGCGTTTTACGCGGTTTTATTTTTAGTTGGAAGATAATCAAGTAAAAAGTCTATTTGTGCAGCAGTATAATCAAGCAAATATTTTTGTGCTTTTGCATCATAATCTTGCCATTCCATCATAGAACACACAGAATCTTTACGAGAAGCAAAAATAAACAAATGTGAAAATAATGGAACAACATAAAAATAACAATTTTTCATATCTATTTTGTTTTCGCTAGCCAATCTTAAAAGATTTGCCATACGTTCGTGTACAGGACGAATAAGTTCATCATATAAAATATTAAATTCAGCTGTAGGGCTTGAATATTCGCTCAAGAATACCTTTTTAATATTGTGAGAAATTTCTTCAGTACAAAGAATGGATAAAAATCTTTCAATCATTTTTTTCAAAAGTTTGCGAGCGGCAATGGGATCTTGTTTATCAAGAACCTTTTGATATTGCTTAGTTTGTTCATCAGTTATGGTATTTACTGTGTCAACAATATTTTTTAGTGCAGCTGTATAAATTCCTTTTTTGCCACCAAAATAGTACAAAATTGATGAAATATTAATATTTGCTTTGGCTGCGATATCACGAGTTGAAGCTCCCCAAAAACCGTTTTTAGCAAATTCTTCAAATGCACTAAGCAACAATTTGCTTTTTGAATCAGCTGCCATATTTATTTTTACTCCGTAACTTATTGTTTTAATTGATATATGACTTTGTAACATAACATAAAAAAAAAACAACTTAGTTTTATCCACTCTTGTGCAAAAGATTAAAAAATGTATTTTTTCAATGTGTTACCTGTTAAATCAGTTGATTGAAAAAGCTACTTGTTTTTTTTCTCTTTACAGTAGGATAGTTTATGGGTTAAAAATATCTTAACGAGAACTATTGGAGAAAAATATCGTGAGAAATTTTGTACGCTTTTGTTTACGCGTTATCTTTAATATTTTTAAGGTAAGATGCAATATCCAGTTTGATGAAAATAAACTTCCTACCAAGGCTGTTTATGTTTCAAACCATGTGTCTTTTCTTGACCCGATAATGTTGTTTGCCTTTTTACCTGGTAACCCCATTTTTGCACTTAATGGTCATTTGTATCGCAATAAATGGATTAGAATGTTAATGCAAACAGCTGATGTTATGCCATTTAATCCTATTGAACCTGGTGATTTAAAAGAATTAATTGCCAAGATTGATAGTGGCAGATGTTGTGTAATATTTGCTGAAGGACGTATGACCGAAAATGGCGGTTTGATGAAGATTTACGAAGCTCCTGGTTTGGCTGCTGATAAATCTGGGGCTCCTATAGTTCCTGTTTGGATTGATGGTCCACAATTTGGTTATTTTTCAAAAACCAAAGGTAAATTGCCTCATCGTCCATTACCAAGAGTTACAATTACTGTTCGAAAACCAGTCAAATTCAAGTTGAAAGATGAATTACGTCGTCAACGTGATCACATTAGTAACGAAGTTTATATGATTATGCGTGATATGTGTTATGATGCAGCTAACAATGGTAATATTTCGTTGTTTGGTATGTTGATGAAGGCCGCTAAGGTAAATTCTAAACAAGGTTGGTTCCATAGACCTAAATTTTTTGAGGATATTAATCGTGTACCACAGTCATACAAAGATATTGTTATCAAATCTTTTGTTTTAGGTCGTTTTTTCAAAAGAATGACCAATCCAGGTGAACATGTTGCGATTCTTCTGCCCAATGCTTTAGCAAATTTGTGTACATTGTTTGGTTTGTCAGCCTATGAACGTATTCCTGTAATGCTAAACTTTTCCGTTGGCTCTAAGAATATGGTTTCTATGTGTAAGACAGCTCAAGTTAAGTTGATTATTACTTCACATTTATTTATTCGCAATGCTAAATTAGAAGATGTTGTAAGTGATTTACGTGAAGCTGGTTATAAAATTTTCTATCTTGAGGATATGCGTAAACATATTTCTTTGCGTGATAAGATAGAAGCATATATTCGCTATAAAGCAAAACGTGTTCCTCATCCAGAAGGTGGTAATAAAAAAGCAGTTATTTTGTTTACCTCAGGTTCAGAAGGCGCACCAAAGGCTGTGGTGTTGAGCCATGCTAATATTATCTCTAACGTTGATCAGTTAAGTTGTATCGAAACTTTGACAACAAGAGATATTTTACTCAATGCTTTGCCAATGTTTCATAGTTTTGGCTTGACGGTTGGTACATTTTTTCCAATTTTTAGAGGATGTAAAGTATTTTTGTATCCATCTCCATTGCATTATCGTGTTATTGCTGAGCTTTCTTATGAAATTGGAGCAACAGCACTTTTAGGAACAGATACATTCTTCCGTGGCTATGCTAAAATTGCTCATCCAATGGATTTCCGTAGCATTCGTATTATGTATGGTGGTGCAGAAGCTGTTAAACCAGATACACGTAATCTTTGGGGTGAAAGATTAGGTATTAGTGTTAAAGAGGCCTACGGTTCAACAGAGTGTGCTCCTGTAGTTACAGCTAATAACTGTATTTTTAATAGGTTTGGTTCAATAGGTAAATTATTGCCTAAGATTCAGCACAAAATTGTTCCTATTGATGGAATTGCTAAAGGTGGAGAATTGTGTGTTAAAGGTCCTAACGTAATGATGGGATACTATATGCCAGAAAATCCAGGAGTGTTAGTTCCATTAAAAGATGGTTGGTATCATACAGGTGATGTAGTTGAAATTGATGAGATTGGTTTCGTCTATATCCGTGATCGTATCAAACGTTTTGCTAAAGTTGGTGGTGAAATGGTTTCACTTAATGCTGTTCACGAAACTGTAGTCAAAGCATTTGAGGTAGATGGTGTTGAATATGCGTATGGAATTGTGGCTGTTCCTCATGAGACTAAGGGCGAACAAATTGTTTTGGCTACGAACAATAAAAAAGCAACAATAGATAGATTGCATGCTTATATTAAGCAAAATGGTTTGCCTGAACTTTATTTGCCTAGAGTCATTGTTTATCGTGATTCTTTGCCTGTGTTTGCAACAGGAAAAGCTGATAACGTTACTCTGAAAAAAGAAGTTATGGCTGAATTAAACATCGCCTAAAATATAGATTATATTATCTAATACCGCCTTTGTTTTTTTAATGCTTTTAAGTATGAAGCAAAGGCGGTATTTTTTTTAAAGAAGATAGTTTGATTTTTTTAAAAGTAAAAATAGCCATGACTTTTGGAGTGTGTAAGGCAAAAAAACTATAAAATTTGCTCATTTAGATAAAAAATAGTAATTTTTATATATTTTTTCTTATGTAAAAACAATTTGTTATAAAAAGTAATGTGCGTTTAAACCAACG
>JAZSQL010000042.1:0-6412 GCA_045537965.1 Alphaproteobacteria bacterium
CTGCGTTCTCTGGTTGTAGTTCATTAACAAGTATAACTTTGCCTTTTGCAGGAGCAAAAGCTGGTGTTAAAGATAGTGATACTTACCAATATCCGTTTGGTTATATATTTGGAACAAGTAATTATACTGGTAGTTATAGCGCAACGCAATATTATTACGGTTCAAGTACAAGTATTATAACTAATTCAACCTATTACATACCATCAAGTTTAAAATCAGTAACAATCACTGGTGGCAATATTTTACGCGGAGCGTTCTATGATTGCGACTCACTTACAAGCGTAGTAATTGGTAATAGCGTAACAAGTATAGGTGATTATGCGTTCTATAATTGCGATAAATTAACAAGTGTAACATTTTACGATACTTCCACTTGGTATAGAACGAATAGTTCTTTAGATTGGAGTAATAAAACAGATGGAACACAAGTCAATGTAAAAACATCGTCAACAAATGCAACCTATTTCAAGTCAACTTACTATAACTATTACTGGTACAAAAAATAAAAGATAAAAAATTTGTGGGATAGGGTGGTAGCCACTCCTTATCCCCGAATCAATCAACACAAATGAGAATTTTAATATGGAAGTTGCTTTTCGTATAATAGAAATTATAGTTTCTTTATTGGCAGTAATTGCAGTTGTTTTTGGGTGGATAATGCCTTATAGACAATCAATAAAAAATGAAAAGGTGAGACAAGAAAATGATAAACTTGCAGAACAAAGAAAATGGAAAAAGCAATTAATAGATGAACAAATTTCTAAATTGTATGGACCAATTGACCAGTTGTGTAGAGAATCTGAGATAACGTTTGATTTAATTTGTTTTCAATTTGGGAAGAAAGTTATTTTTGAAAACAATAAAAGTTTTTATAACATGCCTGAAGAACAACAAAAAATTTGGATACATTATGTAGAAAACTATGTTTTGCCAAACCTGAGAAAAATTGTTGAAATATTGAGAGAAAATATACATTTGCTAAAAGACTCAAAAGTGCCGAAATGCGTAACGGTATTTTTAGATTATGCACTTGGTTGGGAACTTGTTCATAATCAAGCAAAAAGCGGAGTTAATGAATATTACGAATACAGATATTCTTTTAATTATCCAGAAGAATTTAGAATATATATTGACAATACTTTAGCAAACTTATTAAAAGAACAAAACGAATTAACAAATTATTAAAGGTTAAGAAGCAACCCAAACAAAAAGCCAAGATTGTTAAAAAACAATCTTGGCTTTTTCTTTTTATGATATTGTATAGGTTTTATCCCCAACGGTTATTTGTTTGCCGTTTTTAACAGGTCGTCCTTGCATTTCTGCACGTAGTATCATTTTGTTAGTTGACTTTTCTATTTTTGGTATATTGCCATCGTTAAATCTATCTTGGATTTATAAGGCGATAAAATAATAGTGGAAAATGGGGATTAAAAAATCTGCCGTTTTTCTTTTTATATATGACCAAAATTATCATGTTTATAATGATACAATGTAGTAATCCAAGTCACTCTATTGAAAATTTTTGCAATTTTGACAAGTTTTTTCTAATTTAAATGTCATAAGGTATTGACATTTGCCAAATAGTAAGCTATACTATTATTGAAAATTTTTGCACATAAAAGCAAAATAATCTAATAAGGTATATTATGGAAATTAAAAGAGATTCGTATTTAAGAAAATTGATAGATAGACAGCACAACGGCTTAGTAAAAGTAATAACTGGTATTCGTCGCTGTGGTAAATCCTATTTACTTTTTGAACTGTTCTACAAGTATTTGAAAGAACAAGGCGTTGACGATAGTCATATCATTAAACTTGCTTTAGACGATAGAAAGAATAAAAAGTATCGCAATCCCGATGTTTTATGCGATTACGTTCACGAGCAAATTATTGACGATAAGCCGTATTATATTCTTCTTGACGAAGTTCAATTTGTGGGCGAGTTTGAAGACGTGCTTAATAGCTTTTTGCATATCAAAAATGCCGACACTTACGTAACGGGTAGCAATGCAAAATTCTTATCAAAGGATATTATTACCGAGTTTCGTGGGCGTGGAGATGAAATTCACGTTTCTCCGCTTTCTTTCAAAGAGTTTTATTCTGTTTACGACGGCTCAAAGGAAGATGCTTGGAAACAATATTGTCTTTACGGTGGGCTTCCTAAGGTTTTGGAGTATAAAACTGATGAAGATAAAGTTGCATATCTTAAAAATATTTTTGAAGAAACTTATTTAACGGATATTAAAGAACGTTATAAGATACGTAATGATGCAGAACTTGCCGAACTTTTGGATATTCTCTCTTCTTCAATAGGCTCACTTACTAACCCCAAAAAGTTATCTGATACGTTTAAGAGTGTAAAGCAAGTTTCGTTGCACCCTGATACGATTAACAACTACTTAGAACATTTAGTTGATTCGTATTTAATTGCGCAATCTAAACGTTACGATATTAAAGGTAAGAAGTATATCAATACCCCGTCCAAGTATTACTTTACCGATATGGGCTTACGAAACGCAAGGCTCAACTTCCGTCAATATGAAGAAACTCATATTATGGAAAACGTTATCTATAACGAACTAAAAATTATGGGCTTTAATCTTGACGTGGGCGTTGTGGAATATAGCAAGGCAGTTGACGGCAAATCGGTTAGAGTTCAAGCAGAAGTTGACTTTGTGTGCAACAAAGCGGACAAGCGCTATTACATTCAGTCGGCGTTTTCTATTCCTGATAGAGAGAAAATGCTACAAGAGCAAAACTCGCTTACTCGTATAAACGACTCGTTCAAGAAGATTATAATCGTTAAAGATGCAATTAAATCGCATTATAATGAAGATGGCGTTTTGATATTAAGCTTGTTTGATTTCTTATTAGAAGAGAATGGTTTGGAGAATTAACTTTAAGGAGATTCAAAGGAGAAAAATTATGATTTTTGATAATACTTTCAATATAGGTGATATTATAGCCCTTTTGGGGCTTATTGCAGTAATTACAGGTGGATTATTTTCTTTGCATCAATATAGAAAAAACTTAGTTCTCAAACGAGCAGACTACATAATGGTTTTAACGGAAAAAATACGTTTGGATGTTGAAATTAGTTCTGTGGTTTACATCATTGATTATAACAAACCGTGGTATGATGATAAATTTCACGGTGGAAGCGAAATTGAAAGAAAAGTAGATAAAACGCTTTCTTATTTTTCATATATTTGTTATTTAAGAGAGCAAAATATTCTGTCCCCAAAAGAGTTTGAAACATTTGAATATTCCTTGGATAGAATATTGACTAATTTTCAAGTCATCGATTATCTTTACAATTTATATCATTTTACTCAAAAATTATCAGATAATATGTCTTTTAAATATCTATTCGAGTATGGTGAGAAAAAAAATTATTTCTATGCAGATTTTTATAACAAAAACGCTTTTAAAAGCAACAATTTATATCATAAACGCATAAATATAGGAGACGTTGAAAATGAGAGCAGTTATATATGCACGATATAGTTCGGATAATCAGCGTGAAGAAAGTATTGATGGTCAACTTCGTGATTGCAAAAATTATGCTAAATATAACGATATAGAAATCGTTGGCGAGTATATTGACCGTGCTATGACTGCTAAATCAGATAATCGTCCTGACTTTCAACGAATGATTCGTGACAGTTATAAAGACTTATTTGACGTAATACTGGTTTGGAAATTAGATAGATTTTCTCGTGATCGTTTTGACTCTGCTAAATATAAGGCAATTTTAAGGCAAAATGGAGTTAAAGTTATTTCTGCAACTGAAAAAATTTCTGATGATGCAAGTGGTATATTATTTGAATCGATTCTTGAAGGTTATGCAGAGTTTTATTCAGTAGAACTCGCAGAAAAAGTTAGACGTGGGATGACGGACAATGCTTTAAAAGCAAAGTCTAATGGTGTGCGTGCTCCGTTTGGGTATTACGTTGATGAAAACGACCAATATCAAATTGATACTGAAACAGAACCTATCGTTAAAGAAATTTATTCACTATATATTGACGGAAAGAGAGTAAACGATATAGTTAAGATTATGGCAGAACGTGGAGTTCAAAATAAAAATTATCCACTAAACTATAATTCAGTTTATAGAATACTCACCAATCGTAAATACATAGGCGAATATAAATTCGGTGACGTAGTTTTGGAAGACTGAATGCCTGCTATAATTGATAAAGAAACTTTTGAGAAGGTTCAAAAACGTTTTGCAGTCAATAAAAAGGCTCCTTCAATGCGTAGAATGGACGAGGAGTATATGCTTACGACCAAACTATTTTGTGGCCACTGTGGGGCTTTAATGACTGGACAGAGTGGAACTAGCCACACGCAAACCCGATATCATTATTACAAGTGCAATCGTGCTCGTAAAAAGGAATGCAATAAAACCAGTGTTCGTAAAAAACTTATTGAAGACGCAGTTATAGATGGTATTCTAAACCTATTAAAAGACGAATTAGTTTTAGAAGATTTATCAAATCGCATTTATGAAATGCAGTATGAACAAAGTTATACGCTTTTATCGTTAAAATCACAATTAGATAATGTTGAAAAGAAACTTAACAATATTGTTCAAGCACTTGAGAACGGGATATTTTCAAATACTACCAAACAACGCCTTGATGAACTTGAAAGTCAAAAGGAAGAGTTAGAAAAACAAATTTTTGAAGAACAATCAAATAATCCGTTCTTAACCAAAGAGCAAATATTATATGCACTATACAACTTCCGTAAAATCAATGCTAAAACAAAAGAAGGAAAACAACTTTTAATTGACAGTTTTGTAAATGCAATTTATTTGTATGATGATAAATTTGTAATAGCGTTTAATTATAAAAATAAATCAAAAACAGTAACCTTTGAGGAAATAGAGAGTTCACGCTTTACACAGGAAGCTTCACCAAAAAAAGGTGAGTAACTTTTGTTACTCACTTTTTTTGTTATCTTTATGTTGAGTCGACTCCATCGGTTCGGACGCCTTTGACATTCTTTCTTGATGGGCATAGTCCTGCGTAGTGCATACGGAGCAGCCTCCCGTAGGGGTCACCATTATCTCTTTTATCTGTGATAAAAAGATAAAAGCCATCAAATAATTGACTTAAAAAATAAAAAGTGCTATTATAAAGGTGCGACCTAACTTAATATTTGATTGGAAAGTATACTTCTTGGGTAGAAGTGTACCCTTTTCGCAACACATAAAAACTTTTTCAATCAAATGTTTTTTATGGTTAGTGTCGCAACAAAGCGGAAGATACATTTTTACTGAGTGTCGTTCCGTTTTGGAACGGCACTTTTTATTTTTGCTAGAAAAAGGAGAAGATTTATGAAAAGAAAACTTGCAATGACATTATTAACTTTAACCTTGGCTTTGTGCTCAATATTAGGCTTAACAGCTTGCGTGCATGTGCATAGTTATACTACTAGTGTTACAGCACCTACATGCACGGAAAAAGGTTATACAACGTATACTTGCTCTTGTGGGGATAGTTATGTAGATGGTTATGTTGATGAACTTGGGCACGAATATGGTGCTTATATTTCAAACAACAATGGTACGAAAACAGCCACTTGTGAATGTGGTTACAGTATTATAGCCGTTGATGAAAATGTTTTAGTAGTAGAGAATAATGTTGTTAAGAGTATGACTGGATATGGTAAAACTCTTTCAAAAATAGTAATACCAAACAGTATAACAAGTATAGGTGATTCTGCGTTCTATGGTTGCTGGTCATTAACAAGTGTAACAATAGGTAATAATGTAAAAGATATAGGTGATTATGCGTTCTCTGATTGCAGGGCATTAACAAGTGTAGTAATAGGAGATAGTGTAACAAGTATAGGCTCTTCTGCGTTCTCTAGTTGCTATAGTTTAACAGGTGTAGCAATAGGAGATAACGTAACAAGTATAGGTGATGGTGCGTTTAGCGGTTGCACATCATTAACAGGTGTAGTAATAGGAGATAGCGTAACAAGTATAGGTGAAGGTGCGTTCAAATATTGCAGTTCATTAACAAGCATAGAAATCCCTGACAGCGTAACAAGTATAGGCTCTTCTGCGTTCCGTGATTGCTCATCATTAACAAGTGTAACAATCGGTGATAGTGTAACGATAATAGGTAATTATGCGTTTGAAGGTTGCTCATCATTAACAAGCATAGAAATCCCTAACAGTGTAACAAGTATAGGTGAAGCTGCGTTCGGTGGTTGCGATTCATTAACAAGCATAGAAATCCCCGATTAGTTGTTTATTAAAGCATTTATTTAACTTTAAGTAGCATTATAAAACAAAAAAACTCGTGTTTTGGTTGATACCTGAATACGAGTTTTTTTGTATTTAGTTTTAAGATTTCTTATCCAAAACAAAAATTTAGATAATCGGCAAATAACG
>JAZSQL010000051.1:0-9847 GCA_045537965.1 Alphaproteobacteria bacterium
AAAAAGGCTAAAAGTAGCCTCTACAAAAACGTTGGTTTAAACGCACATTACTTTTTATAACAAATTGTTTTTACATAAGAAAAAATATATAAAAATTACTGTTTTTTATCTAAATGAGCAAATTTTATAGTTTTTTTGCCTTACACACTCCAAAAGTCATGGCTATTTTTGCTTTTAACGTCATCGCCTGAGCGAGCATTAGCGAGCGAGGTCGGCGATCTTCAATATTATTAAAAATAAGGAAGACTGCTTACCTCACTCACTTCGTTCGTTCAGGCGGTGACTTTTTTGGGGCTTACTTCATTCGTTCAGGCAGTGACCTTACTAAAGTCACACCACGAACGAGTGAGTTTTGGTGTCTTCAATGTTTTTAAAAATAAGGAGGATAGCTAATCTCATTCGCTGACGCTCATTCGAGCTATGACTTTGGAGAGGTTATGCTCGTTCGTGGAGGGACGTTGGTAGGGAGATCCTTCACTACGTTCAGGATAGACATATAAAAAAGCCTCAGGATAGAAAGTAGAGAGAGGAAGGATAGACATAGAAAAGAGCGGTTTAGGATAGATACAGAAAATAGGTGTTCAAGATATATATAAAAAAGACATCGATTAAGTATCGATGTCTTTTGCAAGATGCTTTTGACACTTAAACTATTAAGTTATTCAAAATCTCTAGGTTCTTCTTCTAGCATAGCCTTCATCATCCAAGAATTTTTTGCATAAATTTTTAGATAATCTTCCATCAAATTTACGATTAAAAAATCGTCCTGTTTGTCTGCTTCTTCTCGAACTTTTTTGGCTTGATTTATTATTTTGTCATAGTCGTTGTTTAAAATTTCTAAGACCTCATCCGTTTGATATGGTCTGCTTTCGATTTCTTCTATATTTGTGTTATTTTGGTAATCAGTAATTCGAGCAAAGGGAAATTGGTTATGCATTTTTATTATTTCTGCAACTTCATCAAACTGTTCTTGCATCATTTCATAAAGTTTTTCGGTCATTTTATGGATTGCTTTAAATTCCATTCCTACGACATTCCAATGTAAATTATGAATTTTGATGTTCATGACGGCTAAGTCGGCTAAAAAAATATTAAGTTCTTTGTATTTTGAAACCATTATTTTTCTCCATATTAAATAAATTTTATCCATTCATATAGATAATGTTTAGAAAATATTTTTTTAGAACTATAAGTCGAAAAGATAGTGTCTATAATAGGGGGCAAGATAGATGAGTGATAAAATTTATATTGAATGGTCTGATTTTCATCAGGATGTTAAATTTTTATGTCAAAAAATAAAAGAGAGCGGAAGTTATAACAGGATTATTGCTGTGAGTAGAGGGGGACTGATTCCTGCAGGTATTATATCGTATGAATTAAGTATTCGTAATACAGATGTGATAAATATAGCTACGTATATTGGAAATAAACATCTTGAGATTAGCGAAGTTGAAAGGGCCGATGTTATTGGTGATGTAGATGAAAAAACGTTGATTGTTGACGATTTAACCGATAGCGGTCAAACATTTAGAGTGTTACGTAAATATTTTTCTAAAGCAAAATTTGTTTCTGTTTATGCCAAGAAAGAAGGAGAGCTAGAGGTGGATATTGTAGCAAGAAAACTTCCTAATAATTGGGTGGTTTTTCCTTGGGATATTGATTAATTTTTATAATTGGCAGAATTTCGTAAAAATGGTATGTTTATTTTGATAAATTATATTTTTGTTCTAAATTTAACAAACTATGAAAAAAATCTTTGTTTTACACTGGAGTGCTCTGCAGGAAAGCTCTTTGTCGGTCATCCATGAATGTTATTTAGCTGCGTTTGCTGCAATTGGGCGCGATCGTTCTACAACGTGGGTATTGGAGGATACAGCTGAGCGCATAGGACTTCCTCCAGAGGTCACTTGGAGTTCAGAGGGTTTGTGGCATGGTCGTGCTGCGGAAGCTAAGGAGGCTTTTTATGCAAAGTTTAAGGAGTTTTCAACGCTTCCTTTGCGTAAAGGCGCTAAGGAAATGATGCTTAAGCTCGCTGAAGAAGGGCAGAAATTCTGTATTGTGTCCATGAAGACACGAGAGCTTATGTTGAAGGAAATCGGCAGGCTCGGCGTTGCGGCTTTGGCTCAGGCTTATTTTGCTCCAGCAGAGGGCGAGATACCATTAAAAGAAGAGCTTTTGCTTAAAGCGGAAGACTTTTTTGGTTTCGATAATGAGTTTGTCTTTGTAGGAGATGCTTGCTATAAAGAGGCTGTAGAGGGACTGAGATGGTGTTTTGTAGAGGCTTCAGAGGAAGTTTTTGCAACAATTAAGTAAAAAATGGTAAATTTTTTGGTCTAGTATATTAATACTAGGCTTTTTTTGTTAATTTATTATCTAAACGATCTTCTTTAAGACCTATAGGATCTTGGTGGATTATTATTTGAGAATTTGGGTAGCTTTCTTTTATCAAGGTTTCAATTTCTTCGGTATATTTGTGAGTTGTGTTTAAGGTTTGGTTTCCATCTAATTCTAAATGAAATTCAAAAAGATATTCTCCCCCTAAGTCACGAGTGCGTAAATCGTGAATTTTGGGTGATAGATAGTGTTTAGAGACTATATCAAAAATGGATTGTCTTATATTATCATTTAATTCTCGGTCAAGTAGCAGCTGTGTTGCATCTACACCTAATTTATAAGCATTGTGTAGTAAATAAAGAGATATTGCTCCAGCTATTAAAGGGTCTAGCCAGTTGATGTTCCAAAACTTTATGGTGATTAAAGAAAAAATTATGGAGAAATTTGTTAGAATATCTACACTATAGTGTAGGGAATCGGCAAGAATAGCTTGTGAATTAGTTTTTTTTGCGACTATGCGTTGGAAAAGTACAAGAGCCAATGTTGAAATGAGACTAAATACCATTATAGCTAAACCTATATTTGTTTGACTTAGATTTGTGGGGTTCTTAAGTCTTAAAATTGTATCATATAAAATAAACAAACCAGCTGCAGCAACAAAACCTGCTTGAAATAAAGCACTTAATGCTTCAGCTTTTCCATATCCATAACGATAATTGTTAGATGCTGGTTTTGTAGATATTTTGATAGCAAAAAAAGTTATTAAAGAAGCAAAAATGTCTGATAGACTGTCAATCATTGATGATAAAATAGCTAAAGAATTAGTATAAGCTACCGCTAGTCCTTTTATAAGACAAAGAAATAAAGCTAAACAAATAGACGATGTTGCAGCAATTTTTTTAAGTTTATCTGCTTGTTTTTTATTTAAGGACATCTTTTATTTTCTCCGCATCATTTGTGGATATTAGATAAAAATTTTTTTCAAAATGGGTAGCTATTTTTTGTAA
This sequence comes from Alphaproteobacteria bacterium, assembly GCA_045537965.1. Taxonomy (GTDB): domain Bacteria; phylum Pseudomonadota; class Alphaproteobacteria; order RF32; family CAG-239; genus CAZU01. Next base: position 3,342 of record JAZSQL010000051.1, read on the forward strand.
AAGAGGTTTTTTTATACTTCCTTCAAAAATATATTGAACGATAAATGAAGAATTTTGTTTATAAAAATTTAGCGTCAGTTTGTCAAATTCTTCACCTTGTAAAACAAGAGAAAAATCAGGAGTGCTGATGGGTTTGTTTGTTTTGTTGATAAGTTTTGTGTTAAGCATAATGCTAGCTACTTTGGCAATTTTATCAATATCTTTTTTACCGTTTAGTAGAGTGAAGCGTCCAAATTGTAGATTCCATAATGATGAATAAGTCCAAAGATCTGGGTTTGTATCAAGGCTTATAAAATCAGCTGTAGCAAGCCAGACTTCAAATTTATTTGGATTGCGAATGTATGCCCCTAATAATCCTCTTGCTAGTTCGATATTGTATTTACCAACTTCAAAAGACAGTATATTTTTGTTGTCGTGATATAGCTCAATAAAGGTTGTTTTGCTTTTAGGATCAGATAATGGGAGAAGACCGAATCTTGAAAGATTTTCTAATTTATCAGCTTTCTTTTCATATATGGTTGATTGGATTAGTGTTATTAAAAAGTTTTTGATACGATTTTGATTAACTAAAAAAGTAGGATGTTCGGATAATTGCCATGTTCCATCTTTTTTTATAAATTCTAAAGAGTGATTTGAATTTTGGATTTTTATTTTGTTTATATTGTTTATTTCTTTTTCTAAAGATGGGAAAGTGGGCAGTCCTTCAAAAGTTTGTTTATTAATTGATGGTTGTAAAACTATCCCTATAACACCTAAAATTAAACATAAAGAACTGAAAATGCATAAAACAGCAAAGTTTTTATTAAATTTAGGTTTCTGAGGTATACATACTTTAATTTTTTTACTTTTGAATAAAAGGAACACTAAAATAATTATAGAGGGTATGGTATATATATTAAAGATTTTTACAAGTAGTTCTGTTTTTTGTAAATTATCATTAAGAGCTAAGCGTAAAAAGTAAAGATCTTGACGTTTTTTTTCTAGTTCTTTTTTAGTTTTATTTATTATCGATAATTCATCTGGAGTAAATGTTTCACGATTTTCAAAAATTCGTTTGTTGGTTATTTCGTTTAATCCTTTTTTTATAAGGTTTATTTGATCAAAGATATCCTTTTCTTTGATTTTAAATTGGACTTGAATTTGTTTTTGTTTTTGTTCTAACGATTTAAATGAACGGAGGCGTAGAGATTTTCCTCTAAGATCTGTAAAAGTATTGTTGCCAATTAATGAATCAAGGGCATTTAGAACAAAGTTACTATTATCGAAGAGAGGGATATTATAATCTGTTCCTCCTACACGAATAGAAGAGGACCAAAAAGAATCGTAAAGCAAGTCTGAATCGCCTATAACGATTAATTCAAAAGGTTTGTCTTTTTGTTTACTTATTATATGAGCCGCTAAGTATTTAGGTTTATTATCTGATTTAAAATTTCGTAATATTTCTGCGGGGTGAATGCGTTGAGTTATATATTTCGCTGATAAAAATTGAGACTGTTTACTAGCTTGAATCAAAGGAATAAAGAATATATTGGCATCATTTATAGGGGTAAAAGAAGAGGCAGAAGTTAAAAGCATTCTTTTTAGATTAGTTGTTTGAGGTAGATTGGCAAAAAAGTTTTCTGGTGTGAGATAAAATTGTATAAGATCTTCTGTGGCAGCAGAGTATTCAGCTGTATCAATAGTTACTTTAGATGAGTTATCTAAATCTGCCACTATAAGATTATCAAAGAAATGAAACCCCCATTTTGCTGGTAAAGAGCCAAAATCTGATTGGTGTAAAATAGATGTTTGAGGACCCGTTAAAAGAAGAGCTTCAGGTGCTGTATCAAAAAAAGCTAATATTTTACCGCCATTTGTGGAAAAATTATAAATGGCATCTTCCATCTCTTTTGTTATATTTTGAGGATGTGCAATCATTAGAATATCTACATTATCTAAGTCGTTAGGCGTATTTATTATTTTTGTTTTATAAAATTTGTTTATTTCAGAGGCTATTTGCCACGGTTGACTAGTTATATTTCCATATGTTGTTCCAAAAATGGGTAAAGATGTTAGAACGCCTAAGGTCTTTTTTTTGTGCTCTAAAAGGTATATGTTTTCGGTTAAATCTTGCTCAATAAGGTCTAATCTTTCTAGAGGAAGAAAAGGTATTGTGCGAGAGTAACCATTTTCATTTATGATGGTAATTCCAAAATAAGCTGCTGCATTCATATCATTCAAAGGTATTGCTTGGATACCTGACGTTATAGCTTGATCTTCTATATTGCTTAAGGGTTCAGGATTATATATTTGATAGTCAAACTTGTTATCTGATATATTTTTATATGTTTCTAGTAATGTTTTTAATTTGTCAAAAGCTAGCCTCATTTGAGGGTTTCGTTGCCCAAGAATGGGCGAGTAATATATTTTTGCTGTGGTTGGAGAAGGTAAATTTTGTAAAATATTGCGGCTAGATGATGATAGTGTAAAAATTTTGTCTTCAGTGAAATCTAAATTTATTTGTTTAAGTACTCCATTAGCAAATAAATTTATTCCAGTGAATGAAATGAAAATAAGGATGCTAGCGTAAAAATATCCTGATAATGATTTTGCTTTTAACCAAAAAGCATTTCCTAGTGTTTTTATGTCAATAATTATCAATGTAAAAAAGTTGAAAACAAGTATAAGCGATACAAAGAAGACTATGCTGTATAATTGAAAAACTCCTGTGCTAAATAGCGTCATATGGGTTAGAAAGCTAAATGATGATATTAAATCAATTACATAGTCAGGAGAAAAATTGCGGAAAAAATCCAACACGTATTCTAGTCCACTCAACATGAAAATTAAGTTGAAAAACACAGATAAAACTAGGGCAATGACCTGATTTTTGGTTAGGGCGGAAGCTGTTTGCGATATTGCAAGCATTGCTCCTGATAATAAAAACGCACCAATATAACTGTTTAAGATGGTTAAATTGTCAGGATTACCTAAAATGTTTAAGGTTATGACAAATGGGAATGTCAGTAAAAGTCCTAAACCACAAAATGCCCATGCAGCAAAAAATTTCCCCCAAATAAAAGAATTTATGGGTATCGGTAAAGTTGTTATTTGTAAAATGGTACCGCTTTTGAATTCTTCAGCCCAAAGTCTCATAGATATTCCAGGTATGAAGAGAAGATAAATCCATGGTAAGAAATCAAACATAGGTTTTAAATAGGCGTTGCCAAGAGTGAAAAGACCACCAAAATACAAAGTAAAAGAGCTGTTTATAAGTAAAAAACAAACTAAATATACGTATGCTAAAGGAGATATAAAATAGCGATAAAATTCGCTTTTAGTGATAGTAAAAATTTTTATCATTTCTTACCTCGTAAGTTTAATAAAAGCATTTTCAAGAGATGTTGTGCGAGATTGTTTGAGGATTGCCTCTAAATCACCATCAGCTTTGATTTTTCCTTTATCCATAATTAGAATGCGGTTAGCTATAGACTGAGCTTCATCTAAAAGATGGGTTGATATTATGATAGTTTTGTCCTTGCTCATATCTCGAATGAGATTGAGCATATGTTCTTTCTGGTTGGGGTCTAAACCATCTGTTGGTTCGTCTAAAATCAAAATAGGAGGATCACCTATAATACTTAAAGCGAATCCAACACGCCGCTTATATCCTTTAGATAGAGTTTCAATTTTTTGATTGGCAACATCTTCTATATTTGCTAAATCCATAACTCTTTGTATTTCTTTAGTAGGTTGTGATTTTAATTCTGCCATATATGATATAAATTTCTTGACGCTCATATCAGAATATAGAGGAGATCCTTCAGGTAAAAAACCGATATTTTGTTTGGCTATAATGGGGTTATTTGCAATATTTGTATCAAAAATATGTACATATCCAGATGTTGGTGCTAAAAAACCAACAATGATATTCATTAGAGTGGATTTGCCAGCTCCATTTGGTCCAAGCAATGCAATTGTTTGTGAAGGATATGTTGTTATAGATACATTATCAACAGCTGTTATGCATTCATACTTTTTGGTCAAATAGGATATTTTTATAGACGCAGACACTTTATAATCCTCATAATTTGTTTATTTCATAAAGAGTAATTGCTGTAGCAGTTGCAACATTAAGACTTTCAACTTTTGTATTTAGAGGGAGTTTTACAGTAATATCGCAAGAATTTTCAACAAGTCTGCGCATACCTTTTCCTTCAGATCCCATAACTATAGCTGTTTTTCCACCTTTTTTTAGTTCTCCGATATCATTTTTAGCATAACCATCCATTCCAATTATCCAAAAATCATGTTTTTTTAGTTGTTCAATAGCTCTGGAAAGATTGGTAACCCTAACGATTGGTAAATGTTCTATCATGCCAGCAGATGCTTTTGCCATAGATCCTGTTTCTTGAGGAGAGTTTTTGTCTTGCATGATTAAAGCTAATGTATTGAAGGCAACACAAGAACGGATAATTGCACCAATGTTTTGAGGATCAGTAACTTGGTCTAAAATTAAAACATGGCAAGATTTTTCATTTTTTGATAAGAGGCATATTTCATCAATAGTATATCCTTCTAGTTCTTGACAGTACATTGCGAATCCTTGGTGAACAGCATCAGATGGTAATATTTTATCAATTTCTTTGCGGTCAACGATATTTACAATGGTTAATGCTCTTCCGCATTTTATACAAATGTTTTTTATTTCTTCAGCGTTATCAGCTGTTACAACAATTTTATTTATTTGTCGCTTGGGATTAGAAATGGCAGCAAAAACAGGATGTCTCCCATAAAGGATTAAATTGTTTTTGTTTAAGTGAGATAATATATTATTTTTTTTAGACATGGTTAGTATACCTTATGAATTTTTGTACATTATAATTGGTTGGAATAAAAAAACTAGTAAAATTATATTTTTATATAAAATGAAAAACAAATCTTTTGAGATGTATAATATTTTCTTTTTTTTGGGTAGAATAAATGTCCATGTTGATGATAAATATTTTAATTTATGGGGTGTAGTCCTAGATGTTTAAAACAATAGAATCGATAGATATAGAAATTTATCAAAGAATTTTACGAAGGATGCCTTTTGCTTGAATTAAAAGATCTTCTGCTTGTTGAGGTGTGCATTTTTTTGCAGCCATGACGCAAGCGGTTTTAACTTTTCCGCATGCTTTGATACATTTTTGAGCATCTTCATAAGAAACATTGGCTATTTCTGATACAAAACGACATCCACGATCAATAAGCTTTTCATTTACCATTCGCACATCGATCATATAGTTTTGATATGTTTTACCTATGCGAATCATAGCACCTGTAGAAAGCATATTTAGAATCATCTTTTGTGCTGTGCCCGATTTCATACGAGACGACCCCGTTATAGCTTCTTCACCAACGATAGGGTTGATAAAAATATCTGAGAACTTTTTGAGTTTTGCTTCGGGGTTAGAGCTTATACCAATAGTCTTACAGCCTCTTTTCTGTGCCTCTTCTAACACTGTGAGCACATAACGAGGCCCCCCGCCAGCTGATATTCCAACAATTATATCATTAGGTGTTGGATTAAAAGAATTAATATCTTCAAGACCAAACTCGGATTTATCTTCAGAATTTTCTATTGAGAATCGTAGAGCTCTATCACCTCCAGCTATGTATCCACAAACCATTCCGTGTTCTACGCCAAAAGTGGGCCAACACTCGGATGCATCTAAGACTCCAAGTCGACCAGAGGTTCCCGCTCCAAAATAAGCAAGACGCCCACCTTTTAGAAAGGCTTGAGAAATAATTTCAATCGCTTGACCTATTTGTGGTAAAACTTTTTCTATAGCAATAGCAACTTTTTTGTCTTCGTTGTTTATAGCCCTAGCTATTTCGATAGAGCTCATTAAATCTATGTTTTTAGTTGCAGGGTTTCTTTTTTCTGTTAGAGCTATATTTGTCATGGTTAAATTTCTTAAATTTATTTTATGATGATTACTTTAAGCAAAAAATAATTACTATTTTGTTAAAAAAGATATTGACAAATGAGCCAAAATACTATTATTTGCATTGATAGTGCATGTGCACTGGCACTTAAGGAGTAATCCTTGTACTTATAGTTTTGAAGGAGGGGTGGCAGAGCGGTCAAATGCAACGGACTGTAAATCCGTCGACTTAGTCTACGATGGTTCGAATCCATCCCCCTCCACCACTATGAGAAGTATAACCTTGGATAATGGTTTGAAAAAAGCGGGTGTAGCTCAATGGTAGAGCAGAAGCCTTCCAAGCTTATGACGGGGGTTCGATTCCCCTCACCCGCTCCATCTTCTTTCCGTTTTCCCAAAAATAGATTTAAGTTAAATATTGTCGTAACAACATAAACGTTTAAGGAATTGTATAATGGCAAAAGAGAAGTTTGAGCGCACAAAGCCTCACTGCAACATTGGAACAATTGGTCACGTAGACCATGGTAAAACTACATTGACAGCAGCTATAACAAAAGTATTGGCAGAAGCTGGTGGAGCAGATTTCGTAGATTA
>JAZSQL010000037.1:0-43501 GCA_045537965.1 Alphaproteobacteria bacterium
AAATCATCTACGTTTAAATTAGTATTGAATGCTTCGTCTTTTTCAAATTGGCAAGCTGCCGATTATGATTTTGAACGAAATTATAATACTAATGCAACTGGTGGCAATATAGGCAGGGCAATTGTCGGTTCTTGTGAAACAGATGCGAATGGTGCAATTATAAACTTTGAACCATATCTTCCATTCAGGGCGCTTGATTATAATAATTATAGGGAAGATATTGATAGATTAACAAATGATACTACAGTCTTAAAAAGTAGAATATATTTAAAACAATCTATTATTGATGGTACAGAAGGAGTAAATATTTGGTCAAATGGTTACTGTGAGCAATGGGGATATTGGGTATACTCTGGCGCTGGCACAGGAACAGTCCCACTAGGCTACGCTTATGCTTCGTTAGATTATGCGGTTTATACTTCGGCTCATTTAACAGACCCTGTAGCTGGTATTGCTGGTGCTTCTGGTGGGTATGCATTGACTACTAACCAAATTTATATAGTTCAAGACTCTGATAACCAGTCGAAAATACTAGGAACTTTCTGGCGCACGGCTGGTTACTTAGCTAGTGGACAATACTAAAGGAGAATAATGATGAGTTACAAATTAGAATATCCATACACAGAAGACGAAAGAATTAAATTCATACATAGTTATAGACCTAAGTACAGAGTAGAAATAGTTGACAATTTTATCGAAGAAGAACGCACACAAGAAATAACAGAAGAACGTGAAGTCTTAGATGAAGAAGGCAATGTTACTGGCACAGAAACCGTTGTAGTTGATACAGAAACTTATTACGAAGCAGTTAACTATCCAACTTACTATGCGCTTGAAGCTAATGAGATTATGGAAGGTGGTGAACCTGTTATCAATCCAAACTACGAAGCAGAACAAGAACAAAAAGAACGTGAACGTATTGCAAGGTTAAAACTAACTAAGCGTGAAGTATTCCTAGGTTTATACCAAGCAAAAGGCGTAACTCCAGATATGATTAAAGCGCAGATTACAGACCCTCAAGCTTTAATTGAGTTTGAGTATGCTAACGATTATTACAGAGGTAATCCACTCATTGATATTGTAGGTGGTGCTTTGGGTATTGAGCCAGCCCAACTTGATTGTTTCTTTGAAACTAATGATTATACTTGTTTGTTGCCAACAGTTTCCGAAATGGAAATAATTGAAGAACCTGTTGTAGATAATTCTGAAGGAACTGCTGAAGAAAACTCGGTAGTTACTGAAACAGAAGTTGATGAGGTGTAAATAATGAAAGTTACTCCTGTAATTATTCCGCCAGCAACACAGATTGAATATCCTAATTTTGGGTATTCGCATCCATTAAAAACTGCTTGGAAAAAAGGCCAACTTCCACAAGTAAAAAAAGGCTTTTATGGTGAGCGATTGACCGCTAAAAACGTGAGCCTTGAGCATTTAAAACCAATCTCGCAAGGTGGAAAAACTCAATGGCAAAACTTAGTCCTTGCTGATAACAAAATTAACAATGCAAGAGGTGACAAACCATTAAGTAAGTATATAAACTTCAAAGCTATGGGTGAATACCTTGAACAGTTTGTAAACATCAAGGTTAAAGGATTTGACGGAAATAAGTATATTGCAATGATACTTGAAACAGTAGGAGGATTGTTAAATGGGTAGATGGATAACAAACAATTCAAGGCTTCAAAAGTCTCCAAAACCCAATAAATGGTGGTTGTTGGACAATGAATTATATCAAGACGATGGCGGCTCAATATATCTTGTTCCACGTAATTATGAAACAGACAATTACTCTATCCCTGATTGGATTGCTTTTATAGCGGGTAATAAGTCAAAATGGCCTGTCAGACCTTCACATTTACACGATTTTGGGTGTCAATTTAGACAGTTAATAAAACTTAAATTAAATGAAACAGGGTTAAGAAAACTTAGATATTTAAGAGTTCATAAAGATAAGCTAATTTGTGAAGATATTCCTACAAAATTTCTATGCCTTGTACCTGTTACAAAATGGGAAATTGACTGTATGTTTAAACGTATGATGAAAGCTACTAAAACAATTCCCGCAAGAGTTTATAACACTTATAGAGTTGGAGTGTTTTTTAATGTGGGGTGGCTAACTAAAAAGAAAGCTTTTAACTTGAATAAGATTTATACAAAGGGGCAGAACGATGCAGAACTTAATTAACGGTGCAATAATAGGCGGTAGCATAGTTGGTGCAGTTGCTATTTTTAAGGCGGTTGACTGGCTTATAGGGCTTAAATATATGACGAAAGACAATTGCGCTCTTTGCAGAGCAAACGTAGAAAAAAAGCAAAATTCCGAAGATATAAAATTGACTCGTATTGAAACAAAAGTTGACCTTATTATAGGTGCGTTTAATATCGTACCCAAGGAGTAAGCTATGGTAATAAAATATGTTATAGGTCATTGGACTGGAGGTAATTATAAACCTTGCCAGCTTGATTTAGATAGCTATCAACTTTTAATAGACGGTGACGGACAAAGACACGAGGGTAAACCTGTAGGGGAAACTTCATCTACAGGCGGTATGAACTCAATTACTTATAATATTTCTTGTTGTGGTGGCTTATTCACTAGCCCTATTACAAAAGCTCAACAAGAGGCTTTTTTCTTAGCTTGTGCAGAAAAAATAAAGGAATATGGTTTAACTGCTAAAGATTTCTACACACACGCAGAAATAGGGTGGATGTGTAAAGAAAATACAATACAAAATCTTGTACCTTATAATCAATGGTTATATCAAAATATAGGCAAGCGAGACTTAACTGAATTACCTACTATTAGCGGAAACCCAGAAAAAACAGGAAACTATATAAGAAATAAAATTAAATGGTATATGAATAAAATAATCTAACCCTCTCTCTAACATTTGTATGCAGCTCCAATTTTGGAGCTTTTTATTTTGTGCCTAAATTGTGCCTAAATTTTTAAGCATAACTAAAAAAAACTAAACAAAACTAAAAATAACCTCATAGGAAATCAAATTTTATAATCAAGCTATAACTAGCTTGTAGTCTTACTTTTTCTTAAGATTTCTTATGAAATTATGTTTTAAATTTGTTGGAAGTATCCCCTTTTAAGGGATAGGTCGCGCGTTCGAATCGCGCCAAGCGCATATTTTTTCGCCTATACCGCTGAGCTTATGCCTAAATTGTGCCTAAAAAATTCTTTTTCTCGTCTGGTTACGAGTTTTCTTATTCGTTCACTGTTTAGGTTTATTACTTCTTGTTTTCTCTTAATTCCTTGGTTTAGGTAAGTAGTTCTTACAACCCCTGAAGTATTACCAAGTATCTCACTTATTACAGAGGCTTCAATGCCATTTTGTTCTAAACTAGATGCTGCATTGTGTCTAAAAATGTGATAACCAACTCCTAAGCCTTTAACTCCGACTTTTTCAAGTATTCCGTTAAGCTTCTTGTATCTATTATTATATTTAGTACCAGTTTTAGGGTTAGTAAATACATATTCAGACATTCTAGGCATATTTTGTAAAAGCATTTGTAGTTCAGCTGAAAAAGGTACACGCAAATTTTTGCCGTTTTTGCGGTTAACTAAATCGGCATAACCATGAGGAAAAACTTTTGTACTTTCTAGGTGTGTGTTTTCCCAAAGCAAGTTATACATCTCACTTTTACGAGTGCCTAATGTATCTAAGAAAACAAGCTCAGTAAAGAAGCAAATATCTTCAGAGGCTAGTTTAAGAATCTCTTGCTCTTGCTTAGCTTCCAAAGGTAGTTTAATATTTTCTTCTATTGGTAAAGCTTTCCAGCGTTTACAAGGGTTAGAATCTAACAGCTCTAAGGTGTCGTATAAATAACTAAAAAAGCCCATAATACTGTTGCGTTCTCTGTTTATAGAAGCATTTGAAACGTATCGGCCAGTCCAGTTGTCACCTTTTTTGTTTGCTGTTAAAACCTTGCAAGTTTTACGGTATGCAGCATATTCAATAAAGTCATTTGGTGTAATGTCACCTATACAAATATGAGCCTTTGCCCTGTTCTCATCGCTGTTATAATCTCTTATAGCTAGGAAATTTAGAAAATAATTGCAATAGTTTTCAATAAGATTGGTTCTTTTTTTACCCATTGTATTGCAATAACTAATATATTTAGTAATACAATCAGATAAAAGAGATGAGTTTTTCTTTAAGACTATTTTATCAATAGGCGCACCGTTAAGAGTATATTGCATCATTGCCGTTTTTGCTTCTTGCTTTGTCTCAGCATACCGTATTGTGCCGTCATCAAGCTTTATTTTTGCTACACAGTTTATTTGATATCCTTTTCTGATCGTAAATTTTAGATGATAACGGCCATTGTTTGTATTATAAAAAATACCCTTTTCAACTCTCTTTAACATGTTGCGACTCCCTAGGCTGCTTGAATAGCCTTTAGTTTTTCTTCAAATACCCATCTCAAAAATTTAAACTTATTCCAGCGGTAATGTTCTTGTTTGCTTGCTTTTTCTTCATATAAACCTTTGTACTTACCCTGTGCTATTTGTTTGCGTAAGTTGGCCAAAGATGAAATATCAAGCTCTTTAACTACATCTTCGTTGCTGAGATATGTTTTATTCTCGTATTGTTTAAGCTTTTCCTTAAACTCTCTTGTTAATTCCTCTTCAAATATTTTATTTATATCCATGACAATCTCCTAATTATTAACATTTCTTCATGAAGTTTTGTTACATTTACTTTGTAACAACATCATCTATTGTGATAATACCTTTTTTTACTGCTTCTAAAACTACAGAGTATCTGTTTTCTTGTTCAGGGAATTTAAACATAATATTTTGAATATGTGTTTTAACAGTTCCCTCTGAAAGACATAAGTAATTACTTATTTTTTGCGTAGTCAAACAGAGAAGCGGTAATATCTCACGCTCTCTCTTTGTAAGCTTCATATCTGCACTCCTTTCTAAGCCCTTTGCTGCGGTTGGGAAAATCAACCGCAGGCTTTTTTGTTAAGATGTTAGTATTAAGAGGCTCCTCTTTTTCAGAGCATAAGCTCTCGCCTAGTGACTAACTAGGTCTTGGTTCTTTTCCGTATTACTTGAAGGGCTTTATTCTAAATGTTTAAAAATATGTGCGATCACATCTACTGTCCAGCCGTTGCCGATACTACAATACCTTTGTGTATCACATAAACAATTTGTATAATTATCAGGTAGAGTTTGCAGACGTTCGCACTCTAAAGGTGTAACTTTTCTTATGATATATTTTTTATCATCTATTAAAATCTCAATCTTCATTGCTCCTCCTAATATTTCTTAATTTTCTTAAAATTTTGTTTTTAATTGAGTGTATTCGTGCTGGTGTTAAATTTAGTATTTTCGATATTTCATTTTGTTGAAAACCTTGGGAAAGATAATTTAAAACAATAATTTCATCATGAGTAAAAAAAATACTTTTTTTAAAAATTTCTAATTCTCTTATTTTTTTTTTTAATTCCCCATTTTTTTTGCAAATTTTATCTTTAAACTTCTGAGTTTTTTCTAATTTTTTCTCTAAATATTGAATCTGATTTATTAAATCTGTTTTCCCATAAGTTTCTTTATCGCCATAAAACATTGAAATTGCTTTAGCAAATTGTTTTTTTGTTACTTCTGTTTTTAATAGCTTGCAAGTTTCAACGTGAGAACATTCAGAGCAATTATAATTAACAGCAATACATTCTTTAGTAGCATCGGATGGATCCCCATAATATTTTTTTAGGGCTTTTTTATATTCACCTTGTTTTTTTCGTATTTCTTTAGCTTCTTCCCACCAATTAGCAAAATCAATAAAGTGTTGTAAATTTTCTTTTTTAATTATAATTTTATTTGCAAGTTCTTTAATGTTTAATCGCTCTATATAATTACTCAAATCGATAGGATAAAGTCCTTTTAAATAATATTTTTTATTTATACTTAAAAACTGCGAAATATACTTGTATTTAATAAATTTTTGAATTTCTGGAGCTGTTATATATTTATTATCTTCCAGCTTTTCAAGTTGTAAAACCAATCTGTCAGGAATATAATAAATTTTGCTACACGCATTTTCACTTTTTAAAACTGTAAAGTCAGTATCTATATTTTTAACTGTGTTTGCAATGCTCATTACGCCTCCAATTTGGGAAAAAATAATCTAAGTTTTCCCTTAAAAAATCTTTGTATGGTTGTGGTTGTTTTATATCCAAACTCGACCAATTAGGATATTTCTTTTTAAAACATTCTGCACAATAAAAAAGGTCATTTGTATAAACCCTTGAAGTATCGTTAAATGTACAGTACAGTTCTGATTCTTTAAAAACTTGACCGCACATAGTACATTTACCTAACATCTTCTGCTTGCCTCCTTATTGCTTCGCCTTTTTCGTGTAAACTTTCTAATAAAAAATCCACCTCGTTTTCTTCGGTGGATTTCATAATTATTGTGCGCAAATCTTCTATTGCTTTTATAAATTTAAGATGTTTCTTGTCCATTTTCTAAGCCCTCTAATATTTGTAAAATAAAATTTTTTAATTGTTTAGCTTCGTTTGTTTTAAAATACGTTTCTTGGCAACAGTTTTTTATTTTCTTAATCTCATCTTCTGAATACCACGTCACCTCTTGCCCTAGTGCGTTAGTTGTTTTCCATATCATTGCTAGCCTCTTTCATAAATACCAACCAATATGTCCTATCTTTCCGACTACCGCATAGTGGCCGTATTGAAAAACATTTTAAAACTTCTGATAATTTAACTTGTGCTTCATTCCACTTAAAAATAAGTGTTCCGTTAGGTTTAAGGACTCTCATACATTCATTAAAACCTTCCTTCAATTCTTTTTGCCAATTTTCAGGAAGTACCCCGTATTTTTTAGCTAACCAAGAGTTTTGACCTGCTGATTTTAAATGAGGAGGGTCAAAAATTACAAGATAAAAAGAATTATCCTCAAACGGTATATTTTTAAAGTCGGCCACAATATCAGGGTTTATTTTTAATTCTCGGCCGTCGCATAAAATGTGGTTTTCTTTTCGTTTATCCATAAAAATTACATTTGGATTTTCTTTATCAAAATAAAACATTTTTGAACCACAGCACACATCAATTATTGGTTTCATCATTTCCCTCACATTCGCTGATTTTTTGTAGGATTTGTTCTAATATCCATCTATAATCACAATCTAAATAGTAAAAATTATCTTCTGCAATCTCTTTTATCTCGGTTAGGGTTTGTTTGAGTTGACTAATAATTTTTTCACCACAATCTATTTCAGCTTGCAAATCGTTATAGCGACTGTCGTATTCTTCTGCTTTTTTTAATTGTTCATTCTCTACTTTGAGTTGGTCGAGTTGTTGTTGCAATTTGCTATTAACATTCTTTAAATCGTCTATTTCTGCTATAAAATCTTGAAAAGCTGTATAATTACAATCACCTTCACATTTAGTCTCATAACCTAAATATGTACAAATATTATCATTTTTGTAATGTGGACATTGTTTTAATACTTCTGGTGAATAGTTGTTTTTGCCTTTCAACCTCTCGCATTCTTGCTCTAAACATTCTTTTTGCTTACATACAAAGCTTAATTGACTTGCTAATGTTTTGCATTCTTCGTCTAGTCTCTGTATTTGTTTATAGTGGCAGTTAGGTCTAGCGTGACAATGAAAATCATCAGCCGGCTTAATAGCACATTCACATAATTGGTTATGATTAAGCCATTCGCACCCACTCACATCTACACCATCTATCATTATCTGTTTATCTGTCATTATAATATCCTCTTAATTTCTTGTTTTTGGTCATCTGTTAAATCTTTCCAAAGTTCTAAGATTAGACTAGCGAGTGCCTGTTCAAAACTTTCATTCCTTGACTCACAATAATCATTGCAACCAATAGAAGCGCACATAAACCACTTACGGTCTTTGTGTATTACAGATTCATATACTTTAAAATTACTTACCCACTTAATCAGCTCTAACTGTTTTTCTGCTGTGAATGGTGGTAATATTTTTTTAGCTTTTTCACATTTAAGACAATCAAAAATCCAAAGGTTTTCGCAATTATTGAAGTCTTCTAAAGAACAGCTTTTTATTTCACCGATATCTTCCACTCCAGCAATTTCGTATAGTTTTTGTATATTATCTATCATTGTTACCTGCTTTCTAATTAAACTCTAAAATCTTTCTTGAACTGATTACATCATTATAGAAATTTATCCAAGCTTCTCTGATATGACCATTTGCTTTTTCTAAAATGTAATCATTCAGTTCTCGTACTTCTTCTTTCAATTTGTCTAAATCGCCAAAATAACAAAATGATTGTCCGTATCTTCTTTCGATTTTCTTTTTTAATTTTTCATATTGCTTACTCGATTTAGATATATAAATACCTTCACAATCACTATGTACAACAAACTCTCTAAATTTAGTTGTTATGTCTATTCTAAAATAAAATTCTCTTATAGGTATATTTATCCCTTCATAATCTAATGCAAATTGTCTTAAACTTTGTAATGTCGAATAAGACCATTTATATGTTTTAATGCTTAATCCCATTTTTACCCCTCCTCAAATAGTGTGCGTACTTGGTGTTTATCAAATCCATATTGGTGTTTTATTACTTCTTTCAATATGTCTTCTTTAAGTTTTTGAATGTCAGAAAAAGGAAATTCTATACTGCTAATACAAGTAAGAGTTGCTAATAGCATTAAATATATACGGTCACTGATTTGAGGGTATTTTGCATTAGGGCATTGTGTGCAATCTAAAGCCCCTGTGCAATTTTTGTTGTCATTACATCCAATAGGCTCAATCCCAAACGTATCAAAAAACTGTTTCTCTAGTTCGTTAGTCATTGGTTTGCTCCTTATAAATATGCACTTCCTAAGTATTCACGTATGATTTTTTCTTTATAACAACTATATTTTGATGGTTCAAAAATTCGTTCTTCGTTTTTTGATAAAAAATCAATAGCTTGTTTAATTTCATCATAGCTTGACATATAGCCAGCCAAAATCTCTGCCATCTTTTTCATTGTTTTATGATTGTACTCATTATTTCTAAATTTATTTGACATTAAAGAAATTTTGTATGAATACTCATTTTTGAGTTCTTCTAAATCTGTCCAAAACTCGCCTTTACTCATTGTTCTACCTCCTGTAAGAGCCATTGTTTAATACCTTCAACGCATACGCTAAACATGCAACTTTTTGACCGACATCCTGTTTCACAACAAAAATAATCATTTTCATTTTGAATATCTGCTAACATATCTGCCATCTCATCAACTGTCATTTGCTTTATTTTTTCAAAGTTGTTCATTTATTTGTTAACCTCCTAAAACAAGCTTAATTGCGTGTTTTCTTTTACTTGCTGAGCATTGAGTAGCTCTTTAACAATAAATTCTCTTTCTATCCAGGTGTTAAATTGGGGAAGTGTATTCTCAAGTATTAAATCGTTACCGCACCAAGCGCAAAATTTAGGTATAGTGTTTGTGGTTACTATCATTTGACACCTAGAACACCATTTGCTACTCATACTTACCTCTTATTTCAAATACTCTAGTTTCATTTTGGTTAAATACATAGTATCTCTTAGATTCTCAGCTGCTTTGTGCTGTCTTTTGTTTATCAGATATGTGTAAAGCGTGTTAAAAAATTCTTTTTGATAAACATATTCAAAATGTTTTTTGGGATTATCAAAAACAACTCTTCTAAACGGTTCAAAACAAAAATTGTTGAGATAAATTCTCATTGTATGAGTTGATAGACAAGCAACTACAGCTGCAATTTGTTCTATTTTAATGGTTCTTTCTTCTCTCTCTTTAATTTTTTTCATTGTTTTTCACTCCCTATTCAACAAGCTTTGCACGGAAGGCCCAAGCAACAAGCTGGGTTCTGTTTACCGTGTTTGTTTTTCTGAATAAACGCTCTAAAATAGCCCTTACAGTGTGTATTGATATTATCAAATGAGTAGCGATTTCAGAATCGTTGTAACCTAATATAAGCATCTCAATTGTTTTTATTTCCCTATCGGTAAATTCTATTTTTCTTGTCTTCTCTTTCATGTTTATTTCGTCCTTTTTTATGTTTTTATATGTATTTATATTCCAGTTTATGTAAAAATCGATTCTGGGGCATGTGAGTGGCCTCAGATTTAATTTTTTATATAAGTTTTTGTTGTACGTTTATTGTGTCGTTCCATTGAACATAATCTGTGAGCTCTGTAATGGTTATTTCAATTCTTGGATTAGCTTTGTCGTGTAAAACCCTGCTGCCATCGTGGCCAGCAATAATGTCTCTGTTATCGTCAATTATTAATCCAGCCTTAACCATAGCATCGTCTACAGCGTTTAGAAGGTTGGAAAGGTCAACTTTGCGCCTCGCATCCATATAAAAAATACATTCGCAATTAACAGGGTAATTTATAACCCCAGCTGTGTTTTTAACACGGTTAAAATATGGCAAGCTGTCATGCTCAAAATCGCTGTAGCCTGTAGAAGGTACTATAAATGGTGTGTATGGAATTTTAGCAACTATGACTTTACCTATTTTAATTTGAAAAGGTTGTTTTCTCCATAAAATCATAGGTGTGTTTTTTTTAGTTCTTGGCCTTATTGGCAATGTAAACTTAATCATCTCTCTAACTCCTATTTATTCCCTTACAAAAACCACCCAGCAAGCTTATTTGTAGATTGGAGGTGCGCTGGGTGGTGTAAGGGTTTGCGTGAGGTGCAAATGGTGTAATTTTAACTAGCAACTATTTCAAGCTTCATTTGTTTTGTTCTTGTATCACCTTTTAAGTAAGCTTTTGCATAATCTAATACACTGTATAGATCTTGTTCGTCTTTTCCTGATACACAAAATGTTTTCTCGTCAAACTCATCTCTATAAATTGGAAGCTTTGGAGTGCTTATATTTACAACTGAGTTGTTGTGTTCATTGTATGCGTATTTTACTGAATACAAAACATTTTGAAGTTTGTCGGTTTTGTCGTAATCAAACTGTAAACAATTCATTGTGATTTTGTATGAGTGTTTTTCAAGAATTGGCAATGTAGCAATAAACCCACCTTTTGTTTGTTTAAAAGCTTCTTTAAATTCATCGGTTACTTTTTCTGTTCCAGAGTATGAAATATGCTCTGTTCCTAGTTCTGTTTTTGACTTGTAGCTAATTTCTGCTGTGTCATCGTTCAAAATTTTGATTTTGTTAATTTTAATTTCTGCTGTCATCTTCTTTTACTCCTCTCTTTGATGCGCTTCTGTATCTCTTTTATTTTTTCTCGCTCTTCAGGTGTTTCAACCACCTCTTCAACTTCTACTTCTTTTTTCTTTTTCTCCTCCTTAGCTTGTAGTCGCTTTTCTTTTTCTAATAACTCTTTATAATCGCCATTATCTACAATTTTTCTTAACCAAGGTTTAAAGTATTTAATCTTATTTCTTTTTGAATGACTTTTTAAAAGTTCCTCTTCTTCTTTTGTCAATTCTATAGATGAAGAAGAAGATATATTAATATAACTATTAGTATCTTTTTTATTATCATTTATTGTTTGTGTCCGTTTACTGTTCTGTTTAGTGTCCGTTTTTTTAATTTTTTGGTGTACCGCTTGATAAGGTTCATATTTTAAAATCTTGATTACATTTCTATTTTCAACATTTTTTAACTGTATCATTCCCTCATTTTTTAAGTGTTCCAAAAATCGTCTTACTTTACCTCTTGACCATCCAAACAAGTCAGCAAGAGCTTTTTCGGAATATCCACATTCACCACGTTTAATTTTGATAATTGTTCCATTCTTTACTTGTATAGCTCCTTCTTTATGGTTTGCTAAGCCGATAATATTTACCCAAGCAAATCCTTTACAAAAAGGTTTTACGTTCAATATTGGATTATCAAAAATTTTTCGATGTATTAAAAAATAACCGTCTTTCATTATTTACTCCATTTAGAGAATTATCTCCCAAGGTTCGTATTTAGCTCTTATTTCTGGATTAATTTCAAATTTAAACTCTGTAATGTCAGACCTTATTGCGATATCCATTAAATGGTCGTATTCTTCCATATCTCTTAAATAAAAAATTATTCCATCAGCATTTTTGTAAGCTAATGTAAGCGTTGCAAAATAACTATAATCATCTAAATTTAGCATCTAATATCCTCCTATATAAAAATTGCTAACAATAACAAAATAAGTGTTTGAATAATAAAAAACTTTTTCACCTCTTCTAAAATAAAAATCTTTGTTTCGCTGTGTAACCTTACTAAATAGCTTGAATCTTTCATTTTTCACCTCGCTTGCGCATCAAAAATAAGCGCTGAAAAATCAGCAACTTGAATTTTCAAATGCTTTGTAATAAAATTTAAAAAATAAAACTAATTGCTTATAATAATACATTCAATTGATATTATTGTCAATAGTTTTAAAATTCAATTGATATTAAGAGGTGTAAAATGTTTAGTGATAATCTTAAAAATGCTCGTCAATCAATAGGTTTAAGCCAAAAAGAATTTGCTGAAAAAATTGGGATTCAACAAGCTCAATATAGCACTTATGAACGTGGTGAGCGTAAGCCATCTTGTGAAATTTTAGAAAAGATAGTTACTGTTTTTAATATCAATGTAAACTATTTATTAACTGGAAATGGTCCAATTGATATAAACTCAGATTTATCAACCCATGTTATGAGAATTAAAATACCGCAAAATGTAGCGATATTAATTCAACCAGATGATGGAAAAGAAGAATAATAAAGAAAGAGGGAGGCTAAAAGGTCTCCCTCAATTAGTTTTATTTATGTTCTGGAGTTATTTAAAAAAAAGAGGGAGGCTAATAGGTCTCCCTCACTAGTTTCTAGATTGTATTTATATGTTTCTGGAGTTATTTATACTTCAATATTTTTAATATCAAAAGTTAAATATTGTGTGTCTTTAACTTTTCTCAATTTTGTTTGAACAATGTATTTATCTGTCATGTATAAATTTTCTTCAAGGGGAAAAATTGATTTCAAGCAAGCTAAAGCATTGTCGTAATTTTTTTCATATTGTTTAAATTGTTCTCGCTTTTCTTTAGCTTCTACATATTCTTCAACAGCTTTAACTACACTTGGATTATCAATTAAACCAGAAGTTATACAAGATAAATCAGAAATACAAATGTGTTCATACTTACAGCCTTTACAAACTTTTAAGTCGTAAGTAATTCTTTCAGGATAACTGATTTTTTCTTCAAGTTTTTTAATCTTTTCTTCAGTGGCCTGTTCTTTTTTTGTATTTTTACCTGTAAGTGTTGCTTTTTCTTTTGCTATTTCCATTTGTACAAACTTATTAGAAAAGACATTGTGGTTAATTTTTCTTCCCCTATCTACTAGCCAATTCCAATATTCTTCATTGAATTTAATTGTATTTCCACCATCAAAGTCTTTAATAAGTTTTATTGCACCTGTGCTTTTATTCTTAACTAGCAAATAACATTCTGGGAAAAACCAATTATCATTTTTACAATAAATTTGTACTTGTCCGTAGTATTTTCTAGTCCAAGGATATTTTTTTAAATCCTCAACAGTATGAACAGAGTTGTAAACAATATCTGACATTGATTTGATTTCAACAGGAATATTCGTTACAACTCCGTCTGTACCTTCGACTTCTGCAATTAAGTCAAGCTTACCAGAGATATTTGCTTCAGCTATTTTAATAGCAATTTGCAAATCTTTTGCCTTAATACCTGCTTTTTGAATTTCTAATAACAATTGGTCTTCCTGAGTGTTACCCTCGTGAAAAACCAATAAAAGATTATCTTCTACAGGCTTAGCTTTTTCCCAATCGCATTGTTGATAAACAAGGTATCTTTCACAATCGTGAGCAGCTTCAGAAGCCCAAAGAGAATTGCAAGCGCTCATTTTGTTTTTATCAGATATAATTTTCTGCTTTATTGTTTGTGCTATATCTGGATATTCAATTTCTCGAGCTTTAAATTCTTTTTTATTATCTTTAAATTCCATGATTAACCTTCCTCACTACCCATTTGTTTTAAGTAATCTTTATAAGCACTTTCAACTTTCTTTTCTAACATTGCAAGCTGTTTTTCTTTAACCTTGTTAATATCTGTATGACCTGCAAAGTCATTAAAGGCTGTGTGTTTTTGTAATGTTTTCTTAGCTAAGTCTGGTTTTTGTCCGCAAATTTCCATGATCTTATTCCAAACTTCTTGACGTTTTGCAATAAGTTCAGCACTATCAGCACCTGCTGAGCCGTTAAAACTAAAGCCTTTTACTTTGCCCATATCAAAGCCAAATTGTTCTAATTCTTCAACAGTAAATTGTAAGCCCAATTTCTTTTTAATAGCACGTTGCAAAAGATTTGCTGTTGCTTTTTCTTGTACTTTTGAAATTGGAAGAGTCAACGCAGAAACAACTCGTTTTTTAGTTTTTCCATCTTCTTCTATTTCTTCAACAACTTGCCATTGTCTAAAGAAATCATCAAAACTGTCTGATGTTCCTTCATATATTTCGTAATTTTCTGGACTTGATTTGTGCCAAACTCTACCAGAAATGTGAATAATATAATGATTTGTTGTTTCGTCAATAACTTCTTTTTCGTAATTGATTTTTCCGTTTAATTCGTCTTGTCTGACGATTAACCCAAATAAATTTGCTAATTTTTTACAGCCATAATGGTCAATATAAGGCTTACCACCTTGCAATGTAATATCAGAATAACTTAAAACACCACAAGCAGCTGCTAACATTTTTTTACTTTGTTCAGCACGTCTTGCAACTTCTGCTGGGTCTGGTAAATCAAAAACACCTACATTTGCCAATCCTGTTTCTGTTTTTACAGGTGCTAATTCAGTTTCAATAACTTGCAATTCATTAGTCATTTTTTCCTCACTTTCTTGCTTTTACTACCTCAATACCTTTTTCGTATTCTTCTTTGGTTATTAAACCTTTTTTGAAGATTTCTTCTACTTCATCAATTGTTTTTATATGCTCATGCAAATATAGATCCCATTCGCTTTCGTAAATATCACCACGAGCCATTACGTCAAAATTTATGCACATTAATTTAACTCCTTCAATGGTTCAAGTGGTATCAATTCTTCAATACAGATTCTTTCGTTAAGTTCATCTTTCTGTTTTTCTGCAATCATGTGGCCTATAAAACAAAAAGTTACAATCTGCGAAATGATTAAACCTAAGATTAAAAATAGGCTTAGGTTTAAATAATTAATAATTCTTTTATTCATAACAGCCTCGCTTTCTTTGTTTCAAAAAAAAGAGCCTAGAAAATAAGGCCCTAAAATATATATCCAATATTTGAGGAATCTAAAAAAAAAGAGGGCTTTGTAGTGTCTTATTAAGTAAAAATGGAATTTAAAAAAGCCCTCTAGACAACCAACTATCACAGTTAAACTTAAAAAAAAGAGAGCTTTTAGGAGTATATGTCTTAGCTCTCTCTCAGAATAGTATAGGTAAAATTAAAAGAAGCTGGGGAATGGTTTTAATGCGCGTTATCAATTACAAATAAGAAGAAAGCTCCCCAGCTTCTAAAAGCTCAGTGTTAGGTGAGCTAAACTTTTGAACTAAAAAAGTCTTGCAAAAGATTTGAATTGTATTGACCTTTTGTAAGCTCAATAACCTCTTTTACTGTGTACTTATCTTTTTTGACTTTTAATCCTGTGGTGCAAAAATGTTTTGTACCTTCTTTGCAAGCTCCAGTTATTGTTCTATACATTGCAATTGCTTCAGGGTAAGTTACAACGGTATCAAGAGTGAAATCGTTATACATTGAAGTATCACGATGTGAAATTTTATAAATCAAATCTTCTTTAGCTTCTTTTATTGTTTCACCGTGTGAGAAACTACCGTCAACTTCTACACAATAACTAGCTTTAGTTTGTCCGACAATTTGAATTTTATAAATATTTTGTCTTTTGTGCAATATTTTTGCAAGAATACCGTCAGCAAATAAGTAACCAAGATTTAAAAAGCAATTAAAATTAAACTCAAAAGCTAATTTTTTTGCATTTTCTACTTTATATTTTGCTTTTGGAGCTTCAAGCTTTGCGTTGGAGTGGATAGACAAGTAACCGCCTACGGTTTGTAATGCTTCAAGCTTTGCGTTGGAGTAGATAGACAAGTTACCGCCTACGGTTTGTAGATTGCTTGCTTTAAGCTTTGCGTTGGAGTGGATAGACAAGTAACCGCCTACGGTTTGTAGATTGCTTGCTTTAAGCTTTGCGTTGGAGTGGATAGACAAGTAACCGCCTACGGTTTGTAATGCTTCAAGCTTTGCGTTGGAGTAGATAGACAAGTTACCGCCTACGGTTTGTAATGCTTCAAGCTTTGCGTTGGAGTAGATAGACAAGTTACCGCCTACGGTTTGTAGATTGCTTGCTTCAAGCTTTGCGTTGGAGTGGATATACAAGTAACCTTTTATCTCAATAACTTCTGAAAAGTCGTCTGTACATCCTTTTTCTATTCTTACATTTCCTTCAATAATTTTTCCGTATTTCATTTTTATGCTCCTAAATTCTTTTATCTTACCTTCATTGGATCTAAAATCTTCCAGATTTCATCTGTTAAGATTGTTTTATCCTCTTCGCAAAGTCGAGCAATTCTTTTCATTGCACAAAACTCTTCTGGCATTGCCTTACAATCGCAGATATCTTTGAACCCACAATTTCTAATAATTAATTTGTTCATAAACACCTCACATAAAATCGCCGTTAAGGCGGGTTAAATTTTTGGGATAAGGATTTATACCTAAAAGGGGTAAAAGTTTTAAAATTACCCCATGATTAACTGCTAGAATTTAACATTTTATTTCTTTTAAATAATTCTCTTTTTTTATTTTTTAATTTCAATTCTTTTTCTGTTAAATTACTATCAGGGGTTTGTTTTTCAAAATCAATTCCCATTTTTTCGCAACACTCACGGCAATATTTCCAAGCTGGTGGAAATGTTGTACATCTTGTCAAATCTTTATCAATCCAATTGTTGTTGCATCTTTTATTCCTACAAATATGGTTTACATAATTCATATTTTCCTCTCTTTCTTTGGTAAGTCCTTATAATTGGGGGCTGCTGGAATACTCCAACCCTTTTTAGTAAGGGCTAGCCCCCTGATATAAAAACTTTTTAAGTCATTTTCTCTGTCTTATGTTTTTTCTTTTTCTGCGGTGCTGCTCTTTCGAGTTGCGGTCGGTTTCTCTCCGCCGTTTATTCGGTCTCTTTCGAGTCTCTACCAGCACTATTACTGCTTTATTCAATTGTCAAAGTTCAGCATAGCCGAGCTAGGGGTAAAAAGAAGGTTACAAAAACACTTCTCTACCGCCTTTAAAACTAAAGACCTTCTAACTCCACTAAATTTGATTTGTTTTGATGATTTGCTCTAAACCTTGCGCCGTTTCTCTTTTCGCCCCTTTGTTCAGCAGGTTGTTCTGCTCCACTTTGCACGGTACTTGTCAAATCTGTTGGCTTGATTTATACTACTTATGACTTATTAAATCTCACCTAACAAGAATAGTATACCAAACTTCCTGTTAAATGTCAACTACTTGGAAACAATAAAAAGGTTAAAAATTGTAATTTTATGAATTTTATTGAATTACAGGCATTATTAGAAAATAAACTTTGTAAGAGGATTTCATTAGCAAGTATTGCTGATACACTTGGTTGTGGTCGTGCAAATATAAGTAAAAAAGCAAAAACAGGAAGTTTAGTTGCCGTTTCAGAACTTCAAAAGGTTGAGGCTGAATTTGGGGTGTCTTTGTATAAGTCAGGTGCTTATGATGGCAGCAGACAAAATGACACCACCCTTGAGGAAAAAATCAAGAGCTTTGGCAAGCGTGTTTCAGAACTGCAAGCGCAGCATAATTTTTTAGATCGTGAGATGGCAACTCTATTAAAAATCTCTGAAAAAGATTACTTAAAACTTGTGACAGGCAAAAACTTGCCTAACTTAGATATTTTAATGAACATTAAAAGAAATTTTAATGTCTCGATTGATTATTTATTGTGGGGGTAGGGGTAAATATAAGTTGGGGTAATACATTAAGTGTATTATGACATAAATTTAAAATAAGGTATAATTAAAGTATGGAAAGTAAATACGAAATAGCCTTTAATACTAATTTTGTAGCTTCATTGACGGGTGCAACAGTTACTCAATTAAATAATTGGGATAAAATGGGACTTGTTTCCCCTAGCTTGTTAAAATCATCAGGCAGGGGTTCAATACGCTTGTATTCTTTTAAGGATATAGTAGAAGCTAAAACCGTTGCACATCTAAGAGCTAATAAAATTAGTCTAAAAGAAATAAAAAAAGCTGTAGAGTATTTGAAATCTATTGATTATTCAAGACCATTAACCGAGCTTTGTTTAATATCTAACGGTGTAGATGTGTTATGCGCTCCTGATTCAGAAATGAATGATATTTGCGCTAAATGGTTAGCAGCTAACAAATACGGTCAATTAGTTATGCCTTTTGTGGTTCCTTTAGGTGCTATTACACAAAGTATAGATGAAGCGATTAAGATTTATAATCAAAGAATTGATGAAACTATCCAAGAAAGAAATGAAGACAAGTTAGTTTCTTTAGAAGATATTGAAAGCAGGGTTTTTGGTGTATCAAATAAAACTAAATCAAAATGTGGTTAATAAAGATATTCCAAAACTCCAAAAAGCTGGAATAGATTTAAATGCATTATATAAGTCTATAAAGAAGTTAGAAGGCAATCCTTATTTTACATCACGTGCAAAGAGCGGTGATTTACAAGGCATACGTGGTATGGATTGGAAACGTGGTTATAGAATTTTATTTATGATTCACGAAGAATTAAAAGAGGTCGATATAATTTCTATTGACCACCACGACGACGCATATCGCAAGATAAAAAATCGAATCTAATATATCATGCTTCGAGCAACTAACAGCTCTTCAACGTGGTTGATTTCTGTATGTAGGAAAAAAGCTACCCCTACAAAAATTAATGCTACTATTACGACCAATAAAAAAACTTTCCCCACCTCTGAAGCTATAAACTCTTTTGTGTCACTGAATAATAAATTTAAGCACATATTCTCATCCTCACGCTTTTAATAAGACACATATTTAACCTTATTTTTTGATTTTTCCTTGATAGTGTTGTATAATCTAACTGTGAGAATATTGTATAGTGTATGTCTAAAATCTGTCAACTTATAAGGTTAATCATGTGTACATAAGTAGACATAATTAGACTAACAGAGGATAAGAATATGGAACTATATCAGCTTCAATGCTTGGCGAGTCTTGCATTAAAAGAAGATTTAACAGAAATGTCTAATTTTGCTAAAAGAATTGGCTATACACGCAGCTATTTATACAAAGTTAGAAGAAAACCTCTAACGCAGAGTTTTATAGAAGCTGTTGAATTAAATATCGGTAAAAAATTAGCTGTTAAAGGTGCATCTTCCGAACTTCATACAATTGGTGACGGTACAGAGATAATTTATTGGGAAAAATGCTCTGATTTTGGAGAATTTACAAAAACTCCTAAGATTAGAACTGCTTGGGATGATAAGGAAATTATCAAAGGCTATTGGTACACGCTATCAAAAAATATTAGACTTATAAGAATTTTTGACGATAGAATGGTTACAAAAGACGGTTTAATGCAAGAAGATGCAGTTGTAGAACTTGATATTACACAAACAGATTACACAAACGGCGGTGTGTTCTTGTATTCCGCTAAAATCAATAATTTTAAAATACTTAGAATTGCCAGAATCGCAATAAGACCTTTTGAAGGTGTCGTTGTTTTTTCTTGGAATAATTCAGAAAAATATCCTCCTAAATCTTACTCTCTTGACGAACTTAAAGAAAAAGAGTTCAAGATCCACGCACGAGTTTTACACGACAGAACACATTTGATTAGATAGAGATCATTTTAAACACCCCTCAAAAAATACGAATTTATGCAGATATTTTTTTCTTAAAAATCTGATATTTTTCTAGTAGGTAAATTCTACGGATTCCAATGGGAGAGATGGAAAGTTCTCTCCCTCCGTTTAAAGGGTAAAACCTACTAGGAGTGAGATATGGTCATAGATTCTGCTAAACTTGAGGCAATGCCAGCTAACCTATTTACAGGTCATGAAGGCTTTGAAGACTTGGATAGACAACTCAGGGAAAAAGAAGCTAGGAAGAGGGGTTCATATAATACAAATAAAGACAAAACAATCAAGTTTGTCAGTTTGTATGATGAGCTACAATTTTTATACAAAGAAATCTCACACTACTTTTGTCACTCTCCTTTTTTCAATAAAGAGGAGAGTTTTGTTTTTTATGATTTTTTAAATGTTCACAGCATAATATATGAAAATGAGCCATATTTCTATGAATACGACTATATTAATGTTGCTTATATTCCTACTTTTATTGAGTGGTTGCGCATTGGGTTAGAGCTTCCATTCAATACAACAATTTGCTTAGCCTTATGTACATTTCTTAAATATGAATATTGCGAAGGGGAATTTTTCCAATACCGTGAAGCTGAGATTATTGGCTCAGAATTACTTGACGTAGAAGACCGAATTGCACTACACAAACAGTTTTTAGACGATTTAAACAGCGGTGATACAATAGAATTAGTAATTACAAGGGCAAAAAATACACTGGAGGAAATGAGAAAATGCCAAAGAAAACTCCTTGGGTACAAATAAAATCTGAGTATTTACTCGGTGTTACACCTAAAGAACTTGCTAAAAAATATGGACTCGACTCAAAGACAATACACGAGAAGGCTTCAAAGGAAAATTGGACTGAAGAAAAAGCAAGAATTTGCAAGAATTTGCAAGTGCATACACAAGAGCAAGTGCAACGCATTACTTTGCTTGCTCTAAAACGTCTAGAAGACGTTTTAACAGAGGATATGGTTAAGACAAGTGACTTAGTAAACGCAATTGGAAAAGCGCTCGATATAAGCGGCCTGAAGACGTCAAAACAAGAACTAACAGGAAAAGATGGCAGCGCATTGATACAAAAGGTCTATGTATCAGCAAAAGATATTCAAAATACTGATGAGCATATCGACGGTGTAATAAATGAGCAATAACATTGATATTGAGTACCTAGGGCAAAGACTTCTTGAAAGAGGTTTTGCAGTCTGGTTTAGATATATGTTTAGGGTGATTGAGGGTACACCTTTTACGGTTGACCCTATACACCCTGATCTATTTACATCTTGTCAAAATGTATATGATTTAGTCATTAAAAGACTTTGTTTAAATCTTCCACCAAGAAGTGCTAAAACAACTCTAATGGCTTACTTGGATGCTTATGCTATTACTAATAACCCTAAGTGTAATATTATTTATACATCGTACTCACAGGCTTTATTGGGCGAAATATCAACCAGAGTAATGAATATATTAGAACACCCTGCATATAAAGCTATGTATCCTCACAAAGCTGTATTAGATACAGAAAATACAAGCCCAGTAGATGAGTTTTGGGAAGATTACAGGCTTGAAGAAACTAAAGGAAAAACAAATATCTATAACACTAAGCGTATACAGACATACGCTGGTGGTATTTGTTTATTTGCTTCTATCGGTTCACAAATAACTGGTTATGGTTGCGGTGTCAGAAATGGTAAAGGATTTACAGGTATGTTAGTGATAGACGATGCTAATAAGCCTGCTGATATGCGCTCTCAAGTTATGCGTGAAAAAGTGTTGAGATATTATGAAGAAACGCTTTTAAGCCGTTTAAATAATTCTGATGTACCTATTATAAATGTGCAACAGCGTTTGCATGCCGAAGATTTAACAGGTTTATTATTAAAAAAATACAATTTTACACTTTTAAAAAAACCATTACTAGATGAGAATGGAGTTTGCCAAATTCCCACACAATACACCCCTGAACGTATAAAAGAGCTTCAAACCAACAACTATATGTTTGAGACACAATATCAGCAAAATGCAATCATACTAGGTGGTCAGGTTATTAAGCGTGATTGGTTTAAGTATTTCCCTACTTCTACTAAATTTAAGTATAAGAGAGTGTTGATTGCAGCTGATACAGCTATAAAAATTAAAGAGCACAATGATTTTTCTGTTTTTATTGTTGGCGCTGTCACTATGGATAATAAATTGCATATTCTTGAAATCGTGCGCGGAAAATGGGAAGCTCCAGACCTTGAAAAAGTTGCTATTAATCTATGGAATAAATATAAAAGAGAGCCAGAAACTGGCTTAAATTGTAGTGGTATGTATGTCGAAGATAAAGCGAGCGGTAGTTATTTAATTCAAGGATTGCGTACTAAATACAGCATTCCAGTCTTTGGTGTGCAAGCTGATACAGATAAATTGACCAGAGTGGAAGGAATACTATCATATATAGAAGCTGGTTATGTGTTTTTACCTGAATCAGAAAATTATGGATTTAACCAAGAGTTTTTAAAAGAATGTGAAGCATTTTCAAGAGATATGTCACACTCACATGATGACCAAGTGGACGCTTTTGCTTATTTAGTAGCTGAATCCTTAGCAAAACGTACTGTCAGCATACTTGACGCGTTCTATTAAATTGTTATAAAATGAGTCTGTGGGTAATAGCTCGACGGGGCGAAAAGCGGATTACTCAACCGCCTGTATCCACTTTTATAGTTTGAGTTAGCAATAGGAGTATTGACTATGCCACCATTTAAAGACATTATTGGGCAAAAATTTGGCCGTCTAACTGTAATCAAATTAGACCATATTAAAACAACTTACCGAAAATTTTATTATTACTTATGTAAATGCGAATGTGGCAATGAGTATGTTGTTATAAAAGGAGCATTGCTAAACGGTTCTACACGTTCTTGTGGTTGCTATAACAATGAAGTAAGAGCTGAGAAATGTAGGCAACGAGCTAAGCATAATTTAACAGATACTCGCTTACATGCAATCTGGGAAAAAATGAAAGGTAGGTGCTTTTGTAAAACACAACCAGATTACAAAAATTATGGTGGTCGAGGTATTACAGTTTGTATGGAATGGAAAAATGATTTTATGAACTTCTACAATTGGGCAATCTCAAATGGTTACCAAGATAATTTATCAATAGATAGAATTGATGTAAATGGCAATTATGAGCCTAATAATTGTAGATGGGTAAGTCAAAAACAACAACAAAGAAATAGAAGAAATAACCGTTTAATTACTTACAATGGAGAAACGCATTGTTTATTTGAATGGGCTGAAATTTATGGAATAAACCCTAAAATACTTTCACAAAGATTAAACAGAGATAAAATGAATTTTAAACAAGCTATTAACTATACAAAAATTTAATTTCAAACCATTTGCTATAGTTTATTTATGGCTAAGAATAAAAGAAAATCTAAATTAACAGCGCAAAACTCACAAGTAAGTGGGTTAGAAAAACAAGCGCACGTACAAACACAGTTAACCGCTAAAAATGCTCTTGAACAAGCTTTGAGATTGTCAGATGCAGACAATTTCCACTGGAACGACAGCTTAAACGCTTGCAACGGTTACAACAATATTTCTCTTGAGATGTTATCTCAACAGCAAATCTTGTTGACCTATCTATATAAAACATTTGGCATTTTGGCAAACATTGTTGATATTCCTGTCGATGATGCGTATAAGCGTGGAGGGTTTGACCTCGAAGCTGAGAGCATTGATGAAGATGAGCTTCACAAGCTTGAAAAACACATCTCAAGGATGCAGGACATCAAACAGATTAAGAACGCTCGCAAATGGGCTAGGCTCTACGGTGGTGCTGCTATCATTGTATTGGATGGTTGTGACCTAAGCAAACCACTTAATAAAGATAGATTAAAAAATAACGGTTTTGAGCTTTTGGCTGTTGATAGATGGCAGTTGATTTACTCAGAGCCTAATATAAATATCCCTGGTGGCTCTTGGACTCTTACAAACTACGGAACAGGCCAGAATATCGCTTCAAAAGAAATCCATAATTCAAGGGTGATTGTTGTTAAGGGTAAAGAAGCACCTTATCAGATTATGCAACGTGTAAACGGTTGGGGCATCTCTGTTTATGAGCAAATTTTCCAAGATATGAGCTCATTTTTTAAAGCTCGCAACGTCATTTTTGAACTTCTTGATGAGTCAAAAATTGATGTTTTAAAGCTTGCGACATTGCAAGAAGCAATCTCATCTTCTGTAGGTGAAGCAGCACTTCAACGCATGGTTGATATGGTTGCAAGAAACAAAAACTATAAATCCCAGATTACTTTGTCAAAGGATGACGAGTACGAACAAAAGCAGATTAGATTCTCTGGTATGTCTGATATTCTAAAAGAGATTAGAATAATGATTGCTGGGTCTTCTAAAATGACAGTAAATAAGATTTGGGGCGAAGGTGTTACTGGTTTTGGTAGCGGTGAAGACAGCCTTGAAAACTATAACTCACAGATTGAAAACGAAATCAGAACAGATGACACACCAGTGATTGAAGATGTCTTGCGCTTGAGATGTTATGAACTATTTGGCCGTGAGGTTGAAGACCTTGAAATGATTTGGAAAAACCTCAGAACTCTTAACGCTATTGACGAGCAAAATATCAATGATCACAAACTTGGTAATGCTTTGCAGTTGTTTGACCGTCAGTTATTATCACCTCAGGAAGTTATGGAATATTTGAAGAAACAACAAATATTTATCCATGACACCAAAGCTTTAAAGGGTGAACTTGAAGACATGCCTATAGTTCCACAAGACAGAGATAGAACAGGCTTTGAGGATATTGTTAAATAATGGGAACAGCGATAAAAGATTTTAAGGTAAAGAAGGCTTATGCTGAACTTATCCGCAAAAAGTTACAATCTTATTTGTGGGAGGGGATTTATAAGCCTCTTTTTGATATTGCAAACTTCAAGCCAAAGAAGGCCAAAAACTCTGATGACCCTTTACTAAATGCTCTGGAAAAGGGCAATATTTATTATGAGAACGGCGGTTTTAAAGCAAAAAACAAGTTTACCAATGCTCAATCTTTAGCCCTTGAAAAAATTGGCGCTAAGTGGGAGAGCTGGCATAAAATGTACAAATTGGCTAAGGATTTAATCCCTACAAAATACCTTGTGGCAATTGCTACAGCTCAGCTCGCAGCACAAGCACAGCTTCAGGATATGGATAAATTCTTACAAGAAGTATTGAACAATTTTCAGTATGTTGTTGAAACAATGGCTTTTCATGATGAAGTTGTTACAATTCTTGACGATGCTGGCAACGAGATTAAAAAGAATGTTAAGCATCTTAATGTAATTGTTCCCGAGCTAACACGAGAACAAAAAAGAGAGATTGCAAGAAGCTATACAAACAATGTTACAGGCTATGTAATAGCTGATTTTAAAGAGGAAAGAATCCCATTCATGCGCAAACAGATTCAAAAAATGGCTCTTGAGGGTGCGCGCTATGAGGATGTGCAAAAGTTTTTACAACGTGAGTACAATTTTGAAGCTAATAAAGCTAAGTTTTTGGCATTCAATGAAACAAACATAATGCTTGCTGAGTATAAAAAAGTAGAATACAAAGAAATGGGATTTACCAAATTTATTTGGCAAACAAGAGCAGACAGTAAGGTAAGAAGTTGGCATCAGCACCTAAACGGAACTGTTTGGGATTTTGATAATCCACCAATTATTGACCCTAGAACACAACAAAAAGGTTTACCAGGAGAAACTTACAATTGCCGATGTGAAATGATTATATACTCTGATAACAACGAATTAGAACACAAATACATTAAACGAAATAAGGAAACAGGCTCACGCACAAGCGCAGAAGCATTTACACCAAGACAAAGTAAAAAACGTATGGAGCATTTCTTAGAACAATATCAGAAGGCTAAAAAACAGTAATTTCAACTGAATTGATACAATAACACTAGGAGATAATAAACTATGAACAAAACAGAAATTGACAAGCTAATAGTGAACCTTCTAGGGATTTATAACACCGCAAAAGATATTCATTATTCTTGTAGCGGCCCTAATTTTTATGGCAATCACTTGTTATCAGATAGAATTGCAGAAAATTTAAACGATTACATTGACCAGCTAAAAGAAATTTGCTTACTTGGTCGAGGCTATGAGCCTTTAAAATCTTATGATTACCTTGTAAGAGTGGTTGATGTAATCCCTCACACTTCAGACTTTGGAAGTATTAAGGGATTGATGGAAAACACTTTGCTTATGATTGAAAAGCTTACAGAGCTTTCAAAAGCAGATGAAAACCTTGTTGGTGCAATAGCTCAAGATATACAGAATAACCTAGGACTTCTAAATATTATGGAGGGCAAATAATGAAAGATTGGAATATAAAAGAAGATAAAGCACAAAATGCTATTTATTTAAAAGAGGATAATGGCGGTAAAGGTCGCTTCTTTAGAGCTAGATTTTTACAACCAGGATTAGTAAAATACTCTTTCGGTGTATGCCTTCTTACAAAAGAAGTTATTGACAAGTTTGTTTACAAATTTGTTGGCTGTCCTGTTGTAATCGACCACAAAGACGTTACAGACGAATCTGCAAAAGATATGAGAGTTGGTGTAATATCTAAGGTTGATTTTGATCCATTTGATGCTTGGTACTGGTGCGAAGGTGTTATATTTGACCAAGAAGCAATTGACCTTGTAAACAATGGTTATAATGTTTCTTGCCAATACGAGATTACACAATACGCTACAAACGACAAAGAAGAATTACACAATGGCAACCCATATGATAAAGAAATCCTTGACGGTGCGCCAGAGCACTTGGCAATAGTAAAAAATCCACGTTATGAAAACGCTATGATTGCTGTTAATGCTATTGATGTAACCGCAAAAAATTGGAACGAACAAGAACACCCAAGAGATGAACAAGGCAAATTTACTAATAAAGAAAATGGAAATTCAAATTATAAAAATAGCTTATTAAAGGAATACAAAATTGTAAAAGAAGATATTAGAAAAGAAATATTAGGAAAAGTTGATAGAGTTGAAAAAATACTGCAATTAGCAAAAGAAAATCCAAATGAGGCTAGATTTCATATTAAATTGGCAGAAGATATACATAAAGAAATCGAAGGCTTAGAAGAACAATATAAATATGTATTAGAACAATTACAAGAAGTCTTAAAAATGAGTGATAAAGCAGAGGAAAAAGAATCAGAAGTTGAAACCGCACAAAACTCAAAAGATTTTGTTGCTAACTTTAAAGACACCCTCTACACAGTTCTTGCTGAGGAAATAACAAACCGCCTGGGGGAGTAGCTAAAAACGGTGGTCAGGGTTCAGGAAACTTTGACCACGCTGGTAGACCAGGAAAAATCGGCGGAAGTGCTAAAACTGATAAAAATATTGAAATTAAAAAAGATAAAATAAAAGCTGTTGTTATTGAAAAAGATTCAATACCTAATTTTGATACAAAAAAAGATTTGTATAATTGGGTTAAAGATATTTTCTTAACATTAGGCAAAGTTACTATAAAAGATACTGGTGTAACTGTAGTATTAACCTCGTCTAGCGCTAATAGAGAAACTCAAAAACATCGCTCTACTAGAGAGGAAAATAAAGCTGTTTTTCAAGAGTTTAAAGATGTTGTTGAAAACTCTATAAAAATTGATGATAGAAACCCAGATGAAAGACATCAACATGCTCAAGAAATATACTTTAATAAAATCCAAATTGAAGACGATACCTTTGAGGTTGAAATAGTATTAGACTATTTAGCAAAAAATAAAGAATATCGGTATGCTGGGCATAAAGTCAATAAAATAGCACCTAGTTTCACGCAGACATAAATGTACTACAAACCGCAGGTGCTACTAATAGTATAACTCATTTTTAACAAATTTCAAGTAATTCTAAAGAACTAAATATATTGATTTGTGATAGTTGGATTTTCAGGCGCTGTGATAGCGCCTTTTTTATTGCGCAAATTCCCCTTATGTCCTTTGCTGGCCTAAATTTCAAATTCAAACGGTTTGCTACGATTAAGTAGGTACAGTAATAAAGGAGTATTCCATATGGACGAAATTAAAGCAATGCTTGAATCTTTAGTTCAAGGCTGTCTAAAGGCTCGTAATGAAGACGAGAAAACAGACAAAAGAAAACTTATTGATGAAGTGGGCGGAATTTTGAAAGACAAGGTTGATGAAGAAGTTTGGCGCACAGTAATCGGCAAAATCGAAAAATTAGCTTACGAAAAGTCAGAAGCTGGTACAGCAGACAACAAAGCTAAAAACGAAGACGAGAAAAAAGAAGAAATCAAGGAAGAGAAGAAGGAAGAGAAGAAAGAAGTCAAAGAGGACAAAGAGGAAGACAAAAAAGCTGAAAACGAAGAAGACGAAGAAGAAAAAGAATGTCTTTACTCTGAGTTCAAAGAAAAGATTGAAAAAGAAGCTGAAAACGGATGCAAAAAAGCTAAAAACTCAAATGATGAGTTCAAGAAAGAGTTTTACAGCGGACAAGTTAAAAAGACTACCAGCTATATGTCACAAGCTGCTGGTATCGAGTTAGGTAAAGAATTGTACTAATAGAAGGAGATTTAGAAAATGACTAATTCATTAACTCAAAGAAACATCAGACCAGCAATTGGTCAAGCTGCGTTCTTACCAAACCAGCCAATCATTCACAACTGCGTGGTAGATCCAACAGCAACTGAAGCTATCCAAATTGGTGATGCTGTAGCTTTTGCTGAAACAGATTTAGTTGACTTAACAGTAGTTAAAAAAGCTGCTGCTTCTGATTTAGCAATCGGTGTTGTTGTTTACAATGCTATTAAATCAGCATTCGACACTTATGAAAGAGTTTCTATATTCCCTGTTGACTCTTATGTGTACTTACCAGCTGGCGCTGCTAATTTAACACTTGGTGCTAAAGTTGCATTAAACACTGATGGTCAAGTAATTGCTGCTGAAGGTAATTCAATCGGTATTCTATGGACTCAACCTGCTGAAGTAGGTTCTATGGTTGCTGTTCAAATTGCACCAGCTGAAGGAGAAGCTTCAGCTGAAGAAACAACTGAAGCGTAGTTTTTATAAAATTTAAGGAGTATAAAAATGACAGACAAAATTAAAATTTTTGATGCGGAAAAATACGCAGACAAAACATTTAAAGCTATAAACGCTTTATTTGATTATCCAAAAGCAGGACTTGTTCAAACAGTTGACACAATTACTGACATTCTTGCTGGTGTAGTAGAAACAAAATACTACGAATTAGCAGGCCAAACACTTTCAGACTTTATCAATATTGATGCTTCTGGACGTGGCGCTTACGCAGGTGAAATTTTCCAATTCACTACTGCTTATGTTGGTGCTCCATTTAAACAATGTGTCATCAACCCTGCTTCAACAGGTATTCATAACGATGCAACAGCAGACATCGCTGTAGATGGTATTTCTCAAAGAAACAACTTCTACAGACAAAAATACTCAATCTCTCAAGAAGGTTTAAAAATGGCTGCTGTAAACAGAGTTTCTTTTGATTTGATTGCAGAAAAAGAAAAAGCTCGTAAAAAATGCTGGGATTTAGGCTTACAAGAAACATTGTTCTTAGGTCTTGGTGATGGCAGAACATATGGTCTACTTAACCAACCTGGTATTACTGTAAATACTTCTTTATTGCCTGCTGCTCCTCAAAATATGACAACAGCGCAAATCAAGAACTTTGCAGCAACTGCGCTGGCTACAGCTTTCGCAGCTTCTAACAACACTATTATGCCAAACAGATGGGCTATGCCTACATCTACATTCATGGCTCTTGGTGTTCCTTACGGTGATACATTCGGTATGCCAACAGTTAAAGAAGTTCTTGAAAGAGCATTCAGAGAAGCTGGCGCACCTTCTGACTTCAAAATTGTACACTCATTGTACAACGAAACAGCAGGCGTTGGTGGCACAGGCCGTCACGTATTCTATAATACTGACCCTGACAATGCTATTATGCTTACACCAAAACCTTACACACCTCACCCACTTTATCCTTCTGGTTCATTAGATATGATTTCAGATGCTGAAGGTCAATTCACTGGTGTTTGGGTTAAACGTCAAGGCTCAATGCTTTACGCTGATGTTCAGGCATAAAAATAATTAAGCGGTAGGGGATTAACTCCCCTACTGTTTTCAAAGTAATTAAAGAAGGAGTAAATTAAATGAAATTACAAAATAAAAATGGCAATAGCTTTTCTCATACAGTAATGAAAAAGGTAAAAGTTGACGGTCATGAGGTAACAAAACCAGTTACTTATACTTTAGGCGCTGGCGCTGTTGCTGATATTCCAGACGATATTGCAAAAATTTGGTTAAAAATAAACGGTGTAGAAGAATATGTTGCACCTGCTGATTTAAAGAAAGTAGAAGAAGAAGCTAAAAAAGAGCTAGAAGCGCTTAAAAAAGAAGCTGACAAATTAAGAGCAGAAAACGAAGCTCTAAAAAAAGAACTTGAACAATACAATACACCAAAAGACGGTAATCAAGTAAAAGACGACACGGAGCTAGAAGCGCTTAAAAAAGAAGCTGATGAGTTAGGCATTCAATACGCTAAAAATATTGGTGTTGAAGCTTTAACTAAAAAAATTGAAGCAAAAAAAGCAGAAAAGTAAAACTCTCTTCTTATGACGATACACACTATAAACGAAAAGAAAGGTCACACTATGGAAAACACGCTTTATAACACCGTAACAGTTGAACAATTTAAGGAGTATTTTTTCCGTGACTTTTCTTTTCTTCCTTTGTGGGTTGAGGGTAAGGTGTATTTCAATGGGGATATCGTTTTTTATAACCAAAATTTCTATACATCTTTGGCTGATAACAACACAGCTTTACCGACAGACACAGAAAGCTGGAAAGTTACACAAGGCAACCAGTATGATTATGTAACAGATGCAGACATAGAAAGAGCAATGTCTCAAGCTATGTTAAGCGTAAATTATCGCTTTGGCTATGATGATAGTACAAGAATAATGATATATTTACACCTTGTAGCTTTTTATCTGGTTATGGATTGGAAAAACGCTCAGGCTGGTACATCAAGCAGCTACTCAGGCTTTGTGGCTTCAAAGAGTGTTGGTGATGTTTCAGAAAGCTACAATTTCCCTCAATGGGTAACAAACAGCCCTGTTTACAGTATGTACTTATCAAACGGCTTTGGAATGAAATATTTATCTCTAATCATTCCTTATCTATCATGTACAGTTTTATTCAGCAGAGGGAGAACAACTTGTGGCTAAGGTTCAGGGAAATTTAGACGGTCTTAATAAACTTACCAAATTGCTCAAGGAGGACTACACCTTGAGAGTTGGTATATTAGGAAGCAGAGCACGTTCACAGCACGATAGTGAAAGCGGAGTGACAAATGCCGAGCTAGGTGTCTTTCACGAGTTTGGAACTGTTAAAATGCCTCAAAGGTCATTTTTGTGGATGCCTTTGGTTGAAAAACTCAATTTTGATAATCCAGATATGCAAAACTTTAAAAAAGTCGTTTGGAAGCAATTATTTGTAAAAAAAGCTCCTGAGGAGTTTTATAAAGCACTTGCAGAACTTGCAATGACAGCAATAAATGAATGTTTTGCAACAAGAGGCTTTGGGATGTGGAAAC
The DNA here is from genome assembly GCA_045537965.1 of Alphaproteobacteria bacterium. GTDB lineage: Bacteria > Pseudomonadota > Alphaproteobacteria > RF32 > CAG-239 > CAZU01. The sequence continues at coordinate 31,591 of JAZSQL010000037.1, forward strand.
CATTAAGTGATAGTACAACAAAAGCTTTTGAACGTGAGGCTGGTATTCAAAATTGGAGAACAGGTAATATTGCTAGATTTAGAAAAGGCTTAAAAGCTACTGAAGAACGCTTAACATTGGTAAAAACAGGTCAGATGAAAAAAGCTATTAGTTTCAAAATATTTAAAGGATAAACAAGCATGATGAATACTAACTCAAACCTTCCTAATATGTCAGCAACCATTCAAGGATGGTTTTTAAACATTTCTTTTGAAGTGGCTGAGCGTTATATGGTCGGAGCTGACTGGGTTAAATCTAACCCAATTACAGTACATACAAAGGGTGTTGTAAGGCCTCCGTCTGATAAAGATTTGAAAATATTGTCTGAAGGTACATGGGCTTGGGAATGGTTACAAATACATTGTTTACCTAACCTTAAACTCGATACTAACCAATATATTAAATACGATGGCACTATTTATAAGGTTATGGCTAAAAAAGATTATTCTAAGTATGGCTACATTCGTTATACAGTTTTAGAGGCATTTCAAGCTCAGGAGTTAGCACAATGACACTAAGCATCATTAAACAGATTTTAGATAAACAAATGGATATGCCTAAAAACAGAGTTTGGGCATATAACGCTAATATGGATTTACCTAAAGATCCTAATTTGTTCATTGTTATTTACTACGGTGAAAGAAACCCAATAAGCAACAAATTGCGCTATGAATCGACACCAGAGGGGCTTAATGAAGTCCAAACAATGAATGTTGTAGAAGATATTATCATCGCTTGTATTTCTCAAAACACAGAGGCAAGAGAGCGCGCTCATGAAATCCATTTAGCTATGAACAGCACTTTTTCAAGACAAATGCAAGCTGAAAATAAAATCCATATTTCTACAATAGGTGGAGTTTATGATGCTTCATTTTTAGAAGCTACATCAAGGTTAAACCGCTTTGATTGTCGTATTAGAGTTTTCAGGTCGTATGAGAAAATAAATAGTGTAGACTACTACGATAAATTTAGGCTACAGGCTTGGGTTGAAAACCAAAGTGATAACGTACAAAAAAGCGATATTATAAACATCGAAAACACAGGAGAATAACAACATGTCAACAGCTTTTAAAATTCCTTTAAGTTATGTTATTAACGTAACAGCGGTACAACCATCTAGGGGCTTAGAGCCTAAGCAAATGGGTACAATCCTTATTTTGACAGATGAGCAACCAGCTAACGCAATTTCTGGCTCTTATATGATTGCTAGAACAGCAACAGCAGTTGCAAATCAATGGGGTACAGAAACAGAAACAGCGCAACAAGCGCAAATGATTTTTGCACAATCACCAAACATTTTAGTAGGTGGCGGCTATGTTATTGTAGCTAATTACTTAGAAGAAGAAACCTTAGCAGAGGCTATCACAAGATTATCTGGTGAAATCTATTTCGAGGGTATTTTAACAACAAGAGATTTAACAGACGATGAAGCTGAAGCAGCTTCAACCCTTGTTGAATCAATGAAAGATAGAATCTTGATGCTTCCTCTTTATGCAACTACTAATTTATCTGGTATTGCTGCTCAAGTTGCTAATAACATATACACAAGACCTGTAATCTATTTAACAGGAACAGGTATTGCAGAAAAGAAACTAAACTCAAGACTATTTGCAGCAGCTTATTTATCAAGAGGTCTTGCAGTAAATTACAGCGGTAGTAGAACCACAATGACCATGAACCTAAAAGACCTTGCAGGAATTGCAGCAGATACAGCAATCTCTGAAACAATCTTGAATCAATGCGCTACAGCTGGTGTAGATTGCTTCCCATCTATTGAAGGTCTTGCTAAGGTATTTTCAAATAAACATGCTGGTCAATACTTTGACCAAGTGGCTAACTCAATCTGGTTTGTTGGTGCTCTTGAAATTGCTTATTTCAATGTACTTGCAACAACAAGAACAAAAATAGCTCAAACTGATGAGGATTTAGGTATAGCACAAAAAGCAATCAGACAAGTTTGTAAGCAAGCAGTTACAAATGGTTATCTAGCTCCAGGAACTTGGAACAGCACAGATACATTTGGCGATATTGACGACTTCAACAGAAACATTGAAGAGTTTGGATATTATTTATATCAACAGCCTGTAGCTGAGCAATCACAAACAGAACGTGAGCAAAGAATCGCACCTCTTTTACAAATCGCTGGTAAAGAAGCAGGAGCAAATCACTCAGGCGCTATCTTAGTTTACATCGAAGCATAATAAAAAGGAGATATAAAAATGGTTGATGCTTATACAAGTAAAGACGTAATAATTTGCGAAGATTATCAAGGCGAGTTTGTTTTAACCGATTTTGCAGCAGGTGCTGTTGCTGAATTAACTGCACCAAACGAATTAAGCGCAATGACTACAGGTTATAATGGCAACTCTTTAGGCTCACACAATGAACCAGGAAGACAAAGAGAATGCACATTAAGACTTGTTAAAGGCGGTGAAGACGATAAAAGACTAAACAAAAACTACAACTTGTGGAAAAACAGAGATTCTAAATTTAGACCGCTCACAATGTCATTTACAAAACATGTTGCACATTCTGACGGCACAGTAACAAAAGACACAGTTGAGTGCTTCTTTGGTTTACCTTCTGGTCAACCTTCTCAAGCAATGAATACTGAAGGCGATACAGAGCAAGTTATTTCGGTTTATGTATTGAGATTTGGCAACTCTGAAAGAAGTATGTAAAGGTTTCTCTCCCTCTTCCTTATCCCTGAACCCCTGCGATAGGCAACTATCAAAGGGGTTGGGTATAAGAAGGAGTTGAGGTGGGATAAGAAAGGATAAGGGATTTTATGTTAAAACTACAATTGAAAAGTGGAAAAATTCTTGAGATGAACTTGGCTAGTGTTGAGAAAGCTTTAGCACTTTATAGAGCCGTCATTCATGAATGTAAGAAAGCTAAGCTAGATTTAACAGTCGCTGACGAGGACTCAATAGCATCAATGCTTATGAAAAACTCAGAGGCGCTTTTGAATATTATAGGCTCAGAGCTTGTTATGGATTGCATTAAAGATTGTTGCGACAAGGTTTTATACGATAAACAGCGCTTCTCTATGGATATTTTTGAAGATCCAAAAGCTCGTGGTGATTTCTTTGGGGTTATGTTATTAGTAGCAATGGAGAACTTGAGACCTTTTTTTATAGAAAACTCTTCAGTGTTCGATGCGATAACGTCTCTTGTTCTACGAGCTTAAATTATCCAGAAGTCACTGTAAGAGTTGATGAGTTTGAAATCTGGGCCATGCGTTTATCAAGGCAAGGCTATGGAGATATAGTAACAATCAAAAACCTCGATATTGCCTCATTTATTCGCTTAATCCACTATGAGCAGTATTTAGATAAATATGAGCAAGTGTTTAGGGAGCTGAATAAGAAGGGTTAAATATTTAATAGGTTTTTATTTCTACAAGTTCTATATGATAACAATTTGTTCCATAAATAGGAATATAGTATTTCCATACAGTACCAGGTAGCAAATTAGAAGCCATATCATATGCTGTACGATAATGATAACCCTCTTTGTCGTATAAATTATAACTTATAGTAATACTATTTATTTTTTTATCTGATACATTTTTTATTGTTCCTGAAATCCCCTGATATGTATCAACAAGCTTATAAGGTTCAAAACTAATTACTTCATATTGTTGCTTAGGTTGTTCAACTGGTATATTGTTAGTACTTGAATAAGGTTGACAAAAAACCCATAAAAAAGCTGTAATTAAAAAAGTCCATCCTAAAACCTTATGCCAATAATATTTATCATCCATATCTCACACTCCTATACTTTTTGCTAATTTATCTTACCTTCGTGATGTTCTGTTAAAGATTTAGAATAATTAGTTTTTAATAGTTTATAGCTTTTCCATAAATAAATTTCTAAAGATCCACCAACCATTAAAATAATATCACCTATCAGTTTTAAATAATATACAACAGTTTCTATATCGTAATATCCACTATTACCACTAGAAACATGATAAAGAAAACAAATGATTCCTATAACTAAAAACATATGTCACACTCCTATCCTACATGATAATTTTACTCTAATCTTGTTTAAAATCAAGTATTCAAGCTAATTGTTACAATATAAACAGGAGGCACAATTATGACTCAAGGCAATAGTGGAGCGCAAAACAAACTAGGTGAATTATTTGTAGATTTCGGTACAAAGGGAGTTGGTGGTTTACTCAAAAACCTTAACACTGTTTCAGCTAGTTTTTTGCTTGGTAAAAATGCAGCTAATCAATTTGCGCAAACATTAACTAAACCAATAAAAGAAGCTGGAAATGCAGCAGTAGCAGCTGGTAAACTATCAACACAGCTTGCGACTTCATATAAGGAAGCTTATAAGCTTCAGATGTATTTAAAACAAAAGAATACTAGTGAAGGCCTATTAAACGATTTAGCAGGAATCCAACAAGTCTTTGCTGATATGGAAATGGGAACTGGTGACTGGGGCAATGTTTCTAAAGCTTTTGGTTTTTTAGGAATGAATGTATTAAATTATAACAGTAGCTTAGAAAGTATGCTCCAATTAACTGAAGATGTAAGAAAAGCTACAGCTGGCCTTGATGATGTTAAAAGCAATCAAATTCTAAGAATGCTAGGTCTTTCAAATGAATGGAGATATTTTTGGGAAAGAGGTGGAAACCTAAAAGATTCTGCACTTATCTCTGATGCAGCAGTAGAAGAAAATATAAGAGCTGCTGAGGCTATGGCTAAATTGGGAACTAATACCCAAGCTATGAAAGATTATTTAATCTCAAAAATTGCTCCAGCTGTTGTAAAAATATCTGATGTTATTTCTAAATTTGAAGAAAAATTTTTAAGAGAAGAGCCAGATGCTAAATTAGAAAAAGCTGGAAATTTTGTTAAAACTGGAGGCGCTCAAATTTTATCTAAAACCCCTTTTGCAATGCCTTTAATGGCTGGTGCTGCCATAGTCGGAGCTGTAAAAAAAGCGCATGATGGTACACCAATTCCAGCAAGCATCCAAGGAACTAACGGAGTACCTCCTAGCTCTGTTCAAAATAGCAGTGTTCAAATTACAAATAATAACAATATTCAGGGTACAAATGCAGCTGATATTGCAAATAAAATTAATAACAAAACAAAAGAAAGCTTTGAGTATTCAGAATATCAAGTAAATAACTCACCAAGCTTGTAAATTGGATTTCGTACGCAATGCTAAAATAAAGGTGTTATGAGTATTCTAAGTAAATTTATAAACACAAAAAATAAGATCTATGGGCAAAATAATCCCTTAGATTTTGCTAAGCAATTTTTTAAAGATTCTGTTGATGTTGGAACAGCTGTTGTAAGTGTTTTAAGTTCGACTGGTATTGCTGGCTTTAAATTCCACGTTCCACAAACAGAGATTGTTAAAATGGAAAGTGAAATAACAGACCATTACACAGATTCAAATGCAGTATTGCAAGACCATATTGCTAGAAGACCAGTAACAATCACTTTAACAGGCTTACAAGGTGAATATTTTTATTCAGTAAACGAAGTGCAGGATGCTCTTGCTCAAGTTGTACCTACATTAAAACTTGTCACTCAGTTTTTGCCAAAGCTAACAAACGTAGCAATGAATAAAAAAGTAGAGTGGGCAAATTATCAAGAAAGTTTAAACCTTGGCGCTGGTGTTTCAGCAAGCAAAAATATTGATTTAACAAAAACTCTTGCACAAAATACAAGCTTACTTTCAAAGGCTAATTTAATGTGGAATCAACTAAACGGTGTTGATTTGTTTAAATTATTTATGGATTTATACAAGCTAAAATCAGCACAAACAAGAGCTTTTCTGTTCTTAGAGGCTATGTGGAAGCTTAACAAGCCTTTTACAGTTGAAACAAGCTGGAAGCGTTACGATAATATGATTATTACATCACTTCAACCAGTAAGAGATAATAATGCAGATATAACAGAGTTTTCTGTAACATTTAAACAAATACAATTTGCACAAACTCGTTATGAGAGTTTAAAAAATTCTGCTGGAAGATTGCGCCAGCAACTATCAAAAACAGTTAGTAAAGGCTTGGATAAAGGCCAAGAAGTGGCGGTAAAATAATGTATAAGTTTGTAAGTTTAGGAAGCGAAGCAAAACAAGAAGTCACAATGTTGCTTGAAGATGATTCAAGGGTAATATTTACTTTTGAATATAAACCAAACCAACTTGGTTGGTTTTTTGGCTTTCAATATAATGATGTGAACTATCAAAACATAAGACTTACAACTAGCTACAATATTTTGAGGGCTTACAGAAATTGGCTACCTTTTGGGCTTAGATGTGATACTCCAGACATGGAAGAGCCTTTAGACTTAGAGGATTTTGCTACTGGTTATGCAACAGTATATTTGCTAACAAAAAGCGATGTAGAAGCAATTGAGGGCCTATATTATGCTAAAGTCGCAACGTAATTACAGAGCTGAGTTTGAAATATATTACTTTAACGATAAACTTGAGTTAATTCCACAGGAAAAAATTACAATAGCTTATCCTTTTACATGTGAGTTTGAAGTGGATAGCGGTACTTATCAAGCTTCAAACACTGGTATTTTTTCATTTATAAATCTATCAGAACAAGACCAGGGAAAACTTTGGGTAGATGTTTATAACATTGGTAAAAAATACATATATATGCGCTTTTTTGCTGGCTATGGCAATACAATGCCGTTAATATTTGAGGGTAAAGTTCAAGAATGTACCTCAGAAAAAAGAGGGGGAAGCACTGAGTTTATAACTCAAATGCACGTGGCCGATGGTGGTATGTTGTGTCAACATGGCTTTTTAAACTCAACATTTTCAGAAGGTACAACCTTGGCAAGTATTGTAAAGGTTGCAACGCAAGGAATTCCAGATATAAACATTGGTTATATAACCCCTGAAATTTTACCTATAAAAAGAAATAGAACTTTTATTGGCCAGCCTATTAACTTATTATCTCGTGAGTATAGCGGTTATAAAGTTTTTGTTGACCACGGAGAAATTAACATACTTGGTGACAGGGATGTTATACCTGGGGAAGTAACAGTTATAACTGATGAATCAGGATTGCTTGGAAGTCCTCGAAGAGCTAACGGCTATGTATTTTGTGATACTATTTTTGAGCCTCAAATAAGAACAGCTCAAGCAATTAGCATAATAAGTGAAACATTACCATGGTTAAATCAATCTTATCAAGTTGTAAGAGTTAAGCATAGAGGAGTTATAAGTCCAGTTATTAGCGGTAATTTAACAACGTCTTTAACCTTAACTATATTTCCAGAAAAAGCAAACGTATTAAAAAAAGATACAACTACAACCTTTTCAGGAAGTATTACAAAAGGGATTTGGAGAAAACCAGTACAAGGTACAGTATCAAGCTCATTTGGAGAAAGAAAAGCTCCAACAAAAGGTGCAAGCTCTTTTCATAAAGGTATAGACATCGCAGCTAATTATGGAGAAAAAATTATAGCTCCAGCAAATGGTCGTGTATTTTTTACAGGTGCGGCTGGCGGCTATGGAAATTGTATACAAATAAATCACGGTGTTGTTAATGGTGTTGAAGTAACTACCTTATATGGACATTTAAGCACAAGTTTGGTTAAAAATGGGCAAGTTGTTGCACAAGGTGAAGAAATTGCCTTGGTGGGCTCGTCAGGTATCTCAACAGGCCCTCATTTGCATTTTGAAGTAAGAGAAAACGGAAGACAAGTTAATCCAAACAAATATATAGGAAATTATTAGTATGGCTAAACCTAGAAAAATATTTGACCCAGAGATAGATTTTAATAGTTTAATGGCATTGAGTGAAGATAACATCATGTCACGCTTAAACTGTCATAATGTTGGAAAAATACTTGAGTTTGACTCAATAACACAAACTTGTACTGTTGAAATGATGCAGATTAAGCAATTTAATCAAAATTATTATATTCCAGCTCCTCTTACTAAAATTCCTTTAGTTATCTATGGTGCTGGTAATGCTCATATAACTTTACCAGACCCAACTGGCTCAATTTGCTTGTTGTTATTCCTTGACCGCAATATTGACAGCTTCCTTGAAACTGGGGAACAATACGAGCCAGAAACAGGGCGCATGCATGATTTTTCAGACTGTATTGCTTTAACTACATTTAAAACTCTGGCTAATCCTATTCAAGAATATGACGAGCGAGCAGTATCAATCTTAAACAATGAGATTTTAGAAAACATAAAAAATAATTCTTACTTAAAAGTTTATCCAGAAAGAGTCGAAATTGACGTTACAAACATTGAAACTGTTGAAGGTGAAAACCAACAGGAAGAGGAAGTTATCACAAACAGCAATGTTTTAATTGATAATACAAAAATCCTCATGCAGAACAGTGCAGGAGGTCAAATAAGCGTATCTGATAAGATAAATATACAAAATACCGCTCAAAGTTTAGTAACGCTTATAGATGCGTTTCTAACTGCTTGTGAAGGTATTGCAACAGTAAATGGTGGAGCGCTAACACCTACAAGTAAACAAGCGTTTACAAATTTAAAAGCACAATTTCAGGAGTTATTACAATAATGGCATTTAGAAATTTAGATTCAAACCATGATTGGGTTTTCGGAAGTGGTAAAAACAGCTATGTAACAGAAAACCAAGAAATAGGATTAAACATACAGACAAGGGTATTATCTTTTCTAGGTGATTGCTTTTTTGCAACAGAAGAAGGGATTGACTGGTGGAACTTGTTGGACATGGGCAAGCAAGAACAGCTTGAAAATTCTGTCCAAGAAACTATCAAAAACACCCCTGGAGTAACAGCAATTAATTCAGTTGATGTGGTTTTAGGTGCTAATAGAAAAATTACAATAACATACGATGTTCAAACAATTTATTCTGAGTCATACACTGGAGAAATAACACCGCTTCAAATGTAGATAAAAATTAGATTTCAACTCATTTGCTACCATAAAAATAGGTAAAATCAGCTAATAAAGCGGAGTTGAAAGAATGACACAAAACTACATCGGTATCAATGGACTTGTTACGCAATCCCTTGAACAAATTAGAACAGATTTAACAACTAAGTTTAAAAATATCTATGGAAATGATATTAACTTAGAACAAAACAGCCCTGACGGCCAGTTTATTAACCTTTTAGCACTAGAGAAAAAAGATACTCTTGACCGATTTACACAGTTTTACAACAATTTAGATCCAGATAGGGCCATTGGAATCCCACAACAGATTCTTTATAAACTCAATGGCCTTACAATTAAAGCTTACACATACAGCTATGTGTATATTGATGTTACAGTCACACAGTCTGTAACACTTCAAGGTCTTGATGATAATATCGAAAACGCAGATGGTACTGGCTACACTGTAAGAGATACAAACGGTAACAGATGGATTTTAGCTAATACAACAAACATTATTGCTGGCACAGCTCAATTAAGCTTCAGGGCTGCTGAGCTTGGTGCTATAACTGCACTTCCTAACACAATTAACATTATGGAAACTGTTTTACTTGGTGTATCTAGTGTAAATAACCCTGGTAACAACTACATAACAGGAAACCAAGGCGAAACCAGTGCACAATTTAGACAAAGAAGAAACCGAACTATGGCGGTTCCTGCTCAAGGGTTTGATGAAGCTATTGAATCACAAATGCTTAACCTTGAAAACGTGACTCAATGCAAAGTGTATGACAATAGAAGTTCTGAAGAAGTTAATGAAATCCCAGCTCATACAGTTTGGGTAATTGTTGAAGGTGGAACACCAGACCAGATTGGAAGAATTATTTACAACAACTTACCACCTGGTATTCCAATGAAAGGCGCTCAGTCTGTAACAATCACAAAAACAAACGGACAGCTTCAAGTTATTAACTACGATTTACCTGATGCAGTACCTCTATATGTAAGAGCAACTATTAAAAACTTTACTAATACTGAGCTTGACGAGAATTATATCAAGCAGCAAATAGCTTTATTAAGATTCAATATTGGCGAACTTGTTGAAAGTTTAGTAATCCAAAACGAGATTAAAAATACAATCGGTGAAACAGGTTCACCATATAACTGCGAAATATCTCTTGATAATGCTACATGGGTTGATTACTTAACCCCAGTTGGCCTAAATGAATATTTTTCAATCAGTACAGATAACATAACTTTAACGGTGGTGGATAATAATGCCTAGTTCATACTTACAAGATGTAGAAAACATTAAAAACTATTATGCAGATGCTTTAATTATGCAGTATCGCTCAAAGCCAAAAGCTAGGGAAACTGTAAAAATAGGGGCTCAAATTTATCTTGGCGATACGGTTCTTTTACAGCTTGAAGACATCTTAGATATAGACAAAGCTGTAGGTAAACAATTGGATATTATTGGCAAAATTTTGGATTGTCCAAGAATCATCCAAGGAATTAACCCAGAAGTAAGATTTTTCTCTTTTGAAAAAACAAACGCAAGAGGGTTTTCAACTAAAGACAGATTAAGTGATGGCCCTTGGAAAACAGCAGAAAACAGCTTGTGGAGTAGCTATTCTTTACCTGATAGCGCATATCGTATTTTATTAAAATTCAAAGCTATTAAAAACCGTCTAAGAGCTTCTATGGCTGAAATTGATGACTTGCTTTATAGCATATTTGGCAATGACATCTATATGGTTAATAACTTAGATTTAAGTATCACTTACTACATATCAGACAATATTCTAATACCAGCACAGGCTGCTGTTGCTTTAGGGTATTTAGAAGCGCCTGTTGGTGTAAGTGTTAATTATGTCTACCAGTAGATTTCAGACAAAATTATAAAATTAAATTAAGGAGTAAAATATGCCTAAAATACAAAGAAAAACTCAAAAAATATTTTGTAGCAGCGCTGATAGTGACCAAATTGCTGTTTTTGGTTCGATGGCAACAGGAACACCTGTTTATTCAAATGATGTTGAACAGTTACAAAGCAATGAAGCTTACGAAGTCGGCTGGGATGCAGCAACTCTTGAAGATAAAGCGCCATTTATGGAAGAAATGAATGGCATGCAATACGCAATGTCTTATCAACTTGCGTATACTCTTCAAACAGGTATGCCTGAATGGGATGCTGGCACAGAATACTTTGCCAATACATCTTTTTGTCAAGTTAATGGTGTAATTTATCAATCTAAAACCAATAACAATATAGGAAATAACCCAACTACTGATAGTACAAATTGGGCTTTGTATGGTTCTGGAAATTATCTCAACACTTCTCAAATAACCAATTGCATTTTAGAAATTCCACAAAACATTAAGCTTGAACTTGCTGACGGTGTATTGACACTCAAAGCTGGTTCAAAGGTTATTGTGCCTAATGGGGCTGGTGTGTTTAATGAGGTTGTTATTAGCAGAGATATTACAGTAAGTGGGGCTTCTACTACAACGGGGGTAGTGCGTAATGTTTATTATAGAAATGGACAACTATACATATATGTTGGAGTATCTTCTGGCACAACTCCGCCTACAACTGGAACTAATCAAATGTTCTATAACACTTCGGATAATACTGTTAAAAGATATACCGATGGTTCTCTTGCTTCCAGCGATTATTCTTTCCCAATTGCTAGAATTAAAGATGATGGAACTTATTTATATGGAAGTATTGAACAAGTATTCAACGGTTTTGGTTATATTAGTAACACAATTTTTTGTGATAAAGGTGTTAAAGTACTAATCCCTAATGGTAGAAACACAGATGGAACATTAAAAAATGTTGAAATCACAACATCAAAAGTATTAGTTGATACCCGTAATATAAAATCATCTACGTTTAAATTAGTATTGAATGCTTCGTCTTTTTCAAATTGGCAAGCTGCCGATTATGATTTTGAACGAAATTATAATACTAATGCAACTGGTG
>JAZSQL010000001.1:0-40739 GCA_045537965.1 Alphaproteobacteria bacterium
AAAGAAGCAATTAATTTATTTTTATAAAATATTTTCAACAAGTTAGTCGTTTTTATAATTTTTCTTATAAATTTTAAAATTTACTTCAAAAACATTGGAAAAAACTGTTCAGTTTTTTTCAATGTTTTTGGTACAATAAAAAAAGGAATAGAGCTATGTCGACATTATTAAAAAAGATAGCTGTAGCTACTTTAATAGTATCTATAGCTCCTGCTATTGCGACAGCTAAAGTAAGTTCGTTGCTAGACTATGTAACAGGAAATATGAATCAGCAGCAAAACCAATTTTGCGCTGGATATATAAAAGGTAAAACATGTGATGATGTTATAGAAAAAACAGAAACATGTCCACAATCATATAAGTATAAAAAATGTATATCTAGATCTCCAAAAGAAATCTGTCTCAAATTAGGATTTAAAGAAAACCCTAAATGCGATGACGATGAGGAATTAGAAGTATGTAATTATGAAGGTAAAACCTACAATGGTTTTGGTAAGTGCGTTCCTTTATCTTCTGAAGAAATATGTAAAAAAGAAGATGAAGATTTTATAAAAAATCCTAACTGTAATCCATTTCAAGATAAAAAAGTATGTACACATGATTCCAATTATGGTAAGTGTTTAGATATAACTTATGATGTTTGGTGTAAAGGTCACGGATATACAAATACTTCTTGTACTGGTACATATGTAATTGATGAAAAATGTCCTCATCCAAAAAGACCAAGTAATCAAAGCGAATTAATGACATGTAAACTAAAATCTGCTAGTGAAATGTGTCCAGGTTATACGACAAGACCAAACTGTGACTTGACTTGGCAGGTTGAAGTAGCATGCACTGTTGATGGTTATTCTAATTATAAAAAATGTGAACCAAGTGCAAAAGCAAAAAAGTGTAAAAATAACGGATATACAAGACCTAAACCTGCATGTCTGTCGGATCAGAAACTAGAGGACTGTCCATTTCTTTCAGACGTATTTGCCAAATGTGTAGATAAGACTGATGCTGAGAAGTGTTTGGATGAAGGGTATATATTTAATCCTACATGTAGTCAATTTGAAACTTATGATCTTTGCAGATACGATAATAGTTATGCTAAGTGTCAGCTTACAGATTACGATACTTGGTGTCGTAACAATGGTTATACTTATGAGGAAAATTGTCCTAACGGTATGAACATCATTGGAAATTGTCCACATCCAGTTAAACCAGAAGGACAGAGTACTTTGGTAAAATGTGAAGGAAAAACAGTAGCGCAGCAGTGTGCAGATGAAGGCTATGAAACTCCAAAACGTGACGCTTGTCCAACAGATCAGAAATTGAAGGATTGTCCTTATTCACCAAGTACACATAATAAATGTGTTGATATGACTGCTGCTGAGAAGTGTACTCGAGATGGCTATCAAATGGGAATTTCAAGTTGTCCAACAGATCAGAGATTGGAGAATTGTCCTTATTGGTCAGCATATAAGAAATGTGTTAATATAACTCCTGCTGAGAAGTGTGTTCAAGAGGGCTATCAAACAGGAATTACAAGTTGTCCAGCTGGTAAATTGAAGGATTGTCCTTATTTGGCAACATATAAGAAATGTGTTCCTGCAGAGGTTATCACTTGTGTTGAAGGGGCTGTATTATATGAAGATTTGAAGTGTTATGACGCATTACCAGCAAATAAAGACGCTATAGGTGTAGTGTTTGATACCACTAGCAAATTAGCCGTAAGCTTAACACAAGCTAATAAAAAGTTTGGTCCTAATCAAGACTATCAGAGCTTAACAAACTTTTTAAACTCTGAGGTTAATAAGGATAAAGTTAAACAAGAAGATGGAAAAACCAATACAGATAAGATTGTTAAAACAGAAGGTCAAACAAGCATAGGTTATGCTGCGGGCTATTGCTATAGTCTTGCTCCAGAAGGAAAATGGTATTTACCTGGTTATAGCGAATTGAAAAAAATAAGAGATAAATTCGATAACATTAATGCTTACTTGGAAAGTGCTGGAGGTACACCGTTTGGAGATGGTCAAACTGCTCCAGGTATATACTGGCTGCCTGTTGAGGGTAATATAAATACAAGTGCGAAGATATATTTAGCTTGGACGTACGCCCCTAGTCCTAAACTGACCGAAGGTCCAAACCTTGATGATAAATACAAGGATGAAACTTCTCTCGCACGTTGTGTTATATCATATGATTCCAATTAACGCGATGGGGAACAACAGCCACCAAACTTGAATCAGGCTCGCTAGTGTTTTATTGGTTTGAAAGCAAATAAAACACCTCATCAAATCCCCACCATCTTTTGATGGTGGGGATTTCCTTTGTATAAGTATTTGATAGATATTGTAACTTGTGCAATTAGAAACTATTATGTAATAATATGGTATTTTTGATTTATAATTGTGTTGCTGATATATAAATGCAAAGATAAGGATATAAAATATATGCCTTACTACTCACAGTCACACTTTGAGCGAGTGAAACAAGTGAGTTTAGGTGTATTCCTTGTTTAAAAATATTGAAGATGGCTGGGCGTTGTCTTGCAAAAACAATCCATAAGATTAAAAGTAAGTCATCTTTCTTATTTTCGTTACATTTATATTTTTTTCAACCCAATTACATAACAAAACATATTTTTTGAAAGCTAATTAATAATGATTTTTAATAAATTTGAACGCCTAACCGCAGGAAGATATCTCAGAGCCAAAAGAAAAGAAGGTTTCATCTCTGTTATAACAGGTTTCGCCTTTACAGGAATTGCACTTGGAGTTGCAACCCTTATTATTGTTATGAGTGTTATGAATGGTTTTAGAGCCGAATTGCTAGGTCGAATTCTTGGTATTAATGGTCATATCGGTCTTATGGCTCCGAATGGATATCCATTTAACAATTATCGTAATGCTGTTAAAGATATTATGGATATTCAGCACATTAAACTTGCAATACCAATGATTGAAAACCAACTTCTGATCACTGCTGGCAAATCAGCCGAAGGGGCTATGGTTAGGGGCATTGCTAAAGAAGATTTATTAAAAAAGCCTGCAATGGCTAAAGCTGTTGCAAAAGTTGATATGAATTATTTTACCGACGACGCTGTAATTATTGGTATTAGGCTTGCTCGCAAAATGGGAATAGTTGAAGGGGATAAAATAACTTTATTATCACCAAATGGCAAAATTACTGCCTTTGGAACAGTACCAAGAATGAAGTCGTATCAAGTTATTGGAATGTTTGATTCTGGAATGTATGAATATGATGCTAATTTTATATTTATGCCACTTGATGCCGCCCAAGTTTACTTTGGTTTAAATGGTGCTGTTACCAATATTGATGTTACACTAGACGATGACAAATATTTGCAACCAGTGAGGGATGCTCTAGAACGCAGTCTAGGTGGTGGTGCATATATATATGATTGGAAACAAAGTAATGCAGCATTTTTTAATGCTATAGAGGTTGAACGCAACGTAATGTTTATTATTTTGACTTTAATCATTGTCGTTGCTGCATTTAATATTATTAGTGGTTTGATTATGTTGGTCAAAGACAAAGGGCGCGATATCGCTGTGTTGCGTACAATGGGTGCTACCAAAGGTATGATTATGCGCATATTCTTTATGGATGGTGCTTTTATTGGTGTTGTTGGAACATTGATCGGTTTTGTTTTAGGCTTGTTGTTTTGTGAAAATATTGAATCAATTCGTCAAGGTTTGCAAACAATTTTGGGGCGTGATTTGTTTTCAGCAGAAATTTATTTCTTGTCCAAGCTTCCTGCTAAAGTTGATATGTGGGAAGTTTTGAGCGTAGTGTCAATATCATTATTGTTATCATTTGCAGCTACATTGTACCCAGCATGGCGAGCTGCTAAAATGGATCCTGTGGAGGCTTTGCGTTATGAATAATGGAAGAGCACCTGTCTTAGAATTGAAAAATGTTTATCGTTCATTTAAACAAGGTGGACAAACTCTGCAAGTTTTACGTGGAGTAGATTTAGAGATAGAGCAAGGAGAGATAGTTGCTTTGATAGGTCCTTCAGGATCTGGAAAATCAACATTATTACAATTAGCTGGCTTATTGGAAAAACCTACCAAGGGTGATATATATTTAGAAGGGCAAAAATGTTCAACACTTGGCGATGCTATGCGAACGTCTCTAAGGCGGGATTATTTGGGTTTTGTTTATCAGTACCATAATTTGTTGGCTGATTTTAATGCTGTAGAAAATGTTATGTTACCACAGCTTATTGCCGGAATTGATATTAAAAATGCCAAAGAAAAAGCTAAATGGTTGTTAAAGAGGTTAGGTTTAGAAAAAAGATTTGAACATAGACCTGCAGAGATGTCTGGTGGAGAACAACAAAGGGTTGCAATAGCTAGGGCTTTAGCTAATACACCTAAACTCTTGTTAGCAGACGAACCTACAGGCAATTTGGATCCCAAGACATCAGAGGTTGTGTTTAAAGAATTATTAGGAATAGTAAAAGAAACAGGTTTGAGTGCATTAATTGCTACTCACAATTTGGATTTAGCAGAAAGAATGGATCGCAAGGTTAAGTTAGAAGCTGGAAAGCTTGTTGATTTGCGAGCTAAGGCTTTTGTCAGTGAAAAGAACTTTTATTAAAAATTAAAGGAGTAAAAAATGAGTATATATTGGAAACAGTGTTTATGGTTAGGTGGAGTTTATTGGGTAATATCATTAATTTTATCATGGATTAACACTCCAGCATCATATTTTATAGATTTTGCTTGTTCATTGTTATTAACACTATTTTTAATACCAATGAATTTTTTGGCACCTATTAAATGGATTGATAAAGCAATCACTAAAATGCCTGTAACAGCAACATTTTTAGTGTCAGTTGGCTGGGTTCCATATTTTGTTATATTGGTTTTTGTTGTTTCAGCAGTATTTGTAATAACTGCATCGGTTGGTGGTTTTATGACTACTGAGGAAATAATCATAAATTTGATAGAACCACTTTCAATTATTCTTGTTGTTCGTATTATGATGACAGCACTAGCAATTATTATTGCAGCATTCTATGTATTGCTTTATAAAAAATCAATTGCAGGTTGTTTAGATAAAAAATTTAATCTAGTCGGTGGAAATTCTTGCGAAATGAAAATAATAGAGCCTGCAGTTGCTGAACATGCCAAAAAAATGTATGCTTGCAAAAAAGAAGCAACAGCAAGAAAAGTTGAAAAGAAAAAAGTTGCTAAAAAGTCAACAGCTAAAAAAGCCACAACTAAAGTTGTTAAAAAGGAAAAGAAAGAAACAGTAAAAAAACAACCAAAAAAGACACAAGCTACAAAGAATGATTGATTAGCAATTATATTAAAATTGTAGGATAAATATTCCCCATTTTACTGGGGAATATTTATGGATAAGATTGTTATAGTGCAATATTGACATAGAATGTTATTTGTGGTAAATTCGTCAATGTAATTATTTTGAACTTTATAATTGAAAAGAGAGAAAAATGGTAAAATCGAATGATAATACCTCATATAAGAGAGGACAAGAACTTCTTGATCAAGGAATGTATCGAGAAGCTATAGCTCAGTTTGATGCTGCAATAACAGAGCAGCCAGATTCATGGAAATCGCTTAATTCCAAAGGTTTTGCTTATCAAAAGCTTAGTAAATATACTGAAGCTGTTGAATGTTTTGATAAGGCTTTAGAAATTAATCCAAATTCGGTTGAAGTCTTAAATAATAAGGGTGTAACCTTAAGTATGCGTGGATTGTACAAGGATGCAATCCAGTGTTTTAATGAGGCTATCGCATTAGATAAAACATCGCTAGAAGCCTTAAATGGTAAGGCTATAGCTTTACAACATATGTTTGCTTATAAAGAAGCTTTAGATATATTAGAAGAAGCAATGAAAATTGATAATGTTCATGCACAAACATTACTCAGTGTTGCAGTTACTTTGCAAAAATTGAAACAGTATGAGCGAGCTATCTCTTTTTTCAAAAAAGTTTTAGCAACTGATAAAAACAATATAAAGGCTTGGAATGGTGTTGGTGTTACTTATCAGTTGATGGGGGATAATAATTCAGCCATTAAATGTTTTACAAAAATTTTGAATATTGATAATAGAGAAATTCAAGCATGGATTTCGATTGGTTTTGTATATCAAAAAATGATGAAGTTTAATGATGCGCTTAAATGTTATAAAAAGGCGCAGATGATTGTTGGTAATCGTTATCATCACAAACTTTATGATGGTTTGGCATCGTGTTTGACAAAGTTATCAGAGTTTGATCAGGCATCAGAAGTTTATCAACAAATATTCCAAAGAGAAGAGGGAAAGAAAAAGTGGGATGCCCAGCGTTCGCTTAAGTTTGTTAATAAATTAAAGCGTAAAAAGGCTGTCGGAACTTTACAAGCACTAGTTCCTCAGGACGATAGTGCTTCTAAGATAAATATCGAACTTCCTAAACCTGATGATATAGATTAATAAGTGTTTAAAATGTAATACCGCCTAGGAAATAGGCGGTATTTTTTTATCATTTTCAAGTTATTAATGCTTTTTTATAGTTTGGTACAGCATTTTCTTTATGTAGGTATAATTTGAAAAATATAAAGATATGATATATGCATATATAAGAGTTTCAACAAGCCACCAAAATAGGGAAAATCAAAAATTTGAAATAAGTAATTTTGCAAGAAAAAATAATATTAAAATTAATAGGTGGATCAAAGAGACTATATCTTCAACTAAAGATTTAGAAGATAGAAAATTAAATAACATATTAAAATATCTTAAAGCTGGTGATATTTTAGTTGTTACCGAAATTTCTCGATTAGGACGTAACCTTTTACAAATTATGGATATTTTAAACAATTGCATAGATTGCAACTATCAGATTTGGACAATTAAAGAAAATTATAAGTTAGGTGCAGATGTTCAATCTAAGATATTATCTTTTGCATTTGGTTTATCTGCTGAAATTGAACGACATCTTATATCTCAAAGAACAAAGGAAAGTTTATTAAGAGCAAAATATGAAGGTAAAATATTAGGACGTCCAAAAGGACTTGATTATAGCCGTCTAAAAGGTAATGAAGATAAAATTGCTGCATTATTAAGATTAGGTGTTACTAAGGTTGAAATAGCAAGAGTATATGGTATACACTGGAGCAACGTATGTCGTTTTATTAAATATAAAATGACAGAATATGATATTACCCCATTAAAAAAAAGAAGTTTACAGCAGTTTAAATTTTATTCTTAGATAATATATAAAAGGTGATAGTTTTTTTATAATAAAAGGAATAAACAGATGGGAACATTTTTTAAATATTTAATCTATTTACTTATAATTATCGTTTTATATTTGATTATTAAAGGGTGTTACGATGGCAGTATAAACAGTCAAACAACCGTTGGTAATGTTGCTGAACAAGTAACACAAGGAACACAAAAAATGGCCGTTGATGCAGCTAATGTTGTTGAAAATATGGTTGATAAATCTAAATAAGTTCATCAACATCAACAATATGTTCATTTTTTTCATAAAAATGTTTGAGATAGCTACGTCCTGTCCGTTCAACCTCTTCGTCTTTAATGATTGACTGGTTGTTGGTATAAATACCTATTTTATGATCATTGTTAGGTATAAAGTCGTCATTTTCAAAAATACCGCTCACCGCCATTGCACCAATGCTATTTGATATATCAGGAGTAGCTGAGTTGAAATCGGTGGGCAGATGTTTAGAAGATTTGTCATTTTGATGTTGATCATGATTGCGGTCTCGTTCATCATTCACGGAAACGTTATTCATTGTATCAATATTTTCCACAAACTGCGAACGATTAGAGGCATACAGCGACCTTGTATCTACTTTTGAGGTGGTAGATGAACTTGAAATTACTTTGCGTGTTGAACCTATACTCATATGGATTCTCCCATAAAACAAACGCCTACTTACTTTAGGCTTACAAGTACACTATAACATAACTTTAAAGAAAAAGCTATAATGTTTTGGTTTTAAAGCAAAATAATATCTATACAAAATAATATCTATAATTTATTGCTCAGCATTTTCTTCTGAGCTATCCTTTTCAGGTACTGTTTCATTCATTTGAGTTTCTTTTTTTGCTGTTTCTTCAGCTTTTGCTTTTTTATCAGCAGCTGCTTTTATTTCACTAGTTTTAGCATCAGCCCAAGCTTTAGCTTGAAAAATAAGCTTGCTAGCTTTATCTTCTATCTTGGTCGCAACAGATTTAAATTGTTCAACTTTTATAACCCCAAAAATTAAAGCAATTACGAAAGCAATTAAAATCCACTCAAACATTTTTTATTTCCTCTCTTGTCATTTTATGTAAAACTTCAGTAGCATCATACGTATCTTGATAAGGAACAATTTCCCCCATTAATTGGTCATAAAGGGATTCCTTTTCAATTAAATCAAATACACTAGGTTTATTATGCAAAATTTGTAATGCTTTGTCTAGTCGTTCATTTGCAATATCGGATAAGTAAGGACAATTTTGAGTCAATTCAAACATTTCAGCAGTGTTTCCCATGCAATAACAAACACAATCACAACCAGCAGACAAAGATAATTTAGTTTTTTCAATGATTGTACCTTTAAGAGCCCGCATATCAATTGAATCTGATATTAACAATCCATTAAAACCAATTTGTTCTCGTATTAATTTTTGAATACCTATTTTACTTTGAGTTAAAGGAAATTTATCATCTATTTGAGGCAATAAAATATGAGCAGTCATTCCCAAAGGAGCAAAATTGCAATTTTTAAATGGCAACATTTCATATTGTAGTTCATCTAAAGAAATATTTATAATTGACAGACCTAAATGAGGATCGTTAATAGCTAGACCATGTCCTGGCATATGTTTTATACAAGGGATAATACCATTTTTAATATATGTTTCTACCACTTTTTTACCTAAAGTAGATATTTTCTTTGCAGAACTAGAAAAACAGCGAGAACGTAAAGCTTTTGTTGTTTTAGGGTGAATAATATCTAATACAGGAGCATTATTTACATTTATTCCTAATTTATGCAAATCATTAGCCATTAACACAGCGTGAATTTCAGCAGCTTTCAAAGCTTTATTAGTTGATAATGCTCCTATATCATATTGAGATGAATAAGAACGAAACTCTGGTTCTTTTAATCTGCGTACTCGTCCACCTTCTTGATCAACAGCAATCAAAACATTGTCTCGTCCTATAGTTTCTTTTATTTCAGATATAAGTTGCTTTAATTGAATTTTATTTTCAATATTGCGAGCAAAAAGAGTTATACCAACTGGATTACTTTTATTAAAAATTACTTTTTCATCATCTGAAAGATGGGTGCCTTGGCAAGATAAAAAAGCTGCTAATATAGGTTTTGTCATTAAAATTTCTTTCTATTATAATAGGAGATTTATAACGAATGATATGCTATGGCGTAATAAATATACCAACGGATTAAATGATATGCCAAACTCTTGTAAAATGGCTGGTAATATAAAAGCTAAAAAAATGATTAAAATTAATCCCATTCTGGTTTGATTTAAGTAGTATTGTATTCTATGATTATCAGACCAGCCAAGCAATATTTTTGAACCATCTAATGGTGGGATAGGTAAAAGATTAAATATCGCAAAAAAGGTATTAAACAATAACAGGTTAAACCAAAAATATGCTAATATAGCTTTAATCATATTTTCAGGAAGTAAGAATGTTATTTTTAGCAAAATTACAGATATCATTGCGAGTACAATATTGGTAATTATACCTGCAGAAGCAACCAAGATAATATCACGTTTCGTTTTTTTGAATGCTTTATAGTTTATGGGCACAGGTTTAGCCCATCCAAAAACGAAACCCGTTTTAGAAAAAAATAAAATTATAGGCAAAATTACTGTACCAAAAACATCAATATGCTTTATTGGGTTTAAAGACAATCGTCCTGCTTTTTGAGCTGTATTGTCTCCCAGTCGCCATGCAACCCAACCATGCGCAATTTCATGAGCAATTATAGTTATGATTAAGGCAAAAACTGAGAGACAAATTTGCATCATTGTTTTTTCTTTACTAAGCAAGTTCCTCCAGCTGATTTAATATTATTGCATAATTTATCAGCCTCACTACGAGTTTTGAAAGATCCAGCTTTAAGACGATAAAAAATTCCTTTAGCACCAAGATCAGCGGATTCTATTTCATGATATTGTCCTTTAAGAATAGGATATTTTTTTGTTAGATCATTCCATGCTCTATCCATAGCAGATTTGTTTGGTGATGAAATAAGCTGAACTTGCCAATTACCAGACGGATCACTAGCTTTTTCTTCAAAGGCTGTTTTTTCCATAACTACAGCTTTAGGTGTAGCCACTGTTTTTTCGGGTTCTTTAACTTCAACTTTAATCTCAGCAACAACTTTTTGAGGCTCTGGAGATGCTTTAATTTCTTCTTTAGTTGTAACTTTTACTTCTTCTTGAATAACAGGTTGAGGAGACATTTTTTTCTGTTCTTCTAGAGCTATTATTTTTTCTGCATTTTCAATTACAGCATTTGTTTCGTTTACAGCAACTTCTGTTTTTGCTTCAATTTTTTCATCAACAATAGGAAGTTTTGGTTCTTCTGGTGGCGGAAGCAAATTTTCAACTTTTACTTCTTTATTATCTGTTTTTTCAACAATATCATAAACAGTTTTATCTTGATTTAATATTTCCATTCCACCTGGATCTGCAGGTTGAATTTTTATTTCGGTATGTGGACGTCTTATTACAGGTATTTCAGCATCTTTTATTTTATCATAATCAGGCGAAAGAATAAACCAACTTACTATGCCAGCAAGTCCAACGCCTAAAATTGATCCCAAAAAAATGTGTTGAGAACGGTTAATTTCATTTTTACGTTCTTCTAAATTCTCAATTGGCTGCGAATTCAAACGTTGACGAAATTCATCTAAAAATTCGCTGTCTTTATTTTTTTCATCATCTTGAAAATCATCTAGCATAATCAATCTCCTAAGAAAAATTACTAGCTAATATATTAATATATCAAAAAACTTTATAATCCATTAACAAAAACATCTTAAAAACGATAGGATATATTAAATAATTTTTGATGTTCTTCAACAGCATAGGCATCCGTCATATTTGCGATATATGTGCATATACACGAAGCTTTGTCAGTATCTGAAGAAGTATTATCTATTTGGGGACGTAATTCCATTGGCAATAATCTGTAATTATTCATGAAGGCATTAAATAAGTCTTCAATGATTTTTTGTGATTTCATGTCCATCCTTGCAATGTTGCTATGAGTATAAAAATGTCTGGTTAAAAATAGATGTAATTCTGCTATTTGTTGGTGCATTTCTTTAGAAAAATTAGCAACAAAAGAGTTGTGTTTACGGACATCATCTGAGGTGGTTATATTTGCAGCTAAGATATTTTGATTTGTTGTCTTAATCAAATCAAAAACCATAGCGCTTATTAACGATCTAGTTATTGCATATACACGTAAATCATCATTAAGGTTAGGATTTTCATAATCAAACTTTGTAATTATTTCTCTAACAAAATCTAATTTACAAAGCTCATCAATTGTAAAGAAACCCGCACGAAAACCATCATCGATATCGTGATTGTTATAAGCTATATCATCAGCAAATGATGCTATTTGTGCCTCTAGAGAAGGGTAATTTTTTAAATCTAATGGAAATTTTTTGTTAAATTCTTTAAGCCATTTATTATTAATTTTTTTGATTGGTCCGTTATGTTTTACTGTTCCTTCTAATGTTTCCCAAGTTAAATTAAGTCCATTAAATGTTGGGTAATGAGTTTCAATTTCGGTCATTATTTTTAGAGAGTTAATATTATGGTCAAAACCACCAAAATTCTTCATACAATTGTTTAGCCCTCGTTCACCAGCGTGTCCAAAAGGTGCGTGTCCTAAATCATGGGCAAGAGCGATAGCTTCACCCAATTCTTCATTAAGTTGAAGATTTTTACATAATGTTCTTGTTATTTGTGCAACCTCAATACTATGGGTCAAACGAGTACGATAATTTCGCCCCTCGTGATAAGCAAACACCTGAGTTTTTCCTTCCAATCGGCGAAAAGCCGAGGAATGAATAAGGCGGTCACGATCTCGTTGAAAGTCAGAACGTATTATGTTGGCATAGTCTTTGTGTAATCGACCACGTGAATTTTCGTTATGAGTAGCATAGTTTGCAAGGTTCATCTTTTTTTACTTTCAAAGTGATAAAAAATATTATAGTTTAACTTTAAGTCGAAGTAATTAAATAAAGAGTTAATATATGAAAATAGCTACATATAACGTCAATTCCATAAATGCACGAATCGAAAACTTAGTATCATGGCTATCTAAAGAAAAGCCAGATATTGTGCTTTTGCAAGAGATAAAAACAGAGTTTAATTCTTTTCCTTTTTTTGACTTGCAAACACTAGGGTATGAAGCAAAAATACTGGGGCAAAAAAGTTACAATGGTGTGGCTATTTTAAGTAAGTATAAAATAAACATAGTTCATGAAGGACTGCCTAATTTTGTTGACGATAATGCACGTTATCTAGAGGCTGATATAACTGTTGATGATGTCGAATATAGAGTCGCTTCAATCTATTTGCCCAATGGTAATCCTCCATACAATGCTCCTGATGATGATAGTAAATGGATTTACAAACTTAATTGGATGCAGGCTTTTTATAAACATGCTAAGGAACTTTTAGAACTCAGAAAGCCAATTATATTGGGAGGCGATTTTAACGTTATTTTGACAGATAATGATGTTTATAATCCTGAAGAATTTAGAAATAATGCATTATTTAGATCCGAGGTTATTCAAAGGTTAAAAGCTTTTGAATATTTAGGATATTATGATGCTTATCGTGTAAAACATCATAATGATATCGGGTATACATTTTGGGATTATGCTGGAGCAGCGTTGCAAAATGATATGGGAATGCGAATAGACTATTTATGGCTGAATTCCTATGCTGTTGATAGGCTAAATGAAGTTGAGGTTGATAAAAGTCCAAGACAATCGGCTAAACCATCGGATCATACAGTTTTGAAGGCGATATTAAAGTAAATGAAAAAAATTTTTTTATGTTTGTTTGGGTTATATTTTGGAGTATTTGCTAAAGAAGCAAGTGCTTGGA
Organism: Alphaproteobacteria bacterium; assembly: GCA_045537965.1. Classification (GTDB taxonomy): domain Bacteria; phylum Pseudomonadota; class Alphaproteobacteria; order RF32; family CAG-239; genus CAZU01. Next base: position 13,157 of record JAZSQL010000001.1, read on the forward strand.
GTAATGTATTTAAAGAAGTTATTGATAGTTATGTTTATTATGTAGAAATTGAAGATTTAGCTGTTGCAACGTTAAAAGGTCTGCAAAAGGTTGATAAAAAATTGCGAGTAGGCAATGATTCATCTAGAATAACACTTTATCATGATGGAAAAGTTATAAAAGTTTTACGAAAACCAGATGATAAAAAAAATATTTCTGCTTGGGGGAATATAGTAAATCAATTTATAAATGCAGCTGTTGAAAAATCTATTATTGCAGCAGAGCATGATTTTGAAATTATAGATATTTTAGCATCAGAAATGGTTAAAACGCTAGATAAAGATTCAAAATTTTATAAAGATATTGAAGAAGCTAGTAATATAGGTTTGCGTAATAAAAGAACATTTGCATCACGGCAAGAAGATGGAATACTTTATATTAAAATAGCAGCGTTTAATAAGCAAACGGTTACTGAATTAAAAAATATTTTAGAAAATATTGATGATATACGAGCTTTAATTATTGATTTGAAAGGATGTCCTGGAGGAATGACAGGCGAAGCAATTTTAGCTGTTGATTTGTTTTTAGACAAAGGGATAATTGCTTCTACAAGGGGACGAAATAAAAATGAAGAAACTTATTATAGTGCAGTTGATGAAAAGTTTTGGAATTTAAGTCCTATATTTATTTTGGTAGATGGTGATACAGCATCGTCAGCAGAGATTTTTGCGGTGGCTTTACAAGAACAAGGTTTAGCTAAAGTTATTGGAACTAAAACCAAAGGAAAGGGATCTATGCAAAAACTTATAAAGCTTGAAACAGGAAGTGTTTTAGCTGTTACAAATGGTTTCTTTTATTCTCCTGCGGCTAATAATTTAGATGGTGTTGGAGTCAAACCAGATGTTTGTACTTTTGAAATGCTTGAAAATAAAGATATTGCAAATTTACTAAAACAACAAAATGGTAGTTGTATGGCTGAAAGTAGAGAAGATACTAATTTTGAAGAAAATGTAGCTCTATTTATGCTAAAACAAAACCTGTAAAACGAAAGTTTTACAGGTTTTGTAAGTGTTTGACTATTTATATTTTTTGAGTAGATATTTAACAAGCATTGTTATTGCAATACCTAAAAGAGCTACAACGAGAATAACAAGTGATGTTATCAAGCCGCCAAAAAATATAAATATCAATGAGATCCACCAAAATCCAAAGCTAATAAACCAATTGAAAAATGTAACAAATACAGCCATTCCTAAGAAAAAAGAAATTATGAATATACTGTAAGTTACGTAACTACTTTTGTCTTCTTGTTCCCAGTACGGTTTTAAAGCTTTAATGTAGTGAGATCCAGATACAATAATGGCTACAAGAGCAATAGCCCAAATAGCAATTGTAACGACCATTGAGGTGGATAAAATGAAGCTCATTGGTAATGCTAAAAAGCTTATACCAATAATCCACGGGATGAAAAAACGATAGATGGCTTTAGCATTGTCTATAATTAGGTAACTAAGCAGTACTAAGTAAGCAGACAAAATCATGGCCAGTATTAGTGGTAGTAATACAATAGCAATAATTAATACAGCAGCAACGAGCATGTTTTCAGTCAAGCGACTGAATTGTTCTTCGCTGGATAATGCGTAAATTATGCAACAAAGCATTACTAGGAGAGCACCACCACATACACAGTATGCTATCATTTTTTCATTGGGTAAAAACCAACCCAACGGAAGAGCTAGGAAAGAAAGTCCCAGCAAAATTGGCAATAATTTTTTCATAACTTAAATTTTTAATAATTATACAATCTATAAAAACAATCTATAAAATTTATTGCCTCATGATACATTTTTTATGTTTAAAAAGCAATAAAAATTTAAAAAACGACAGTGAAAGCCTATAAATATTAAAATTATAGTTGACATAGCTTAAAAAAAATGTATATTACGCTCAAATGTTTTGAATTGTAACCTTTAACAAAAGAGTATGAAAGATGGCTAAAGCAGTAAAAGTTAAAGTAAAATTGGAAAGTACAGCTGGTACAGGTACATTTTATCTTGCTGAGAAAAATCCAAGAACTCATCCTGAAAAATTGACTTTGAAAAAATATGATAAAAAGTCTAAAAAACACGAAGAGTTCGTTGAGAAAAAATTGAAGTAAGCTAAAAACCAGTCTGGAAAGGCTGGTTTTTTTTGATTAATTTCAATTGTTATCAGAAAGAAGTTTAGCTTTTTTATATTCTTTTTTGAGGTGTTCAATCTCAACATCTGTGTAACGCTGGGTCGTCGAGAGGGACGCATGACCTAGAAGCTCTTGAATAGAGCGTAAATTTATTCCCTCAGCTAAAAGGTGAGTAGCAAAAGAATGACGTAGAGCATGGGGCGTCAAATTGTCTGGTAGGCCCAAAGAATGTCTTATCTTTTCGAGAGTCCGTTGTACGATGCGTGGACTTAAACGCTCGCCTCTTGCTCCTAAAAACAAGGCTTCGCCGTGTTTAAAATTATAGGGGCAAGCATTAGTATAAGCATCGATTTTGTCTTTAACAATGGGAAGGATTGGGACAATACGTTCTTTGTTTCCTTTACCGTGTATTTTGAGGAAATCGTTATGGTTGATATCACCAACATTAAGAGCAAGGGCTTCAGAAATTCGCAAACCACATCCATAAAGTATTGTTAAAATGGCGACATCTCTAAGTCCTTGCCACTTTTCTTTAGCGTGTTTAGCTGCAACTTCAAGAAGGTGTAATGTTTGATTAACATCTAAAGATTTGGGTAAAATTTTTTCTTTCTTAGGTGTGGCTATTATTGTAATAGCTGTATTTTCAATAATATGGTTACTATTAAGCCATTTAAAGAAGTTTTTTATAGTAGATAATTCTCGCGATATAGAAGTTTTAGTTAGTTGACGAGAGTTTTGTTTGCTTAAAAAAGCTCTAAACGTTTTAACATCTATTTCTTGCAGATCTTTATATTGTGGAATATTTCCGAGATAATCGCTCCAAAATTCAAAAAATATCGACAAATCACGAGAATAAGCATCTATTGTATGGACTGAATAATTACGCTCAAACTTTATCCATGATAACCAGTCATGAATATGTTTCGTTATTTCAGCTGATGCCTTAAATTTTATTTCCTGTTTCATAAAACATAATGTAAATAAAAAAGTTTAATTTTTGGTTGCTTCGCAATGTTAATAATTACTTTATTTGCATTTTAATTTAGAAGCCTTGAGTATATTATCAATTGATAGGAGGTTTTTATGATTGCCAAAGTTTTACTGCCATTGCCTTTTAACGAGCCTTTTGATTATAAATTAGATACTGCTATTGAACTTGGTAGTTTGGTTAGAGTTCCATTTGGGCGAGAAGTTTTAGTTGGTGTAGTTTGGTCTATTGCTAACACCAGCAATTTAGATGATAAAAAATTAAAAAAAATTATAGAAATATTACCTTATTCTCCAATCAAAGAAAATTTGCGTAAATTTATAGAATTTGTTGCTAATTATAATATGGCATTTTTAGGCTTGGTGTTGAAAATGGTTCTAAGTGTTAAAGGGGTTTTTGATGATGCAAAAATGCTCAAATTTTATGAATTATCAGGAAAAACCTTAGCTGAAACAAAATTAAAAAATTCAGATGCTAGATGGCGAGTTATGAATTTTTTGAAGTTTGCTCCGTATAGTAGAAGCGAAATAGCGGCTGGAGCAGGTGTTTCACAATCAGTTATAAAAACAATGATTGATGCAGGAGTTTTAAAAGAGGTTTTAGTTGAAAAAAAGAGAGATTTTCAGAATCCTGTTTGCGGATTTCATAAGGTTGAACTTACTGCAGAGCAAAAACTTGCAGCTGACGAACTATGTTGTAAAGTTGGTAATGGTTTTAGTGTTACTTTATTAAATGGTGTCACTGGTTCTGGTAAAACAGAGGTTTATTTCGAAGCTGTAGAAAAGGCTTTTTCAGAAGGTAAACAAGTTTTGATTATGGTGCCAGAAATTGGTTTAACAGCACAATGGCTCAAACGTTTTGAAAAAAGGTTTGGTGTTGTTCCAGCAGAATGGCATTCAGCACTTAGTCAAAATGAAAGAATTAATAATTGGAAGGCTGTTGTTAATGGCAAGGCAAAAATTATTATAGGAGCTCGTTCAGCCTTATTTTTGCCATATAAAGATTTAGGATTAATTGTAATAGACGAAAGTCATGATGCATCATTTAAACAGGAAGATGTTGTCAATTATCAAGGGCGAGATATGGCTGTTATGCGAGCAAAATATGAGCAAATTGCTTTAATATTATCAACAGCAACACCAGACTTAGAAACAATATGTAATGTTGATGAAGGAAAATATGCTCAAGTTTGTTTAAAATCTCGCTTTGCACAAGCAGAGCTTCCAGAAATTAAGATTATTGATTTGAAAAAAGATAAGCCTGTTAAAGGAAGTTGGGGAATGTCTTGGTTGTCTCCAACTCTTTGTAATAAACTTAAAGATGTTTATGAGCGAGGAGAGCAGAGTGTCTTGTTTTTAAATAGAAGAGGCTATGCTCCTTTGGTTATTTGTAGAGATTGTGGTCATAGGATTCAATGTCCTAATTGTACTTCGTGGCTTACAGAACATTTGAAGGCAGGTAAACTTGTTTGTCATCATTGTGGTTATATGCGTGATATTCCCAAAGAATGTCCAGACTGTCATTCAGAAAATGGTTTAACAGCCTGTGGTCCAGGAGTAGAGAGAATTGCTGAAGAAGTTAAATATCGTTTTCCCTTAGCAAAAGTAAAAGTTTTATCATCTGATTTTGTATCTAATTTTAAGGAAATCCATCAAATTATTAAAGAAATGGAAAATGGTGAGATAGATATTTTAATTGGTACACAAATTTTAGCAAAGGGACATCATTTTCCAGAGCTAACATTGGTTGGAATAGTCGATGCAGACTTAGGTTTGATGGGAAGTGATTTGCGTGCTTCCGAGCGTACTTATCAGCTATTGTCTCAGGTTGCAGGACGAGCAGGGCGAGGTTTAAAAAAAGGAGAAGTTTATTTACAAACATTATATCCTGAAAATGCGGTATTAAAAGCTTTAACTTCAAATAAAATGGACGATTTTTATAATATTGAGAAGCAAACTAGAAAAATTTTGAAGATGCCTCCTTTTGGTAAATTAGCTGCGATAATAGTTTCTGGTTTGCAAAAAAATGATGTTGAGAAAACTGCTATTTTGTTGGGGCAATACGCTTTTAATGATGCTAAGATATCCACACTGGGTCCTGCACCAGCACCAATATTTGTATTGCGTAATAAATATAGGTATAGATTATTGCTGAAAACAACAAAAGATGTGAAAATACAAGATGTTGTAAAAATGTGGCTGAAACGAGTTAAAATACCGTCATCAGTTAGAATAGAAGTGGATATAGATCCTTATTCTTTTTATTAAAGTTGTTAATAAAAAAGAAACCAATTATTATATAGTATATGCTAATGTTAGTGATATGTGTTTATAGGGTTTATAAATTTGAAAAAAAGTTCAAAAACCAAGGTCGCTAGAGTCTATTCAACTGCATTATACGAAGTTGCAGCAAGTAAGGGTAATGTCGATAATATTTGCGACGATATTATCAAATTATATTCAATGATAAAAGAAAGTGCGGATTTAATTTCCTACCTTTCTAATCCGTTGTGGAACGAAACAGATAAATTTGATGTGTTGAAAAAAACGGCTGATATTTTAGGATTAAAAAAAGAAACATTAAATTGTCTAAAAATTATTGTTGAAAATAATCGTATTTCTGATCTGCTTTTGATTTTAGATGATTTTAAAAATGTTTATTATAAAAAGCATGGTATTGCTGAAATTGTAGTGGAAACAGTTAAAAAATTAACTTCAAGTCAGGATACAAAATTAAAAAAAGTTTTAGAAAAGATTGCATCTAAAAAAGTTGTGATTGAATATAAAATAAATCCAATGCTTTTAGGTGGCTTGCGAGTTCAAATGGGGTCAGAAATGTTTGATGATAGTCTGGCTCATAAGTTAAATTATTTAGAAAATGTAATGAAAGGTAAGTAGAAATGTCTGTATCTGCCAGTGAGATATCTTCAATTATCAGGGATAAAATTGCAGAATCTGATGCAAAAATTGATGTTGCTCAAGTCGGTAAAGTCTTGTCAGTAGGCGATGGCGTGGCTAGGGTTTATGGATTAGATAATGTGCAGGCTGGTGAATTGGTCGAATTTTCTAGTGGTATTAAGGGAATGGCTCTTAATCTGGAAGAGGACAATGTCGGTGTCGTTATTTTTGGTTCAGATCAAGAAATTAAAGAAGGTGATATTGTAAAACGTACAGAATCTATTGTTAGTGTTCCTGTAGGTAAAGAACTACTAGGCAGGGTAGTCGATGCTTTGGGTGCGCCTATAGATGGTCTTGGCGAGATTAAGGCTAAGCAATATAGTCGTTCAGATATTAAAGCTCCAGGTATCATAGCAAGGCGTTCTGTTCACGAACCTATGCAAACAGGTATAAAGATTATTGACTCTTTGATACCTATTGGAAGAGGTCAACGTGAATTGATTATTGGGGACAGACAAACAGGTAAAACTGCTATTATTTTAGATACTATAATTAATCAAAAAAAGATTAATGATGCAGCAAAGTCAGAAAAAGATAAGTTGTATTGTGTGTATGTAGCTGTGGGACAAAAAAGATCTACTGTAGCTCAGGTCGTTAAAACATTAAAAGATCATGGTGCAATGGATTATACTATTGTTGTTGCAGCAACAGCCTCAGATGCTGCTCCAATGCAATATATTGCTCCTTATTCAGGATGTGCAATGGGTGAGTTTTTCCGTGATAACGGAATGCATGCCGTGATTTTTTATGATGACTTGTCAAAGCAGGCTACTGCATATAGACAAATGTCTTTGTTGTTGCGTAGACCACCTGGACGTGAAGCTTATCCTGGTGACGTATTTTATTTGCACTCTCGCTTATTAGAACGAGCAGCAAAAATGAATGAGGAAGAAGGTTCTGGTTCACTGACAGCATTGCCTGTTATTGAAACACAAGCAGGAGATGTGTCAGCCTATATTCCAACTAATGTTATTTCTATTACAGATGGTCAAATATTTTTGGAAACAAATTTGTTTTATCAAGGTGTACGTCCAGCTGTTAATGTTGGTATCTCGGTTTCACGTGTGGGGTCTGCTGCCCAAATTAAAGCTATGAAACAAGTGGCAGGTACAATGAAATTAGATTTGGCACAATATCGTGAAATGGCGGCATTTGCTCAGTTTGCTTCAGATTTGGATCAATCTACTAAAAACTTGCTAGCTAGAGGTGCTCGTTTGACAGAAATGCTTAAACAGCGTCAATATCAACCAATGCCTGTTGAAGACGAAGTATTTGCTATTTTTGCAGGTGTTAAAGGGTTTTTGGATAAAATTACTTTAGATAAAGTTAAGGAATTTGAAGAAAGAGCTTTGGCTTCGGCAAAAGCAAATCATCCAGAATTTTTTGATGAAATTAGAAAAGAACAAAAACTTTCTGATGATTTAATAGAAAGAATGTTGAAGTTTTATGAAAACTTTACGGCAGAGTTTGCATCAATAATGGAAAAGGCAGCATAAAGTATGGCAGGGTTAAAAGAGCTAAGGGTACGTATATCTTCAATTGCTTCGACTAAAAAAATTACGTCAGCAATGAAGATGGTTGCTGCCGCTCGTCTTCGGAAAGCACAAGATTTGTTTGCAAAATCAGAAAGCTATCATAGTGGTATTCAAACAATAGCTGGAAGAATTTATAATGATATTAAAAGAATTGAAAAAGAAAGCGAAAGAAAAATACCATATCCTGTGATTATGCAATCTAGACCAAATCAAGAAAACTACCTTTTAGTCGTTTTTTCTTCGGATAGAGGTTTATGCGGAAGTTATAATAGCTATATTTTACGTGAAACATTGAAGCGAATTGATGAATTGCAGAAGCAAAACAAAAATGTAAAAGTTTTATGTTTAGGTAAAAAAATAGCTGATGCTCTTAAATATCGAAAACCTGAAGTGGTTGGCGATGTTTTAATTGGTATAGCTAGTAAAGGAGCTAAATATAAAGATGCAGAGCAAATAATTGAGCCATTGGTTAGAGAATATATGGCTGGAAGTTTTGATGTTTGTGAAGTTATCTATACTCATTTCAAATCTGCAGTTAATCGTGAGGTCATACGTAAACAATTACTTCCTTACGAATTTAATTTAGATTTGGAAGATCCTCGTTATAGCAATCGTCTAAATGATGCATTTTTTGAGTATGATGCTGCTGAAGAAAAAGTATTTAATGATGTTGTTTTTATGTTGCTAATATCAGAGGTATTTCAGATGTTACTTAATTCGCAAGCAAGCGAGCAAGGAGCAAGAATGACTTCAATGGATAATGCTACAAGAAATGCTGGTGATATGATTGGAAAATTAACCTTAAAATATAATCGTTTGCGTCAAGGAGCAATTACAACAGAATTGGTTGAAATTATTTCTGGTGCTGAGGCTTTATAGTTTATTTAGATTGTTTAGGAGAATTGGATAATGGTAAAAGAAACCGTAAAGAAGACCGTTAAGAAAACTGTTAAAGATGTAGCTGAAACTAAGAAAAATACAGCTAAGGTTAGAGCAAAAAAAACGCCAGTTAAAGAGATTGACAATGGAGAGAAAGGTGTAATTTTTCAAGTAACGGGTGCTGTTGTCGACGTAAAGTTTGATAGTGTAAATGAGTTGCCAGCTATTTTGACAGCTTTAACGTGTGATAATAATGGTAATAAACTTGTTTTGGAGGTTGCTCAACATTTGGGTGAAAATGTGGTTCGTTGTATTGCTATGGATGCAACAGATGGTCTAGTTCGTGGACAGGAAGTTGTTAATACCAACAAACCAATTGAAGTTCCTGTTGGTCCAGAAATGCTTGGACGTATTATTAATGTGATTGGTGAACCAGTTGATGGTAGAGGCGATGTTGAAGCCAAAACCTATTATCCAATTCATAGAGATGCTCCAGCTTTTGTTGATCAATCAACAGATACAGAAATTTTGACTACAGGTATTAAAGTTATCGATTTGCTAGAACCTTATGCTAAAGGTGGTAAAATAGGTCTATTTGGTGGTGCTGGTGTTGGTAAAACAGTGCTAATTATGGAGCTTATCAATAACGTTGCTAAAGGTCATGGAGGCTATTCTGTTTTTGCTGGTGTTGGAGAACGTACTCGTGAAGGTAATGACCTTTATAATGAAATGATAGAATCAGGGGTTATTGATTTGAAAGGTGCTAATTCTAAAACAGTGCTGGTTTATGGTCAAATGAACGAACCTCCTGGAGCTCGTGCTCGTGTGGCTTTGACTGGTTTGTCTCAAGCAGAATATTTTCGTGATGAAGCTCATCAGGATGTGTTGTTCTTTGTTGATAATATTTTCCGTTTTACTCAAGCAGGATCAGAAGTTTCAGCTTTATTAGGGCGTATTCCTTCAGCAGTAGGTTATCAGCCAACACTTGGTACAGATATGGGTGCTATGCAGGAACGTATTACTTCAACAAAGAATGGTTCTATTACATCTGTACAAGCAGTATATGTGCCTGCCGATGATTTAACAGACCCAGCTCCAGCTACAACTTTTGCGCATTTAGATGCAACAACAGTACTTTCACGCCAGATTGCAGAGCTAGGTATTTATCCAGCGGTTGATCCTTTGGATTCAACATCAAGAATCCTTGATCCATCAGTTGTAGGTGATGAGCACTATATGGTAGCTCGTGGAGTGCAAGAAATTTTGCAAAAATATAAATCGCTACAAGATATTATTGCTATTTTAGGTATGGATGAATTGTCTGATGAAGATAGACTTGTAGTATCTCGAGCACGTAAAATTCAACGTTTCTTGTCACAACCTTTCCATGTAGCAGAAGTGTTTACTGGTACTCCTGGAGTATTTGTAAAGTTAGAAGATACAATTAAAGGCTTCAAAGGAATTTTGGAAGGCTTGTATGATGATATTCCAGAACAGGCATTCTATATGGTTGGTACAATAGAAGATGTTTTGAAAAAAGCAGAAACAATGAAAAATAGTGCTGCTTAGTTTTTGGGGTTAATGCAATGGGAAAAGAAGTAAATTTATCAATAATTTTGCCTTCAAGGATATATTTGCAAGAAAAAGTATCTAGTGTTATTATTCCTGCAGTTAGAGCAGATATTGATATTTTGCCAGATAGAGCACCAAGTGTATTTGCTCTTGATTTTGGACTGTTGCAAATTTTGAATGAAAAAGGTGGTGTTAAAGATAGCTATTTTGTTCATTCAGGAATGGCGCAAGTAGCTGATAATGAATGTAAGGTTATGGTTCAAGGTATTGCTCCTGCTTCAGAAATGCCACCTCATATCGTTAAGAAAAAACTAGAAGAAGCTCAAACAGAACAAATGAAATTGTTCTATCAGATGATTTTGGACTATCAACGTGGTGTACGTAGACGTTATTTGCGTACATTACAATTATATTCAAAGAAACTGAAACAAAGAACAGGTTTGAAGAAGTTTGTTTTTGGTGCGTTTTCTAAAAAAGAAACTTCTCAAACCAAAAGTACAGATAAGGAGAAATAAATGTTTTTAGAAGCTGGACTTTTGACAAGGCGTTCGGTTCGTCAGTTTGAGAAAGGGCGCAAAATTTCAAAAAATGATTTTGAAGACTTGCTTAAAATAGCTATGTATGCACCGTCGGGTTATAACAAGCAACCATGGGAGTTTGTTGTAGTTGAAGATGAAGCTACAAAAGATAAGATTATACAAATACATTCCCATGCATCGTTTCTAAAGGATGCATCAGCTGCAATTATTGTTTGTGGAGATACTAAGCAGCAATTAGATGAAAATTTTTGGGTGGTTGATACTTCAGCAGCAATAGAAAATCTATTACTTGCTATACATGGTAAAGGCCTAGGTGGATGTTGGTGTGCAATTTATCCATACGAAGACAGAATGAAAGAATTTCAAAAGCTTTTAGGTTTGCCTGAACATATTAAGCCAAATGCGTTGGTAGTTGTTGGATATCCAGCTAAAACACCTCCACAACCTCAAGATAGGTTTAAGAAAGAAAAAATACACTACGAAGAGTGGTAAAATTTATCCCCCAGTTTACTAAAAACTGGGGGATTATTTTGTTTAGATAGAAACGAGTCCTCTAGCCATAGCGTAAATTGCAGCGATAGCAATAACTATTAGTGCAGATGCTAATAGGCATTCACGTTTGGAAAATACCTTTTCATTAGGGCAATTTTGTTTGCGTGCCCATATATAAACAGGGATTCCTAATGCAATAATAATTACAGCTAGCATCAGATATTGTAATCCAGCAGCATAAATCAACCATAGAGCGTATATAGCACCTAAAATTGAAGTTATTAAAGCTCCTGAACGACGATAAATTAAAGTATTAGGATATTCACCATCTTCGCAAATTTTCCACAAATAAGCACAAGATGTAAAATAAGCAGGTAATACCATAACGCTAGTAATAGAAAGCATTGTATTCCAAGCATCATTTGAAAAATATACTAATAATAAAAATAATTGCATAGCAATAGATGTTACTATCAGAGAAATTGAAGGAGCTCCATTTTTATTTTCTGTAGCAAAGGCTTTTGGAAATGTCCCGTCTTCAGCAGCTGCTTGAGGAATTTGAGCTGTTACCATTGTCCAAGCCAGCCAGCTGGTTAATACAGATATTACCAAACCAATATTCATAATCCAAGCTCCCCATACACCTACAGATTTTTCTAAAATTCCAGCAGTTGATGGGTTAGCAACAGTAGCGAGCTCATTTTGGCTCATATAACCAAAGGGTAACAAAGAAAGTAGAATATATATACCAAGGCAACTAACAAAACCAAGTATAGTTGCAGGACCAATAATTGATGGTGATTTGGCACGATTAGACATTACTACAGCCCCTTCAATACCAATAAAAGCCCACAAAGTTACCAACATTGTACTTTTTATTTGAGTACTAAGATCACCGATTTTGGCTTTAGTATTAATTGCTTCGCCCCAAAAATCGATATCAAATTTGTCAAATTGGAATAAGAAAGCCATAATAATGATAAATAGAGCCAATGGAACAATTTTGATTATTGTACCAATGGTATTAACAAAACTTGCTTGTTTAACTCCTCGTAAAACTAAAAAATTAAAAAACCAAATAATGATAGAACCACCAATAATTGATGCCAAATTATTTCCTCCTGCAAAATATCCAGGGAAAAAATAATTAAGAGCATCCATAGTAATTACCGCATATCCGACATTTCCACAAACTTGACATAGCCAATATGACCAACCAATAGTAAATCCTGTATAAGAACCAAATCCAGCACGACTATAGGAATATATACCTGTTGTTAGTTCTGGTTTAGCCATAGATAGAATCGAAAAAGTTCTAGCAATAAAATAGATACCAATGCCAGTTATTACCCATGCTAAGAGAACAGCACCAGCAGAAGCACCAACAGCCATATTTTGAGGAAGAGAATAGATGCCTCCACCAATCATAGAGCTTACAACAATAGCAGCAAGGGCTAGTACGCCAAGACCGCCACTAGAGTTATTAGATGTTGATTTAGTATTTTTCATATTTGTAATCCTTACGTAGATATCATTGTTAGCTTTGAAAATTCAAAGCTAACAATGATAATTAAGTGTTTTATAATGTAACAATAGGGGCGTGTTCAAAGTTTAAAAAGCCCATTGCAGTTAAGCAATAGCCAAATTGTTGAGTAATATTAACATGGTTATGCCAAATTTGAAATTCTGAATGAGCTTCAACACCACGTAGTTCTAACTCGTGTTTTAAAGATTTGTTGAGCCACATTCTAGCATGTCCTTCAGCGATTTCGTCATCAATGGGTGTATCAAAATATTCAACGTATTCAGCAGCCCATCCGCCGATTAATTCGCCTTTGGCATCTTTACCCCAGCAAACACCAAGTCCAGTAGCAATAGCTTTGTGTTCATCACGATTAGCACCATTTGCTGCCATAATAACTTCTAGAACAGCACCATGTTTGAATTGGCTTACAATTTTGTCGTTAAGAGGAATTATTTTATTATGTAGTTCTTTAGGTAATACAGATGTATATGGTACAATATTAAAGTTTTCTATTCTGGCATCTCGTAAAGCCGAATCATAGCAAAATGTTTCGAATGGTTGAGGAGGAATACCATCATCAGCTTGACCAGCACCACCAGTAATAAATGCAAAAGTTGGAAAACGAACACCTTCAGTCATTATATAATCTCCTTAATATTTAATGTTAAAAAAATACAGCTTTGATAGAGATAGCTGTATTTATAAGTAATGGCTGATAATAGGCTTTCAATATGCAAAAGACCCTATCATAAAGGATAGGGTCTTTACTAATTGTTTATTTGTAAGGTTAGTTTAAATTTCGCCAATATACATACCAAGATCTTTGGCTGCCTTAACATATTTTCCTTTGGTATCAACAAGGGTTGTACCTGCTTTAACAACTTCTGGTAAACTTGCGGCAGAAACTTCGCCATCTTTCCATATAACCATTTTATTATCTTCACCAGCAGCGAGTAATTCAACAGCTTTAGCACCAAATGTTGCTGCAAGTAAACGGTCAAAAGCAACAGGCACACCAGAACGTTGTAAGTGTCCAAGAGTAGTAACACGGAATTGGAAATCATTATATCTTTTGCTAATTTCGCCACATAAATACTGACCTATACCGCCATAAACAGCTTCGCCAACCATATTTTTATTGCTAGAAACCATATGGCCACTTTCAGTTCTGATACCTTCTGATACAACAATTACAGCGTGATTACGGCCACGAGCTTTAATTTCTTTAAGTTTTTTAATGATGCCATCAATAGTATAAGGAATTTCAGGTATAAGACATACATCAGCCTTGCCTGCAAGGGCAGAGTGAAGAGCTAGGTGACCAGCATCACGTCCCATAACTTCGGTAATCATTGCACGATTATGTGAACGAGCAGTTAATTCAAGACTATCGATAGATGTTGTACAATATTGTACTGCTGTTTGAAAACCAACAGAAAACTCAGTAATAGGAGTATCGTTATCAATAGTTTTTGGAATACCAACTATTTTGACCAAAGATCCTTTGCTCATGTTAGAAACAATGTTCATACTACCATCGCCACCAATAACAACAATAGCGTCAAGACCAAGCTCTTTGACACCGATAGCAAAACGTTTTGATACATCTTCCAAAGATTCGATGCGAAGCCCTTTATTTAATGAACCTAAATAAGAACCTGAAAGGCGAGGCCAAGGAGTATCGCTAAAGTTTTTTACAGTTAAAACTTCATAACGATGAGGTTTTTCTGTAATTCCTTCTGTTCCATCATTAATACCATAAACTTCCCAACCTTTTTTCTCTGCAGCTTCTACCACAGCGCTAATAATAGCATTTAGACCTGCACAATCACCACCAGAAGTTAAAACACCAATTCTTTTTATCTGATTCATAAACAAAGACTCCTTTTTATAGTTGCATTCATTCTCATTTTGTTGTATACTAATACAGGTTTAAGAGATATTTTCCAGTAAAAAATGTAATTTATAAGATATTTTGTTGAAAGGACTAGACTTTTGATGTTTAAACAAAATTCAAATTCTCGTTTACAACACCAACTTTGCGAATTAAAGTTGGAGCAGAGAAGGGTTTGTTCAGATATTAGAAACTTGGTTAGAAATAATACCACTATTGACTTTTTTAAGGCTAAGCAGCTTAGTAATTTGAAGATTGGTGTTAATAAAAAGATTAAGTCTGTAGAAGCCAGAATTATGCCGAATATAATAGCATAATAGGTAGCTTTTGTATCTTGATAAAAAAGGGTTCTAAATTTTAGAATCCTTTTCGTTTTAGATATAATATTTTGCAAAAATAAAGCCTTTTTAATTAGCTTCAATGCTAATTATGTATATACCAGTAATTTTACCGAGATGTACAAAATTACCAATAAGTCCTAGCAAGTAAGTTTAGATATCTTTTTTTATACCAACAAGATACTCATATTTTTCTACTTCTTAGCATCTATAATCTTGATAGCTTCATCAAGACTTGGTTCGTGACCAGAAATCTCTTTAGGCAATGCATAATTATTCTTACCACATTTAATATATGGTCCATAACGCCCCATCAACAAAACAATTTCTTGTTTGTTTTTTGGGTGAATACCCAAAGCTTTTCCTTGAGGTTTTTCCTTTGCTCCCGCCAAAAGTTCCTTAGCTCTTTCAAGTGTTATATTAAAAATATTATCCTGTCCGCGCAAGCTAACAGATTTTCCTCCAGCCTTCAAATAAGGTCCAAATTTTCCTGCATTAACTTCAATTCCATCACCCAAATCAAAAGGCAAACTAAGCAACCTAGTTGCTTGTTCTACGGTTATCTCATCAGGTGTAATTCCATTTGGCAAAGAAGCTCTTTTCGGCTTTTCGGTAGTAGCAGTTTGGTCTTCACCAAGCTGAACATAAAAACCATAAGGACCTTTTTTCAAATAAATATTCAAATTATTCATTTGTCCCAAAACCTGATCAGCCACTTCTTTAATTTTGGCTGTATCATTATTTTCTTCCTCAGTTGTATCAACCAAAGGCTTTGTATATTTACATTCAGGATAATTTGAACACCCAATAAATGCACCAAATTTTCCAAGTTTAATGCTCAACTTTCCGCTACCACACTCAGGGCACACTCTTGGATCGCTACCATCACTTTTTTCTGGGAACAAGTGATGCGCCAAAACCTCGTCTACTTTTTCAATAACTTCAGAAACTTGCAAAGGTTTAACTGCTTCCACATTATGAGCAAATTTTACCCAAAAACCCTCTAAAAGCTTTTTCCATTCCATCTGTCCCGAAGACACATCATCCAAAAATTCTTCCATTTGTGCTGTAAAATCATATTCAACATATTTTCTAAAATAATTTTCCAAGAAAACAGTTACAATCCTACCACGATCTTCTGGTATAAAACGCAATTTTTCTACACGCACATACTTGCGTTCTTGCAACACAGCAATAATGGTTGCATAAGTTGATGGTCGTCCAATTCCTAATTCTTCCAATTTTTTTACAAGACTTGCTTCGGTAAATCTTGGTGGTGGAGCTGTAAAGTGCTGTTCTGCTGTAATTTCACCTTTATCGACTTTTTCACCATGTTCAACATTTGGCAAAATTTTGTTTTCATCATCATCATCTGAGTCGTCTTTTGATTCTTGGTACAACCTTAAGAAACCGTCAAACTCAATAACTTGACCATTAGCACGAAGCAAAATTTGCATGTCTTCTGATTTTGAATCAATAACTACCTTATCCAAAACAGCAGGGTTCATTTGGCAAGCAACCGTACGCTTCCAAATAAGCTCATAAAGCTTATGCTCATCGGCAGCTAATTTTACTTCCATTTTCTTTGGTGTGTTCATAACATCTGATGGACGAATAGCTTCGTGTGCTTCCTGAGCATTTTTTGATTTTGTTTTGTATTCTTTAGGTTCTTTTGGTAAATACGCATCACCAAAATATTTTACAATAGCTTCACGACAAGCGCTAACAGCTTCAGCTGATAAATTAACCGCATCAGTACGCATATAGGTAATAAGACCTTCTTCATAAAGCTTTTGTGCAATTTGCATAGTTTTCTTAGCTGAAAAACGAAGCTTGCGAGCGGCCTCTTGTTGTAATGTAGATGTTGTAAAAGGTGGAGCGGGGTAACGATTTGTTTTTTTACGTTCAATATTAAAAATAGCAAAATTTTGTGCTTCTATTTTAGCTTTAGCCTCATTAGCTTTTTCTTCACTGTTGATATCAAATTTTTCTAATTTTTTCCCATCAAGCTCAATCAAACGAGACTTTATCAAAGCCTTTTTTGCAGTCAATAATTCTGCATCAATTGTCCAATATTCTTCTGGTTTAAATTTTTCGATTTCTGTTTCTCGTTCGCAAATTAACCGCAGAGCAACAGACTGAACTCGCCCAGCCGAACGTGATCCAGGAAGCTTACGCCATAGCACGGGCGACAATGTAAAACCAACTAAATAATCAAGCGCACGCCGTCCCATATAGGCCGAAACCAAATTATCATCAATCTTACGAGGATTATTTATTGCCTCAGTAACAGCAGCCTTGGTAATTTCATGAAATACTACACGCTCAATATTTTTACCTTTTAAAGCTTTTTTATTCTTTAATTCTTCTAAAATATGCCAAGCAATAGCTTCTCCCTCTCTATCAGGGTCGGATGCAAGGACTAACGTATCAGCATCTTTCAAAGCTTTTACAATATCTGCAAGGCGTTTTTTACCACCAGTGCTTAACTCCCAAGTCATTGCGAAATCATCATCAGGTTTAACAGATCCATCTTTACTAGGCAAATCTCTAATATGTCCAAAACTAGCTAAAACCTGATAGTCTTTGCCCAAATATTTATTAATTGTTTTTGCTTTAGCAGGGGATTCCACAATAACTAATTTCATCTATCTCACCTTAAATCAATCTTGATTAATTAACGCTACTTTGTTTCCAGATCTTCGTTCAACAATTCCACTTAACTCAAGCTCTAAAATTTCCATAGCAATAGTCGATGTATCTTTACCTGTCAGCCTAATTAATTCATCAACCGAAACACCGTCAACTGTTAAAAAACTAATTAAACTATCATCCTTAATATTTTGTTCGTTTTCTTGTTCGCTATAATTAACATCATTATTTTCAAAAACAAGAACTTTTTGTATAGCTTGTTTTTTTTGTACTTTTTCTCCTTTTTTATTACCTTTTAAAAAAGGTAATATATCAGCAGACATCTCCACCAAAACAGCTCCTTTTTTTATCAAATAATTTGCGCCCTGTGACCTCGATTCTCCAGGAGTCCCTGGTACCGCAAATATAGTTTTTCCCATTTCTGAGCCAAATTGAGCTGTTATTAAAGAACCAGAATTTATACCAGCTTCAATCACTAATACAGCTTCACTCAATGCCGCAACAACACGATTCCTTTGCGGAAATTGCGATGCAACAGCTTTTGTACCAATAGGAAACTCAGATATAATGCAACCATTTTGCTGAATTTGTTCATATATATCCTTATTTTCTGGAGGGTAAACAATATCTATTCCCGTACCCAAAACAGCTATAGTACTTCCTGTCTCATTTTTAGCAAACATAGCACCTTTATGAGCCGATGTATCGATTCCTCTAGCCATTCCAGAGACAACACAAATACCTTCCTCAGTAAGTTCTTTAGCTATTTTCGCAGCTGTTTTACGCCCATTAATTGATGCAGCCCTTCCACCAACAATAGCTATAGAGCTATCAAAATTCAAAGCGGTAATATTGCCTTTAACATAAAGCAAGGGAGGTGCATTGTTATAATTTCTTAAAATTGCAGGATATTCGTCATCACTATAAAGAATTATTTTGGCATCAATGGCTTCAACTTTTCTAAGCTCTATTTCAGCTTGTTCATATGACCAAGGTTTATATTTTCCTTTTGCCGAAACAAAATCAACAGCAGCTATTACAGAACCATAATTTTCAACAAGTTGATAAAACTTCTTAGCGCCAATTTTATAGGTATTAATTAGGCGCAAAGCAGCAATTATTTGTTCTTTTGAAGCCACTATTTATCTTTCTTTTTTCAATTTAATTTTACTTTCTTCGCCTTTAACCAATCGTTTTATATTAGCATGATGTCTAATCAACACAAGCAATGCCAATCCTGTAAAAAATACCGTATATATTGGTGCAGAATAAAAGAAAGTTACAACAGGTACTGCAAATGCCGCAGTAATTGCTGACAATGAAGAATATTTAAATGTGAAAGCCATAACCAACCAAACACCAATAGCTGATAAAGCAATCATTGGTTGTGTTGCCAAAATAAAACCAAATGCTGAAGCAACGCCCTTACCGCCCTTAAATTTTAACCAAACAGGGAAATTATGACCAATTATAGCCATTGAACCAGCAATTAAAGAGGCAAAAATATTTGCATAACTTATAGTACCTAAAAACATAATGGGTTTTGCAGGTACAAATTTGAAAGCAAGCCAAGCAACAATACCAGCCTTAGAAGCATCCAAAACAACAGTCAACAAAGCAAGCCATTTATTGCCTGTGCGCAAAACGTTAGTTGCCCCAATATTTCCCGAACCAATTTTTCTAATATCGCCATAACCAGCTAAATAGCACAAAACCAAGCCAAATGGAATTGAACCAAGCAAATAACCGCCGATTCCCCAAAGAGTAAAAAGTAAATTATCAGACATAAACCCTCTCTAAGTATTAAAAATCAAGATATAAGTATTAATTACTCCAAGATTCACTTTTTGGCAACCTTTTTACAATAGGTTGTTAAGCAAATGAAGAATTTTGATGACAAAACGATTCTTTTTATTAATATAGGACAAAACAACTTTATGCATAAGAGTTTATAATGGAGCCAATATACAAAAGAGTTTTGCTCAAACTTTCGGGCGAAGGACTTATGGGAGATAAAAGCTTTGGTGTTTCTCCAGATGTTTTACAATCTCTAGCTTTACAAATTAAAGATATTCGTCAATCGGGTATAGATGTTTGTATAGTTGTTGGTGGTGGAAATATTTTTCGTGGTGCCAAAGAGGCTGCTAAAGGAATGAATCGCACGGTAGCTGATCAAGTGGGTATGCTTGCAACATTGATGAATGCTTTATGTTTGCAAAATGCTTTGGAAAACAATGGTGTTGTTACCAGAGTTCTATCAGGATTAAGTGTGCCTCAGGCTTGCGAAAATTATATGTATCGCCGAGCCCTTCGACATTTAGAAAAGGGAAGAGTAGTTATCTTTGCTGGAGGAACGGGTAATCCTTATTTTACAACAGATACAGGTGCGGTATTGCGTGCATCTGAGATGCAATGTGAGGTTGTCTTAAAATCAACTCAGGTTGACGGCGTTTATTCAAAAGATCCCAAGACCAACCCAGATGCTCAGCGTTTTGATGAGATATCGTATGATGATGTTATCCAAAAGCAACTTAAGGTTATGGATTTAACAGCGGTCTCATTGGCAAAAGAAAATAATATACCAATTATTGTATTTTCTCAGCATGAGGAAGATTCGCTTAAAAACATTATGCAAGGCGAAGGAAAATTTACAATTATCAGAAAATAACGAGGTAACAATGGCAGACTTTTCAGAAATTAAAAATGATACAAAAAATCGTATGGATAAAACAATTGAATCTCTAAAAAATGATTTTGGTTCGTTGCGGGCAGGGCGAGCTCATATTAGCCTTCTTGATGGTATTATGGTTGAGGCTTATGGTTCTATGACACCTTTAGCGCAGGTTGGCACAATTTCTGTTCCAGACGCTCGTACATTATCTGTAAGTGTTTGGGATAGAGGACTGGCCAAATCTGTTGAAAAAGCAATTATGGAGTCTGACTTAGGGCTAAATCCATCTTCAGATGGACAGTTAATTCGTATTCCAATTCCACCTCTTTCAGAAGAACGACGTCGCGAATTGTCAAAGGTTGCAGGCAAATATGCTGAGGCTTCTAAGGTTGCTGTTCGCAATATTCGCAGAGATGCTCTTGATGATATTAAAAAGCTAAAAAAGGATAACGCTATATCAGAAGATGATGAAAAGAGATATGAAACCGAGATTCAAAAGCTAACAGATGATGCAACAAAAAGGATAGACGAAATGTTAGCTCAAAAAGAAAAGGATATTCTCCAAGTATAATCTTGGTTTAGGACGAGTAAACGTGGATAAAAAGTTAAAACATATCGCCATTATTATGGATGGAAACGGACGTTGGGCATCAAAACAAGGATTGCCTCGTTCGGCAGGTCATAAAAAGGGTGCCGAGACATTGCAAGAAATTGCTAAGGCAGTTGCTGATATGGGCATTGAATGTATGACAGTTTATGCTTTTTCTACTGAAAATTGGAAAAGGGATAAGGCTGAAGTAGATTATTTAATGAACTTACTGCGTCAATATCTCAAAAGCGAACTTAAAGAAATCAAAGATAGAGGAGCTCGTATCAAGGTTATTGGTGAAAGAGATATGCTTGCTCCAGACATTATAGAGCAAATAAACAATCTAGAAAAAGAGACATTAAATAACGACAAGTTTACTTTTTGTATCGCACTAAGCTATGGTTCACGAGCCGAAATCTTGTCAGCAGTTCGGCGTACCTCATCATTAGTTGCTAAAGGTGATTTGCATTTAGATGACATAGATGAAAATATGTTTTCTAACATGCTATACACCTCAGGTATTCCTGATCCCGATATCGTCATCAGAACTAGTGGTGAACAGCGCATAAGCAACTATCTTTTATGGCAATTAGCTTACAGTGAATTATTTTTTACCAAAACATTATGGCCTGATTTTACAGTCAATGAACTAAAAGAAATCATCAATGATTTCAACTCAAGGGAGAGACGCTATGGAAAAGTCTAAGATAAATTCATTTTTAAAACGGTTAGCTACTACATTAGTTCTAGTACCAATAGTTGTAGCATGTGTCGTTTTTGGTTACCCAACAATTTATTTGCTAGCATTGTTAGGTGCTGCGTTATTGTCATGGGAATGGGCTAATATGATTCCATCCTCTCGTCAGTTGTTTTATGCTATAACTTATCTGTTTGTCGCAGCTACGGTAATTTTAATAGAGTCACTAATTATTGATGCATTTGTTATAGTAACAGCTTTTATCATAGCCTTTTTCAAATCCAAAGGCGAGATATATCGCAAATTTTTACTTTTAGGAATTCCTTATATTTCAATAGGTATTGGGGCTATAACAGCTATCTATAGTGCCTATGGTGCTCAGATTGTATTGTGGTTTTTGTTTTTAGTTTGGGGTGTCGATATCGGTGGTTATATCTTTGGTTGTACTATCAAAGGTCCCAAACTAGCTCCTAAAATCTCACCAAATAAAACATGGGCAGGCTTAATTGGTGGTATGCTTTTAGCTATGGCCATAAGCTATGCTGTATGTTGGTTCTTTGGAGCAGCATCTTGGGAAGTATCTAGATACTATGTAATAATGGCTGCTATTTTGGCTGTGATAGCACAAATAGGTGATTTAATAGAGTCCTATATGAAACGTCGTTTAGGAATTAAAGATTCTAGCAATCTAATACCAGGACATGGTGGAATTTTTGATCGTATAGATGGTTTAATTTTCGCCGCACCTTTTGCATTTGTTATGCTTTTAAGTTTGGTTTATATCATTAGATAGGAGTTTTTGATGGATTGGCTTATCAATATAATTCATTATGTTGTCCCATTTCTTGTTCTTCTTGGGATATTAGTTTTTGTACACGAATTTGGTCATTATATTATAGCCAAACTTTGTGGTGTTAAAGTAGCTGAATTCTCAATTGGTTTTGGTAAACAACTGTGGGGAAAGCGTGATTCATCAGGAACATTATGGAAAATATCTGCAGTGCCACTAGGAGGTTATTGCAAATTTTTAGGTGATGGAGATGCGGCATCTTCTTCTAACGAGGCATCAAATCTTTCAGAAGAAGAAAAAAAATATGCGTTTGCTTATCAAAATCCTTTCAAAAAATTAGCAATCGTAATAGGTGGTCCTGCATTTAATTATTTATTTGCGATAGTTGTTTTTACAGCTATGCTTCTTTCTTTTGGTAAAATGGATTTTCCACCAATAATTGGCTCGGTAATAGAAGGAAGTCCAGCTCAAAAGGCAGGTATTATGCCTCAAGATAAGATTTTGAGTGTCGATGGTCGCGAAGTAAAAACATTTAACGAGTTTCATCAAGAAGTTCAAATGAATACATCAGGGACTGTGGCGCTAGAATTAATGCGCGGTGACCAAAAAATAAAACTAGATGTTACTCTAGCAATTATTCCTCTTGATAAAGAGCTCAATCAAGAGCAAAAACCAATGCTTGGTGTTGTTTCAGTAACAGAGGTTGAGTTTGATCCTGTAAAACTATCATTTTTCGAAGCTGTAAAAGAGGCTAGCATCAAAACATGGGATGTTAGCGTTGTTACGTTGCGTGGTGTTGGGCAAATGATTACAGGTCGCCGTGGAACAGATGATTTAGGTGGTATTGTCCGTATTGCTGAAATGTCTGGAGATATCAGTAAGTCTAGTTCTTGGTTAGACTTTTTAATATTCATGGCATTACTATCAATCAATTTGGGCTTAATAAATTTATTTCCTATACCAATGCTTGATGGTGGTCATGTTGTTATCTATATTATCGAAATTTTACTTCGTCGTGAAATTAACGAACAAGCTAAAGAATATGTCTTTAAGTTTGGTTTTCTTTTGCTCATAGCTTTAATGCTATTTGCAACATATAACGATTTTGCTCGTTTGTTTAATCGTTGGTTTTCTTAAAATTTGTACTTATGTGGGGATACACAAATGAAAAAAATATGTTTAGGTACTTATGTATTTAGTCTTTTAGCATCAACTAGCACACTAGCTGCGGATGTTTATGTAAAAGATATTAAAGTTGAAGGATTAGAGCGTGTTGAGGCAGAAACTGTAAAATCCTATGTTAATATCAAATCAGGTCAAAATACTAATGATGAGCAATTAAATGATGCTCTAAAAAATCTATATGCAACAGGTCTTTTTGAAGATGTTGCAATAAATGTCAACAATGGAACAATGTTTGTAAAAGTATCTGAAAATCCTGTTATATCAGAGGTTTTGTTTGATGGTAATGAAGACGTTGATGATACCATGCTTGAAAGTGAAATTAGATTAACCCCACGATCTACTTATTCACGAGCCAAAGTTCAAGATGATGTTCGCCGTATTCTAGATGTTTACAAGCGGAGTGGACGATATGCAACGGTTGTAAACCCAGAAATTATTCGTCGTGATCAAAATCGTGTCGATTTAATTTTTAATATAAATGAAGGTCCTCTAGCTGTCATTGATAAAATAAACTTTATTGGTAATGAGCATTACTCAGCTAAAGAACTTCAAGAAGTATTAATGAGTAAAGAAAGCCGTTGGTATCGTATTTTTTCATCAGCAGAAAACTATGATGCCGAAAAAACAAATTATGACAAAGAGTTATTACGACGTTTTTATTTAAAGAAAGGCTATGCTGATTTTAGAGTTGTTTCAGGTATTGCCGAATTAAGTCCTGATAAAAAATCTTTCACTTTAACTTTTGTTGTCGATGAAGGCAAAAAATATACAGTCAGAAATGTTGATATAGTCTCTGAAATAGCTGATGTTAATGCTGAAGATTTTAATAAATTTATAGAAGTTGAGGTTGATGAAAAATATAACTCTGATGCTATAGATAAAACTGTAACAGCTCTAACTGACGAGTTAGGTAAAAGAGGATATGCTTTTGTTGAGGTTGTACCAGATGTTAGCAAAAATACAGCAACTGGCGATGCTAATGTCTCGTTCCGCATTAAAGAGGGTAGTCGCTTTTTTGTAGATAGAATTAATATCAAAGGAAACACCAATACTCACGACAAAGTTATACGCCGAGAATTACGTATTAATGAGGGCGATGCTTTTAATGCGGCTAAAATTAAGGATTCTCGTCGTAACGTTGAAAATCTTGATTACTTTGAAAAAGTTGAAATCAACACCAATCCAAAAGATAACAATCGGGCAGATTTAGACATAGAAGTCAAAGAGAAATCAACAGGTTATTTTAATGTAGGTATTGGTTATTCAACAGTAAATGGTGCTTTGGTTAGGACAGGTGTTACCGAAAACAATTTCCGCGGTCTTGGTCAACGTTTAGGTTTTGATGTTGCGGTTTCACAAAAATCACAAGATTTTGATGTCAGCTTCACAGAACCATATTTCCTCAATCGTCGTTTGCGTGCAGGTGTTGACTTGTTCCATTCTCGTCAAGACTATCAAGACGAAAGTTCATACGACAGCAAAATAACTGGCGGTCGTTTACGTACAGGTTGGAACTATACTGATGATTTATCTCAACAGTTACGCTATACCTTAAAACAAGATGAAATTACTAGCGTTGGCGAATATGCTTCTAAATATATTAAAGATGAAAAAGGCAAATATACCAACTCATCAATTGGAACAACATTTGTTTATGACAAACGTGACAGCGCAATGTTTACTCGCGATGGCTATTTCTTATCTGCAGGTACAGATGTTGCAGGTCTTGGTGGTGATGAAAAATATGTCAAATTTGATGGTAAAGCATATTGGTACAATACAATGGCTGATTACTATACTTTGAAATTGTTTGTCAATGCAGGTATGATAGAAGCTTATGGTGACGAAACAGTACGTCTAGCTAACCGTTATTTCCTAGGTGGTTATACAATGCGTGGTTTTGAAGCAGGTGGTATAGGTGCCCGTGACAAATACACCAATGATGCTTTAGGTGGTAATTGGATGGTGTATTCAGGTGCCGAATTTGGTTTCCCAATTGGGCTTGATGAACTAGGAATTTCTGCTCATGTATTTACTGATGTTGGTATGATTGGCAAGCCTGACAACTTAAATACAGACGATATTTATTACTCAGACACACCTCGTGTTTCGGTTGGTTTTGGATTCCAATGGTTGTCACCAATGGGACAGATAGATGTTGACTTTGGTTTCCCAATTGTTAAAGAAGACTATGATGAAACAGAAGTATTCCGTTTGAACTTTGGTACTAGACTATAAGGAGATAACAAATGGTTGATCCTCGTTTTTACAAAAATAATGGACCTTTTTCATTAAAGCAGATTGCTGAAATCTGTAATGCTTCTTTGGTTGATGAAACAAAGTCAGATATTATGATTAATGATATTGCTAGCATTTTCAAAGGAGGCGAGGGCGAAATATCTTTTTTCTTTGATAAAAAGAAAAAAGAAGCTGCGGCAAACATTAAAACAACTGCTTGTGTAACATCAAAAGACTTTGCCAGCTTGATACCACAAAATGTTATTGTTTTGCTTAGCGATAATCCGCATGATAGTTTTGTTAAATTAAACTATACTATGTATAGCGAAATTTTATCAGAAGCTAAAATATGCGAAACAGCCAGAATTGCAAAAACAGCTAAAATTGGCCAAAATTGCTATATAGGTGATTATGTAGTTGTTGGTGAAAATGTAGAAATTGGTGACAATTGCTATTTAGAACCAAACTGTGTAATTGCTGACGGTTGCAAACTTGGTAATGATTGTAGAATAGGTTCTTGTGCTAATATTATGCACTCAATCATTGGTAACAATGTTTATATATATGGTGGTGCTCGTATTGGTTGGGATGGTTTTGGTTTTCAAACAGTTCAAGGACAACACAAACGTATACCACAACTTGGTCGGGTAATTATTGGTAATGATGTTGAAATCGGAGCAAACAGCTGTATCGACAGAGGAGCTCTTGATGATACGATTATAGGCGATGGTTGTAGAATAGATAATATGGTTCAAGTTGCTCACAACGATGTTTTAGGTCGAGGCTGTATTTTGGTTGCTTTAACAGGTATAGCTGGAAGTTGTAATTTTGGTGATTATGTAGTTGTTGGTGGGCAAGCAGGTTTTGCAGATCATTTAAATATCGGTTCTCAAGCTCAGATTGGTGCTAAATCTGGTGTTATGCGTGATGTTGAAGCAGGAACAGCTGTTATGGGTATTCCAGCAATAGGTTTTCGCGACTTTATGAAACAAACCGCTACAATTCAAAAAATGTGTAAAAAATAAAGGAAAACATAATGGTAAAAACATATAATGAAGATGAAATAAAAGAAATGCTTCCTCATCGAGATCCATTTTTGTTTGTTGAAAAATTAGAGATTTTAGAAGATGGTGTTGAAGGTGTTGGTTACAAAAGCATTACAATGGCTCAAGACTTTTTCCGAGGTCATTTTCCTAACAATCCTATTATGCCAGGAGTGTTGCAAATTGAATCAATGGCTCAGGTTGCAGGTTGTGTTGTTATAGAAAATATGCCAAACTATAAAAATGATAAAAAGGGTGTCTTTTTTATGTCTGTTGACGGTGTAAAGTTCCGCAAGCCTGTTATTCCAGATACCATGCTAAAAATGCATGTTAGAAAGATTAAAGAACGTGGCAAGGTTTTTGTTTTTGAGGGTAAAGCATACCTTGGTGATACTATATGTTCTGAGGCAACTTTTACAGCCATGATAACTGGATAATACTGAAATAATTTTTTATCCAAAAAGGCGTGTTATTATAAGAACACGCCTTTTTTAGAACTATAAAAGGCTAGAAACCGAAGAAGTTACACCGCTAGTGTCATCGATTCGAGGAGGAACGACGAGGATTAGCGATTTTCTTTGTTTTTAAAAATATTGAAGATGGCTTATATTTTTGCAAGCAAAAATAGCCATGATTTTTAGGGTATGTAAGGCAAAAAAACTATAAATTTTGCTCATTTAGATAAAAAATAGTAATTTTTATATATTTTTTCTTATGTAAAAACAATTTGTTATAAAAAGTAATGTGCGTTTAAACCAACGTTTTTGTAGAGGCTATTTTTAGCCTTTTTTATAGTATATAATAAAATTAGTAAAAAAGCAATTAACTCATTTTTTATTAC
>JAZSQL010000044.1:0-24223 GCA_045537965.1 Alphaproteobacteria bacterium
ATTATATAGCAAAAAAAGTAAAAAAGCAATTAACTTGTTTTTATTACATGTTTTCAATGTGTTATATTCTTTTTATTTCTTTTATTTTCACTTTAAATATTCGTTCAAAAAACCTTGCAAAAAACTGTTCAGTTTTTTGCAATATGGGATGGTAACAAACATTGTATGGCAAATGTGAGAAGGAAACAGTAATGGCAGAATTAGAATTTAGGTCTTATGATAAAGAAAAAGAGATAATTGCCGAAAGAAATAAATCTCGAACTGATTATATCTTAGATGCCG
This sequence comes from Alphaproteobacteria bacterium, assembly GCA_045537965.1. GTDB lineage: Bacteria > Pseudomonadota > Alphaproteobacteria > RF32 > CAG-239 > CAZU01. Next base: position 283 of record JAZSQL010000044.1, read on the forward strand.
CAGGTATCACTAAAGATAATTCTGATTATGAACGTTATTATCGTGCTACAATTACTAACGTACACAATTGCTATCGTTTTTCCCATAATAATGAAACAGAAATAGATTTAGAAAATGTTTTTGAAAGTTTTATAGATAGCATCAAAGAAAATTCGATTGAACAATATGAAAATGCCACTAAAGAATTTTTATATCAACGAGCAGCAACACAACTGGCAAATGCTTCAGGAAGCTATGCAGTTTATTCTACCTATAATGAAATGAAACAACAAATTGATGATACCGTAAAAAGCGGTATGGATATTCGCCAAGAAAAAGCAACCAGTTTCCCCAAAGAATTTTATACAGAAAATGGCACCATCCAACGTCTTATTTATGATATTCCATCAGAAGATCAAGAAGAATCGGCTATGTGTAACATTGATATGATTGTTGCAAAACATAAGGATCTTAATGTTTCATTTAGTACAGAAAAAAATAAATTTATCATGGGTAAACAAGAAATAGGACCTGAAAAGTTTTTTACCAACAAAGCAGAAGGACTTGCCGGTTTTTCAAATAATATAGAACAAAATCCTCAACTTTTTGATTTTTCAGATCAAGAGGTGATTGATGCTATTAAAAGCGGTGATTATAAAAAATTTATAGAACTGCGAAATACCCGAGGTATGAATAAAAATGAGCTTAATAAAAACATATTAAGAACGCTAGGTAAAGATGAAATGGTATTTCGTGAAGTTTTAGCAGCGTGGAAAAATAAAGGCGAAACCAATCAAACAAAAGAAAGTTTATTAGATAGTATTAAAGAAGTTTCAAGTTTTTTTTCTGATATATCTCAGCTTGTGCGTAAAGAATCAGAAAAAGATGTACTGGGTCGTATTGATACAGTTATGTTTTCTGTGGCACCTTATGACATTGCTACTCAGTCTACTTTCAAAAATTGGAAAAGTTGTATGCATACGACAGGATGTAAGCATCACTATGTTGATGATTCGATAGGATTGGGAAGTATAGTTGCCTATGGTTATGATTCAAAAAATCCTTCTAAAATAGTTTCACGTATTCTTATTCATCCATATGAATCAGCTAATGGAAATATTGCCTATAAATATAATGATCGTATTTATGGACGGGACAATAAAGGATTTCGCAAAGCTGTTGCTAATGTTACAGACCATTTTAATGATGGTAAAGCAGGATGTTTTAAAATGAAAGGTGGTCTATATAGAGATGATCAGAGTATAAAACTTAATCTTTATTCAGAAAGACAAGGAGTTATTGATTTATCAGATTATAAATATGATGAAGATGGTATAATATCATTAGAAGGTTTTAAATTTTCAGATGTTCCAGAGTTTATCATCCCTGAAGGTAAAAAATTGCGATTTATCGACTGTTTTTTTGATAATACAACCTTACCTAAAGATGCATTATTTAAAGGTGATTTGTATTTTCATAATACTCATATTCCTGATGGTTCAAATTTTTATCACGACGACCTACATATATCAGGTTATACAAAAGTGGGTAATAATACGAAATTTGATGGGACGGTAATTAGATTTAATAATTCTAAAATTACACATGATTTCAGTAATGATAATGTAGGGCAATTATTGTTAGATAATTGTGTATTGGGTGAGGGATGCAAATTACCTCTAGTTGACGATAGAGTATTTATTCATGAACCAATTGTAATTGGAGATGAAAAGGTTATACCTCAAATATTAGGAGAAGCATATATTGGTTCATTTTATAATAGGAGAAAGCTTTTTCTACACGAAAAAATTCCTGTCACAGAACAATTATTAGGATCTGGAAAAGAACTTGTATTTGTGGATGACACATTTATTTCAACATTATATAAGGGAGATTATAAAAATAAGTACGAAATTGATGTACATGACACCATTAAACCTCTTGATGGTATCAGCCTAATTATTACTGACAATAGATATAAAACATATTATTCTGATAGAAAAAGTAAAAAAGACAAAATCAAAATTATGACACCCAAAGAATTCATCAGAAAAGAAAAATTAAAGAAGACAAAAGAGCTATTAGAAAAATGTATAATTTATCCTACAAAAAAATTGTATAATTTATCCTACAAAAAAATACTAAATTTTATATCCAATAAAATGCAATATCAAAAAGTTAATCAGCAAAATGAAGAACAATCCCAAATAGAAAATAAAGATACCAATAAAAATAAAGACAAACAATTTTATTATATGTTGCAACAAATACGAGGTATTAAACAACCAGCTGAATCAAGCAAAATTTCAGAAGATAAACAACCTATAACAAAGGAACAAAGTGTATTGATTAAACAAGATAAAGTGCGTTAATAATATTAGGTTATAGGCGATTTCAATTTTTTACAATTTTTAAATAAACACTTGACATTAGGCTAATTTAATATTATTAAAAGCATCAATGAACGGCAGTTTTGAGTCGTTCGACCTGTCCAAGACTGCAAGTGGGCAAGTGGAGAAAATGAGAAGCTATTAATGGTTTTGATAATATCCTAAGTTCTTAAATATCTTGCATAGACGGAGTAAGTGAGAGATTTTTTTATAAATCGATTTTTTTCTCCTGGGCAGAATGGGTCCCGTCAAGGGTAGTTTAGGAGGAAATAAATACTTCCTTCTGTATCTTAAGTCTTGGCGGATTTGTTAAAAAAGCATATTCCGAGATTTTGGTTTATGCAGAATTTGGAGACAATAAGTGAACCGCGAAGAAAAAACACAATTGCTGGCAGAACTTAATGAATTGTTCAACACTGCTGAAACTATTGTAGTTTCTCACTACAAAGGTTTAACTGTTGAAGAAGTATCACAATTGCGTGATAATATCAGAAAAGTTGGTGCTGGTTTTAGAGTTACTAAAAACCGGATTACTCGTCTTGCTCTTAAAGGCACAAAATTTGAAGCTTTGAGTGATTTGTTTGTTGGTCCAACAGCGATTGCTTTTGCCAATGATCCTATTTCAGCTTGTAAAGCTTGTGTTGAATTTGCTAAAACTAATGAAAAATTGTTGGTAATTGGTGGCGCTATGGGAACAGGTGTTCTTTCTGTTGCTGATATCAATCGTTTGGCTACAATTCCTTCATTGGACGAACTCAGAGCCAAAATCATTGGTTTGTTACAGGCTCCTGGTGCTCAGCTTGCTCGTGTTACCAAAGCTTATAGCGAAAAAGAAGCAGAGTAGTTTTTAGTTTAATTTGTTAATTTAATATATTGGAGAAAAAAGATGGCCGATTTAGCCAAATTAGTAGATGAATTGTCAGCTTTGACTGTTATGGAAGCTGCTGACTTGTCAAAAATGTTAGAAGAAAAATGGGGCGTTTCTGCTGCCGCTGCTGTTGCTGTTGCTGCAGGCGGTGCTGCTGCAGGTGCTGCTGCCGCTGAAGAAAAAGACGAATTTGATGTTGTATTAGCTGATGCTGGTGCAAACAAAATCAACGTTATTAAAGAAGTTCGTGCTATCACAGGTTTGGGCTTGAAAGAAGCTAAAGACTTGGTAGACGGTGCTCCTAAGACAATTAAAGAAGGCGTAGCTAAGGCTGAAGCTGAAGAAATGAAGAAGAAGTTAGAAGAAGCTGGTGCTAAAGTTGAATTGAAGTAATTTCAATAACTTCTTTTAATAAATTCAAAAACCACCTTAAAAATTTTAAGGTGGTTTTTTTTTCGTTGACAATAATTTGTATTTTGGTAATTTTGTTCCATCTTTTTTTAATGATTATGTCTAACTTTTAATTATAATTAGTATGAATTGCAATGTAGCTTTTTATGGCGGGAGTTTTGACCCGTTTACGGAAGGACATCGTGTTTGTTTGTGCCATGCAATAGCTATGTACGACAGGGTTATTGTCGGGATTAGAAACAACCATGATAAAAATGCTGGGGTTTTGTTATCTTCAGAGCAACGTGTTCTTTTAATTAAAGATTCTTTGTCGGATTTTGTTGAGATGTTTAAGCATCGTGATTTAATCGGAAAAGAATTTTCTGTTAAGGAAGTGATTGCTGCTGAAAGGTTGATAGCCTATCCTGATTGTGTCAAAGTTGTTACTTATAACGGTTTGACTGTTGATGCGGCAATATGTAATGGTGCTGGTATTTTGGTGCGAGGTGAACGCATGGTCGGTGATCATGATTCTGAAATGCAATTATCTCATGTGAATAATGAGCTTTGCAAAATTAGGGGTTATGAATTACAGATGGTAATATTACCTGTTTCAAATCCTGATTTGACGTATGTTTCATCAACGCTCGTAAGAACTTTGGTAAAAGAGGGGGAATATATTGCGGCAATGAAATATGTTTCTCCGAGTGTGCATAGTTTTTTGTGTGAAGAGATGCTCAAATATATTGAATATGATAATATTACATCAGAAAAAAGGATACATTGTTCGGATTTGGTAAGAAGTTATCGAAAAAATAAGTATCATAACTTCTCTCATGTCGCTTATATGTTGAATTTTTTGAAGATTTTTAAAATCTTTAATCCTGAGCAATCTATTCATGACAAAGAAATTAAGTTTGCCAGTTTTTGGCATGATTTTGTAACAAACGATTATGAGCCTGAAAAATGTTCTGCCGAATATGCTTGGAAGCTGGCTGTAACAATAAAGTATGATAATCCAGATTTGGTAAAGGAGCTAATTTTGGCAACAGATCATGCGAGGGAGCTTGATAATCATAAGTTGTTTGATTTGGCGCTGATACATGATTTGGATTTGGCGATTTTGGGTGATGAGCAAAATTATGGCCTGTATTCGTATTTGGTTATGCGTGAAGCAGGAGATAATCTTTGTCAGTTTGAAGAGTATGCAAAGCGTCGAGAGAAATTTTTGAGTGATTTCTTGAGCAAGAAACGTATTTTTGAAACTGAATATTTTTATAATCGTTTTGAGAGTATTGCCCGACGAAATCTTTCAAGAGAAAAAGCTTTTTGGCAAAGTAAAATTTAATTTTATTAGGCTTGTATTTCAATATGTGGAATACAAGCCTTTTTTTGTTGTTATATCAATAATTTTTTATATAAAATAGTAGTATTAATTTGTTATAAAAAAAGAGTTTTTATGATTGAAAATGATATTAAAAAGCTTCCATTAAAAGAAGTGTTAGTTGATTCTTGGAAATATTGTGCGACACATGGAAAAGTTGCATTAATGTTAACAGCGATTGTATATGTAATCGGTGCGTTGGCTCTGTTTAGTTGGAAGACTTTTTTCTTTTGGCTTGTTTTGGTTTTGATGTATGTATTATGGGGAATGTTTTTCCGCTATTACCTAAAGCGGAAGCCGTATTTTGATTTGGAAGCCTTTTTTTATTCGTTAGTTCCATCTACTAAGATTGTTGTTCTAGCAGTTGCAATAGCGTCTATTTTGATTGTTTTACCTATTGTTCCTTTGTTTTTTAATTTGTCGCCAGAGTTTAATGAGGGGTATGCTCGTTTTCTACAAGGCGATTTTGAGCAAGAGGGTATGCTTATTTTATTGGCTGATTTGGTATTTATTTTATTATCGCCGTTGATTGTATATCGTCCATTTTTGGCTTGGATATCTTCGTTGTCTGGTAGGTCTGGATCATTACGTTTAGCGTGGAATAAAACAAAAGGAAATTATAAAGAATTTTTATTGATTGCAGTTATAACTAATTTTAGTGTTGCTATTTTAAGATGGCTCATTCTAAAATTTGGAGCAAATGATTATATTACACTTGTTGTTTTGGCTCCAGTTATGGTTTATTTCAATGTGTTATCAGCTAAGGCTTATGAGTTCTTCTTTCTAGATTTAGAATAACAGATATTATTTAATCTATTTATTAAAATAAAAAAATAATTCTTATTTATTATAAAAATGATAAAAATTCGTCTTCGTTTATAATCTTTATTCCTAATTCTTGAGCTGTTTTGGCTTTTGAACCAGCATCTGTTCCAATAATTACTAAATCGGTATTTTTAGATACAGAACCAGCGACTTTAGCACCAGCTTCAAGAGCTTTTGCCTTAGCTTCTGCTCGTGTCATTTTTTGTAGGATTCCAGTAAATACAACAGTTTTACCTGAAATTAGCGTATCTTTTTTAGTTGTATCAATAAACTCTTCAACGTTTATCTGCTTAAGTAATAGATTTATGATTGCAATATTGTGTTCTTCAGCAAAGAATTCAACTATGTCAGTTGCCATAGATGCTCCAATACCATCAATAGAAACTAGTTTAGATGTTTCTTTAGCAATCATATCGTTCATAAAATTGCTAAAAGTGTTATAATTTTGTGCTATAAGGCGAGCAGTTGCACTACCAACTTGGCGAATTCCCAAGGCATATATAAAACGAGGAAGTGAAATATTTCGTTTATTGTTGATAGCTTTAAAAAGATTGTCAACAGATTTTGCCCCCCAGCCTTCTTTACGTTCAAGATGAAAACCTTTAGCAGATGAGAATAAATCATCTCCACCATTGCGCTGTTCTAATGTAAAAATGTCTGCAGGATTAAGTAAAATATTTTCAGCATAAAAATCTTCAATTATTTTGTCGCCAAGTCCCGCAATATCAAAAGCATCGCGAGAAACAAAATGTTTGATGCGTTCTTTGGCTTGGGCAGGGCAGGTTAAACCTCCAGCGCAACGACGGACAGCTTCATCTTCTTCTTTGTTAGCATGAGCGCCACATACTGGGCAATTGTGTGGAAATAAAAATTCTTGAGAATCAGAAGGGCGTTTTTCTGAAATTACGCCAATGATCTGGGGTATTACATCACCAGCTCGTTGAATAATTACAGTATCGCCAATGCGAATATCTTTACGTTTTATTTCATCTTCGTTGTGTAAGGTTGCGTGTGATACTATTACACCGCCAACATTAATAGGTTCGAGGTCTGCAACGGGAGTTAGAGCGCCAGTTCTTCCGACTTGGATGCGGATATTGTTTATGATAGTTTGTGCTTGTTCCGCAGGAAATTTATGAGCTATTGCCCAACGAGGTGTACGTGTTAAAAAACCAAGCCTTTCTTGTAATTCAATCGAATTTACTTTGTGAACTACGCCGTCAATATCGTAAGGAAGAGTTGCTCTAATATCCATCAAATGATTAAAGTTTTGTTCAATCTCGCTAATGTTGGCACAAATTTTATTATGTGGGTTAGTAGGAAATCCCCAAGATTTTAGATGATTAAAAAAATCTGCTTGAGAAGACCATTGGCGTTCAGATACTTCACCCCAAGTATAAGCAAAGAGGCTTAAGTTACGTTCAGCGGTAATTTTTGGATCTAGTTGACGTAAAGATCCTGCAGCGGCATTACGAGGGTTAGCAAAGATTTTCTTTCCTTCAGAAGCATATTTTTCATTAAGTGCCAAAAAATCAGCTTTTGACATATATACTTCGCCGCGAACTTCTAAAATATGAGGCGCATCAGCAGGCAGGCGAAGAGGTAGTTGTTTGATAGTGCGTAGATTAGCGGTTATATCCTCGCCAGTTGTTCCATCTCCACGAGTTGCTCCTTGAACAAAGACACCATTTTCATAGCGAGCAGAAAATGAGAGTCCGTCTATTTTAGGTTCGCTTATAAATTCGATATTTTCATTTGTATTAAGGTAGCGTTTTACACTCATTACAAATTCAGATACTTCGTCAGTTGAAAACACGTCACCCAGAGAAAGCATAGGAAAAGAATGGGTAATTTTGGTAAACCCATTTTTGACGGCAGCACCAACTTTTTTTGATGGAGAATCTTGACGTATTAGTTCAGGAAAACGGGCTTCGATATCAAAGTTGCGATGTTTTAGGCGGTCGTATTCAGCATCGCTAAGATAAGGATCATCATTTTGATAATAAGCCGAATCAGCTTTAGCTATTTCGGTAGCCAAATATTCAAGTTCAGTTTTAGCTTCGTCAAAAGTTAGTTCTGTTATAGCTTTCATTTTTACCTCTTTCTTACATTGCACAATATAAGCTATTTGACGGATAATGCCACAAAAAATTATAGGTTTTAAGAATATTATTATGTGAATAAATGCTTAATTTGTTTAAAAAACAATTTTCAAAATTTTTTAGAAGCAAGGAAAATGGCTAATTTAATATATTTATTAAAAAAGCTCATTACGTCTTATGACATTACCTTTTTGACAGTTTTCAATATCTGAAAAATGCATTAAATTATCTAAGATATTTTTGACATCTGTTGCATTATAATCTTTATAAACAAAGTCAGCTCGATAAAAATCAGCTCTAATATTCTGAGCTTCGACAGCAATACAAAAAGCTTTTTTATCAAACATCATTAATTGGCAATCTTTAGATAGTGCAAGATATTTATGTCCATCCATTTCAAAATCAATCCATTCTGGTTTTCTACTACAATCATTACAATTATTATCACGCACACAAACCGCAGAAGTAAACAAAGGAACATCTTGATAAACAACTAAAACTAAAGGTAAAGGACTTTCATTTGCTAAGTTTTTTAAATTCGATAACGTATCCTCAACAGCCATAGTTACTCTAGATACACCTAAATCCTTGGCCATTTGTACAGCTTGGTTATTAAACATATAAATTAAATTGTCAAAAGACAGATCTATTTTATTAATTGGTAAGACATCCAACCCCCAATAGTTAGCTATTTCCCATTTTTTATATCCCATATCTAGCAATTTGTTGATTAATGATTCAAAATCACTAACTTTTCTACATACAGCAGGTAAAGCTAATCGTAATTTATTTTTAGGTAATCGTAAAATATCTTGTATCTTAATTTCTGGATTAATTAATAAAATAACTTCTTCTATTTTTTCAAAATCAATTTTTTCTATTTTTTGTATGTTGTCTACTTTTATAATCCATTTTTTTGTGGTAGGTAATGAACGTATAGGAGGGTTATCATAACATACTTTTTCGATATTGGGAGTAATCTGTTCATACAATTTTCGTCTTAAATTATTCAAAATTGACAATGGCACAAAACATTTATCTTTATTTATTATATCTATTTTTTTTAAATTTAATTCAGTATCACCTGTCTTTGCAAAAGCTTTCTTTACAGCATCATTCATTGTTAATTCATCTTTTGTAGGCATAAAGTTTCCCTCAACCGCAATACAAATATCTCCAACACTTGCCTGAATTAGATTAGGCTTAATATCAACCATAACATTAATATCAAAACGAGGTCTGAATTCCCTTGGTTTCGGTTTTTTATAATTATATTTACCTTTAACATCTGATGATGATGCCAGATATACAGAAGAACCTTTCTTTAAATTATCAACCTTTTTAGGTAACATTACTTCAACTAGTTCTCCGGCTTCTGCCTTCCAAACACTTTTTCCTTTAACTTTTAATTTTTGTAATGAAAATCCAAAAGGTTTTTCATTGCCATCAATATCAATTTGAATACCATCATGACGAGCAATCTTAAAACTTGTATTTAATGTTATTTGTTGTCCTTTTACTTCATTTATTTTTCCAATAAAAAGACCTCGATGACCAACAAATTTTTTATCTACAATATCTTTATCTTTTCCCCTAAAATGAAATTTGCACCAAGGACGAGAAAAAATTTTTTTAATATCTTGAGCTTTTTCTTTTATTGATCCATTACCATCTAAAATATTACGATAATAATCAGTAACTGCAGCAACATAAAGAGCATTTTTTTTACGACCTTCTATCTTTAGGGAATAAACAGGCATTTTTAGAACATCTTCTTCTAACGCCATGTCTTTCATTGAAAAAGAATGTTCATGTTTTCCATTTTTTATGAATTCTGCTCTGCAAGGATATAAACATTTTCCACGATTAGCACTTCTTCCATGTATAAACGATGAAAATTGACAAATTCCACTATATGAACAACAAAGAGCTCCATGAATAAATGCCTCTAATTCTAAATTTGGTATTTTGGCAATTTCTTTAATTTCGTTAAGCGTTAATTCTCTAGCTAAAACAACTCTGGAAAAACCAATATTTTTTAATGCTTCAGCTCCTTTTTTATTGTGAACAGCCATCTGAGTACTGGCATGCATTTCTATTTCGGGGTAATATTTTTTTACAATTCTTGCAACTCCCAAATCTTGTAAAATAACAGCATCTATTTTCGTTCTACGACAAATATCTAAATTTTTAATTAGATCATCTAGTTCGTTTTCCTGCAAAACAGTATTTATTGTAACAAAAACCTTTCGCCCCAAATAATGAGCATATTCTGTAAATTCTCCTAATTCTTGTTCCGTAAAATTACTAGCCGTAGCTCTAGCTGAAAATTGTTTCAACCCCAAATATACGGCATCTGCTCCATAATATAATGCCGCATAACCCGCTTCAATATCACCAGCTGGTGCTAAAAGCTCTTTTTTCATTTTTTGCCTCTTTTGCTATTTATTTCAGATGTTATACCTTATTTTAACTGTCTTTACAATTAAATTTGTATATGTATGTCTAAAAAATTATCATTTTAAATATTTTTTGTATATGTTTAGGGTGTTATCTATCAATTTCTAAATTTTTTATATTACATAGTTTAAATGTTTTTTTATATTTAAATTCTACAATAGCAATTGAATTTAATTAATAATAAAGTGAGCGTTTTATGAATCATTTGCCTTCATTAATATCTGACCTTGCCTTAATTATGATTTGTGCAGGTATAATTACTGTTTTATTTAAATGGCTCAAACAACCTGTTGTATTAGGATATATAATTGCAGGCATACTTGTAGGACCTCATTTTGCATTATTTCCTACAGCTGCAGATAAGGCAAATATTCAAACATGGGCTGATATAGGTGTAATATTTCTTTTATTTAGTTTAGGTTTAGAGTTTAGTTTTAAAAAGATTGTTAATGTTGGTAAATCAGCAATAATAACAGCTTCAGCCAACATATTATTTATGTTAATCATCGGATACAATGTTGGACTTGGTCTTGGGTGGTCTACCACAGAAAGTCTATTTCTTGGCGGTATGATATCTATGTCATCGACCACAATTATTATTAAAGCATTTGAAGAACTAGAAGTTAAAGGACAGCGATTTACTGATCTTGTTTTTGGTGTTTTAGTACTTGAAGACATAGTTGGTATTTTACTTTTAGTCTTGCTACCAACAATATCTTTAGGTAAGCACGTTGATGGTATTGAACTACTTATAAGCACAGGAAAACTTATATTTTTCTTAATGCTATGGTTTATCACTGGAGTATATTTAGTTCCCACTTTTTTAAAAAAAGTAATTAACTTGCTTAATGATGAACTATTACTTTTGGTTTCAATGGCGTTATGTTTAGGTATGGTTTTACTGGCTACATCAGTCGGATTTTCATCTGCCTTAGGGGCCTTCATTATGGGATCTATCTTAGCTGAAACTGATGAAGCTAAACGCATTGAGGAAACAATCAAGCCTGTAAAAGATCTGTTTGGAGCTGTGTTTTTTACCTCTGTAGGTATGTTGGTAGATCCAGCAATGTTTGTTGAATATGTTGTTCCTATAGCTATTATTACTTTTGTTGTAATTGTTGGAAAAGTTTTACTTTCAACTTTTGGATTTTTGTTATCAGGAAACCGTCTTGAAACATCAATTTTCAGTGGCTTTTCTCTAGCTCAAGTTGGTGAATTTGCATTTATTATTGCCTCTGCTGGTATGACCATAGGAGTATTGAGTAATTATGTGTATCCAACAATCGTCGCTGTATCAGTCATTACAACATTTAGCACTCCTTTAATGATAAAATCAGCAAAACCTTTTTATTCTCGTGTATACAAAATGTTGCCTGCTAATTGGAAAGAATACTTAAGTACTCACACATCATCTAAAAAAGACACTAATGCAGAAGAAGAACTCTGGAAACAGCTATTCAAAAAATATTTTTTCAAACTTTGTATTGCTTCCGTGATTCTAATTGCAATCATTAACATTTCTTTTCATATAGTCCACCCTTTGCTATTAAAACATTTACCAACACGAATTGCTGATCTTACTACAACCTTATTAACACTAGGAGCAATGTCACCCTTTTTACAAGGTTTATTGACTGTAAATAGTGATTTAGCACGTATATATTTAACATTATGGCATAAACGTATAACAAATAGACTACCACTAATTTTATGTACAGTTTTGCGTATAGCAATCATAATCATTTTTATTATGGTCGTAATTAATCATTTATTTACAAAAGATTTCTTTATTACATATGCTTTAATAGGGCTATTTATTGCAGTTCTTTATAAATCAACTTGGTTATCAAAAAGATATAAAAATATTGAACAACAATTTTTATCTAATTTATATCGCTATAAAGAACGTGAAAAAGTAGAACAAAGTGATAATGATAAAAAGGAGAAATAATATGATAAATTTATCTGTATGCATATTGTTAGCTGATGGTTTTGAAGAAGCGGAAGCCATAATTCCTGCTGATTTGTTAAAAAGATTAGGTGTCAAAGTAACGTTTGTAGGAATTAATACTTTAGAAGTTAGGGGTACACATGACTTTTATATTAAAGCTGATAATTTAATTGATAATGTTGTATTCAATGATTTTGATGCTTTAATTCTACCTGGAGGATTACCTGGAACTATAAATCTTCGTAATTCAGAAAAAGTTATTAGTCTAGTAAAACATGCATATCAAAATGGTAAGATATGTGCTGCCATTTGTGCCGCTCCAATAGTATTGTATGATGCAGGAATTATTGATAAAAAACGTATTACAGGATATCCTGATTGTGAAAAATTATCATACAATCCAAATTTTAAATTTACAGGAAATGACGTAGAACGTGATGGATTGATTATTACTGCAAAAGCTATGGGAAAAGCTACAAAGTTTGCTTTCGAGATTGCAAGAGCTTTAAATATTAGCGAAGATGATATTCTATCTATTGCTCAAGCAACATTTATTATTTAATAGCTAAAACTAGTTTAAAAATTATTATAATTATTCAATATATAACAATTTTTAACTTATTCTAGCCACTAAATAAAAAGATTACTAAATCAACTTTTTAGCAATTTCGATATAGGCTTCAGCATATTCACTAGTTGGATCTGCATAAACAATAGGTTTTCCAGCATCTGCATGAGAACGAATTGTATAATTAAGTGGAATTTCGCCTAAAAATTTGACGCCTAGTCTCTCAGCTGTTTCTCTAGCACCTGCGTGTCCAAAAATATCATCACGATTACCGCACTTAGGACAAATATAATAACTCATATTTTCAATTACACCAAGCACTGGAACCCCAACTTTTTCAAACATATTAACACCTTTAACTGCATCAATTAAGGCAATATCTTGTGGAGTAGAAACGATTATAGCTCCATCAAGTTTTAATCTTTGCGAAACTGTAATTTGAATATCACCAGTTCCAGGGGGCATATCTAAAATCATAATATCAATTTCGCCCCAATTAACCTCTGTCAAAAGTTGCTCTATAGCACCGCAAGCCTTAGATCCTCGCCAAATCAAAGGTGTATCGCGGTCAATTAGCGTACCTATGGACATAGATTGCATTCCATAGGCTTCAAAAGGTTCAAAAGTTTTACCATCAAGAGATATTGCTGGTTGATTTTCATATCCTAGCATTGTGGGGATAGAAGGTCCATAAATATCGGCATCAAAAATAGCGACCTTTTTACCTAATGATGCGATAGCCAAAGCTAAATTAACGGCTGTTGTTGATTTGCCAACGCCACCTTTACCAGATGCCACAGCATAAATTTTTTTAACATTCTTAACTTTCCACATCTCTGGTTCTGCTTGTAAAGATGGGGCAGATTTAGCCACGGTAAATATAATATTTACCTTTTCAATATTGTCAAAATTTAAAAGTTCCTCTTTAAGTTTATCTGCTAATTCTTTGTTTTCTGGTGTGTTTTGTAACGTAACAATAGCTCTGCCATTGTTAAAATTTATTGAAGCAATATTTTCATCTTTAAAATATTTTAATGCCGTTTGCCTTAATATATCTTGCATAATCTTCCCCTGTTGATAGATGAACGATTGTTGTTTTCTTGGACTATTTATATTATATAATCCGAATGATGCAACTAAAAAAGTGGAGAAAATATAACAATGGCAAAAATTCCTAGTCCGTGGGACAATAATGAAGAGGACAAAGGTCCTTGGGCTGACAATGATCCTATACAGCCCAAAATAAGACAATTTAAACCCAAAAAGCCAATAGAGATAGAATTTAAATGGTGGTGGGGACTTGTTGCAATAGCTTTTATTTGGTTGGCTTCAGGTTTTTATCAAGTCCAGCCTAATGAAGAAGCAATAGTTTTGCGCTTTGGTGCATACAATGACACAACCACTCCAGGGTTACATTATCATTTGCCATATCCTATTGAAACAATCAAAAAAGTAAACATTACCCAAGAACGTAGCATTAATCTAGGCGTTCAAGAACCACGTGAAATGGGTGCAAATACTTTTACCGAAAGCCATATGCTTACAGGTGATGAAAACATTGTTGATATTAACCTCACAATTGTTTGGCGTGTTGAAAATGCCAAAGATTACGTCTTCAATATGCAAAATCCAGATCAAACAGTGCGTGTTGCAGCTCAATCTGTTTTGCGTGAAATTGTTGGACAGTCTGATATGTTGCCTATCATTTCTGGTGATCGTGGCAAGGTTGAAGACGAGACTAAAGAGGAATTGCAAAAAGTTTTGGATGAATTTGGCGCAGGTATTCGTATTGTTCGTGTTAAGCTTCAAAAAGCTGATCCTCCAAAGCAAGTTGTTGATGCCTTTAATGAGGTTCAGCGCGCTAAGGCCGATATGGAACGTTTCAAGAATGAAGCAGAGGCATATCGCAACGAAATTTTACCAAAATCTCGAGGTGAGGCTGCTCAACGTTTGCAAAATGCCGAGGCTTATAAACAAGCTGTTGTTAGCAAAGCTAAAGGTGAAGCTGAAAGATTTTTGTCTGTTTATGATGCTTATAAAAATGGTAAAGATGTAACGACCAAACGTCTTTATATTGAGACAATGGAAAAAGTTTTGAGCAATTCAGACAAAGTCATTATCGATTCTGGTAACAAAGGTAACAATTTGATTCCATATTTACCATTGGATAAATTGAATAAAGGAGCCAACTAATGTCAGATAAATTAAAAATAATTATTGGCGGGACAATTGCTGCAGTTATTTTAGTTGTTGCAGAATCCGTATTTATTTTGAATCAAACTGAGCAAGCTATTGTTTTGCAGTTTGGTGAACCAATGCGTCAAATCAAACAACCAGGACTCAAATTTAAGATTCCATTTATTCAAAAAGTTGTAGTCTATGATAACAGATTGTTGAATCTTGATCCTCCAGCACAAGAAGTTGTTTTGAATGATAAAAAGCGTCTTGATGTTGATAACTTTACCCGTTATCGCATTGTTGACCCATTAAAATTCTACCAAACTGTTCGCACCGAATATCAAGCACGTTCCAAATTGGAAGAAATTGTCAATTCTTCAGTTCGCAAAGTGTTAGGACGTGTGACATTGCCTGAGCTGCTTTCTAGTAAGCGTACACAGATTATGGCTAACATATCTAAAGCAGTAAAAAGCGATGCTGAGCAAATTGGTGTTAGTGTAGCAGATGTAAGAATTAGACGTGCTGATTTACCTGTTGAGGTTTTGCAAGCAATTAATGCTCGTATGAAAACTGAACGTGAACGTGAAGCTAAAGAATTTCGTGCCACGGGTCAACAAGAGGCTCAAAAAATTCGTGCAACGGCAGAAAAAGAACAAGCTGTAATTATTGCCAATGCTGAAAAACAAGCTCAGATAATTCGAGGCGAGGGCGATAAACAAGCAATTGAAATTTGGAATAATGCTGCTGGTGTAGATCCTAAGTTCTTTGCTTTTTATCGTTCATTAGAGGCATATAAAAATTCGCTTTCAGATAGAGATAATACATCATTAGTATTGTCTCCAGATGCTGAATTTTTTGACTATTTCAAACAAACAAGCCAAATAGGACGTTAAAACATTGAAAAAATTTATTGCACTAACGTTGCTATTATTTTCTTGGTCTGTAAGTGCCAATGCACAAAAGGCACAAGTTGTTGGGCAATCTTTTGCTCCTTTAGTAAAAGAAGTTTTGCCAAGTGTTGTTAATATTTCAACTATCCACAATACTCCTCAGTCAACCGAAAGATTAGACATAGTTAGTGCTAATGAATTTATTCGCGATTACTTTTTGCAAGATGAGGGTGGACACACATCTTTAGGTTCTGGTTTTATTATTGATTCCAAAGGCTATATAATTACCAATAATCATGTTATTGATGGTGCAGATGAAATTATCGTAAAATTAGCTGATGATAGTCAGTTCAATGCTTCTGTTATTGGAACAGATAAAATGACAGATATAGCTTTGATAAAAATTGATTCATCTAAGCCATTACCCTTTGTTAAAATAGGTGATTCTGATAAACTTGAAGTTGGCGATTGGATATTAGCTGTTGGTAATCCATTTGGTTTGGGGGGAAGTGTAACAGCAGGTATTGTTAGTGCTAAGTCACGAGATATAGACGCAGGCTCTTACGATAACTTTATTCAAACTGATGCAGCTATAAATCAGGGTTCATCAGGTGGACCAATGTTTAATATGGCTGGAGAAGTTGTTGGTATAAATACGGCTATTTTCTCTTCTAGCGGTGGTAGTGTTGGTATTGGTTTTGCTACACCAATAAACTTGAGCAAATTTGTTGTAGAACAACTTATTGCCAAAGGAAAGGTTGAACGTGGTTGGCTAGGTTTAAAAGTTAGCACCAATAGTCAGGCAATTATTTTAAGCGATAGTCAAACGTTCAAAGATGGCGTTATTGTTAACTCTCTTGCTGAAAATTCTCCCGCCACAATAGCAGGAATAGAAGCTGGAGATGTCATAATATCATTTAATGGTAATGACATTAAAGATGCTAAAAGTTTTTCACGCAGTGTCGCAGAAACTGGTATTGGTCAAAATGTCATTTTAAGAATTTGGCGCAATAGTCAGATTAAAGATGTTAATTTAACAATAGACTCAATGCCAGAAAAAAAAACAACATTATTAGATACCAATAAATCTATAACAAACGAAAGACCAGTTGGATATATCGAGGAATTAGGTATAATAGCTGAAGAAAAAAACGAGGTTGTTGTCATAAGTGAAGTATTGGCTGATTCAGACGCTTTTGCTAAAGGAGTAAAAATAGGCGATATAATTCAAAAAATTGACGGCAAAGAAGTATTTTCTATAAACGATTTGTTGACCTATGTTGCTTACGCCAAAACAGCTAGAGGTTCACCTTTAGAAATGAAAGTGCTAAGTGATGGAGTCCCCCAAACATTATATTTAAAGGTTGTAGTCAATGACTAGAGTTGATTTTTATCATTTACAAAAAACTCAAGTTGAGCAGAGCTTACCTAAGCTTTTAGAAAAAGCCTATGCTACAGGTGAAAAAATTTTGGTAAAGGTTGGTAGTGATGAGCGAGTAGAATTTTTAAATACTACGCTTTGGACTTATGAGGAACAATCTTTTTTACCTCATGGTAGTCGCAAAGATGGAAATTCAGAATATCAACCTATTTGGCTAACATCGGGCAATGATAATCCAAATGATGCAACTATGCTTTTTTTAGTAGATGGAGCAACAGAAGATGTTGCTAATTTGAATAATTTTGAACGAATTTTTAATCTGTTTGATGGCAATTCAGAAACAAGTTTAGTACAAGCTCGTGAGTTTTGGAAACAAATAAAAGCCTCAGGAATAGAGTGTTTTTATTGGCAACAAGATGAAAGTGGCGCTTGGAAACAAAAAGCTTAAGATATTTTAGCATTATTATAAAATCTATCCCGAAAATTGTTTTAATAATTTTCGGGATAGATTTTATAAAGGAGGAACTTCAAGTTATTTACGTTTTTCACTACTTACTGGTTTTGGTGATTTATCTACAGGAGAATTGTCGATAGCATCAGCAATAGGCGTGAATATTTTAACAGACTTAGGCTTTGATGTAGTTGGTTTTTGTCCACAAATTTCAAGCCCAAGACTATTTAAAGCTGTTTCTATAGGGATAAACAAATCAGGAGAGTTTTCGGATTTTTTGGTTTCATGAGCAATACCAATTATATTTCCTTTTTGATCAATTAAAGCTCCACCAAGAGTTACCGTTTGAACGAATGTATCAACAATAATTTCAGCACCGCGTTCTTCAGACCAACGATATCCAACAACTTTTCCCTCATTATCAATGTAGTTTTCGCCTTCATCTTCAAAGTTTAAGAGACCTAGAGTTAAGAGGATATCTTTTTCAACTTCTGGTAAACTTAAAGACATGGGAAGAGGTTGATATGTTGTTGGTGTATCAAGTAACAAGACAGCAACATTTTTAGTTGGGTTGACACGGAAAGCAGATGCTTTCATTTCTTTTCCGTTAACTGTTGTTAGGTTATAACGATTATTATCTTTTTGAATTAAATCAGCCGAGGTTAGCACCATGTTGTCTGCAATTATCAATCCAGCACCTTTTTTACCATCTCCATTTTCAACAGATACGATAGAAGCCCTTAATTTATATAAATTATATGGGTTTAAGTCTTCAAAAGGAGGATTATTGACAATGCAAAATTGCGAATTTATTGAAGCAAAAGCGTTTTCGTTTACCTCATTTATTTCAATACTTTCGCCACTACCTGAAGCCCCTCCATCTTCAACTATATTGATTTCTGGTGTTGTATCTACCTCAAGAGGAATATCTACAAAATAGTCATCAGCTATAGTTATAGGCTCTTCAGATTTTACTAAAGTGTGGCATTCTTCAATCCCACCATCTTCAGAAATTTCATCACATGGAGCTACAACTTCAGCAGTTTTGCACTCATCAATAATAGATATATTTGAATCGCGAACACCGCCAGATGTTTCAACAACCTCAACAAGTGATTGACATGCGCTTCCTTCACAAGTTATAGGTGTACTTTCGATAATTAGAGGTGTTTGCTCTTGGTTGACAACATGTTCACATTCTTGAAGTAATTCAACACTCTTTAGTTCTTCAGCATATTGAGATGTAAAACATGTTTCGCAATTTTCATAATTGTTGAGGCGAGCTAGTTGTTCTTCAATATCTGCCTGACAAACTCGCTGTGACAAAGTTGAATTTACACAACTAATTTCTGGAAGTTTGGTTAGAGCATCTTCAAAAGCTCGCTCAACTAAGAGAGTTTCACCATTAGGTTCTCCCTCAATTATTTGACCATAACCAGTGGTTGTTCCACGGCAATAAACTTGATCTTTAGCTAGATTCATTATACGCCAAACAACTGTCATTTCAGATGAGCCATTACGAAGTTTTTTATTTTTGCTTTCGTTCCAATCAAACTCATCACAGATATTCATAAAATAGTCGGTAATTTCGGCGGTAATTACGTATTCTGGATTTGCTATTTTATCCGAATCAGGATAATATACGTTTGTTGGTTCAACAACAACAGGATAATAATCGTTCATTGTTTCATAAAACACATCAAAGAAGTGCATGTCTTTTTGCATTGAGCGACCTTGATTAAGAAATGCATTTTTTGTTTCACGACGACATCCAAAAATACGGAAATGATAATCACCTAATTTAGTATTAAATTCGTCATATTTGCGGTTTTTCTTAATACGAAAATCGACATTCTCAAGTTTTACAGGAGCGTAAGTATCACGACTTTGGTGCAAGAGAGTATAGGCATCGACTTGCTCATCTGTAATAATCAAACTCTGATAACGTATTTTTTGTTTGTCTTGAAGATATGATATGCGGCGCACTGGTTTTTTCTTTGCAGGTTCGCACATGCAGTCAAAAATACCAAGAGTAGAATCGGTATTTGTATCACACATGCAAGGTATAAGTTCTGGGCTTTCTTTGCTGCAGGCAGAAAGTATAAACAAAGATGACAACAAAGCAATACCAACGTTTTTACGCATTTTTATAAACTCCAATTAAACTATCAGAAATAGCGACTTTGACGATAAGACAAAGCCTCAGCTATATGCAGTTTAAGTATTTTTGATTCATTTTGCAAGTCTGCAATTGTTCTTGCTAACCGCAAAGTGCGATGATACGCTCTAGCAGATAAAGAATTTTTATCTGCGAAAGCAATTAATAGCTTTTTGGCATCGTTGTCCATAGTGCATATTTCCTCTAATAGCTTACCTTTAAGACAAGTATTGGTGCAAAATTTATCTATACCTAAGTTGGTTAATCTAGCTTTTTGAATTTTGCGAGCTTTAATGACACGGCTTTGGATAACTTCTGAAGTTTCGCCTTTTTTTACATCAGCAAGTTCCCAAGGACTAACAGTTGGCACCTCAATTTTGATATCTATACGGTCTAAAAGAGGTCCAGATATTTTTGCCATATATTCTTGAGCACATATAGGAGCTCTGCTACATTCCTTTTCTTTTTGTCCTAAGTGACCGCAACGACAAGGATTCATTGCAGCAATTAATTGGAAATTAGCAGGAAATGTAGTATGAGCGTTGACGCGAGATATTTGAATATTTCCATTTTCGAGAGGTTGACGCAGAGCTTCTAGAGTTGAACGGTTAAATTCAGGTAATTCATCTAAAAATAAGACACCATTATGAGCTAGAGATATTTCTCCTGGAGTACCTTTGCGTCCACCTCCAACCAAAGCTGGTGTAGATGCACTATGATGAGGGGCACAAAAAGGACGTGATAAACTTAGTCCAGATGCATCAAACTTACCTGCAATAGAATTTATCATTGAAGTTTCAAGAGCTTCATCAATAGTCATAGGGGGTAAAATAGATGGAAGGCGAGATGCTAGCATAGACTTACCAGAACCTGGAGGACCTATCATTAATAAATTGTGACCTCCTGCCGCAGCTACTTCTAGAGCTCGTTTAGCTGTTTCTTGTCCTTTAACATCTGACATATCAACAGAACTTGATGGTAAAGGTATTTGTTTTGGCGACGGAGTTTCTAGAATTTCACTTCCATTAAAATGATTTATTAAGCTAATCAAATTTGGCGCTGCGACAATATCTTGAGTTTGTGCCCAAGCTGCTTCATTACCACAAGCTTCTGGACAAATTAAACCTAAATTATTTTTATTGGCATAAAGAGCAACAGGTAATACACCATTTACAGGTAAAATAGCACCATCTAAACCTAGTTCACCCATTACCATATATGATTTTAATTTATTATTGGAAATTACTCCCATAACAGCTAAGATACCTAAAACAATAGGGAGATCAAAATGAGATCCTTCCTTTAATAAATCGGCAGGAGCTAGATTTATTACAATTCGTTTAGCTGGAAGTTGCAAACCTATTGATTGGATTGCAGAGCGGATACGTTCTTTACTTTCAGCAATTGCTTTATCTGGTAAACCGACAATTATAAAATTAGGCAAACCAGAAGAAACTTGAGCTTGAAGATCAACCTTCTGAACTTCTAGTCCATTAAAGGTTAGAGTATTTATGTGGGTAGTCATTGCAAAAAACTCCTTACCAACGTGGAGTTAGCTCACCATCACGCCAGCGTCTAGTTGGATATGTATCGACAGTAAGATTATCAAAACGAGCTGTTTTATAAGGAATATCTCGTAATCTAGTATATCCTTTATTTTCATAATATGAGGCACATTCTTCAGCAGAGTGTTTGGGGTTGTTATAACAATACACGATAGCCCTAGTGTGAAGGTTCTGTAAGCCAATACGATCTTCACTAGCTGCATTTGCTATAGCCGCAAATATCAAACAAAAAAACAAAAAAATACTAAAATAACTAAAAATACGATTGAAGAACATAACGTTATACCTCGAAGAATGCTATATTCTATGCAATTAGCAAAAAAAGATTAAATCTTCATTAAAATATATACATAAAATGCTTGCAAATTAAAGATTTTGTGGTATAAAGCACACCGTCCTTGCTGCAAATTTATTTTTGTAGCTATACAGGTGACGGCTTAATCTGGTATATAACACAAGTTTTGTATTTGGTTTAAGTCAATTGTTGAGAATCCATAAGGAGTTAAAATTAAAATGAATAAATATGAAAGCGTGTTGATTGCACGTCAAGATTTGGGAGCTTCACAGGTTTCATCTTTGGTTGACAGCTTAAAGCAAGTTGTTGCAGACCAAGGTGGTGAAGTTGTTCGTGTAGATAATTGGGGTTTGAAAAACCTTGCTTATCGTATTAAGAAAAACCGTAAAGGTCATTACGTTCTTTTGAATATTTCGGCTCCAGCTCAAGCTGTTGCAGAATATGAGCGTGTAATGCGTGTTAATGAAGACATCATTCGTTATATGACTATTAAAGTTGAAGAATTTTCAGATGTTTCTGCAAGTTCTGATGGTGTTGATTCGGCTGTTGAAGAATAGGAGAATGGAAATGGCTAAACAGGTATTCTTTAGAAGAAAAAAGAGCTGTCCGTTTTCTGGTGAAGACGGTCTTAAGATCGACTATAAGGATGTAAAATTGCTTTCTCGTTATATTTCAGAGAAAGGTAAAATTATTCCAAGTCGTATTACTTCAGTTTCGGCTAAAAAGCAAAGAGAGTTGGCTCGTGCTATTAAAAGAGCTCGCTATCTTGGTTTGTTGCCATATGTTGCAATGTAGTTTAAGGGAGAAAGAATATGGAAGTTATCTTACTTGAACACGTTGAAAAACTTGGCAAAATGGGCGAAAAAGTAAGCGTTAAGAATGGTTATGCTCGTAACTATTTATTGCCTCAAGGCAAGGCTTTACGTGCTACTGAAGCTAATTTGGCTGTTTATGAAAAACAAAAGGCAGAATTAGAAGCTCGTAACAAACAATCATTTGATGAAGCTTCTAAATTGGCTGAAACATTGAAAGGATATTCTACAGTTTTGATTCGTCAAGCTGCTGAAACAGGACAATTATATGGTTCTGTTACTATTCGTGACATTGCTGCTGCTATCAAAGAAGCAGGATATGCTGTAGAACGTCGTCAAGTTTTCTTGGATAAGGCAATTAAAGATTTGGGTATATATCAAGTTAAATTAAACTTGCACCCAGAAGTTAGCCAAACAATTTTGGTTAATGTTGCTAGAACCGAAGATGATGCTAAAAAACAAGCTAAGGCTTATGAAAATTAATTAGCTTTTTAGTATTTTAGAAAAGGCACCTAACGGTGCCTTTTCTTTGAATATTATTATTTTAGCTTAATAAGCTAAACCACACCGAACGGAGACGTAGTAGGTGTAGGCCTTACTGTCGTCGTACATGCCGCCATAGCTCATGTCGAATAGCCACGCGGTAAGGGGGTCGTGCTCGGCAGAAGACCAGTAAGGACTGTTGGCTAAAGCCGTTCCTCCAGAGTTAGTGAGGGCGGTATCTATGGTTGTTTGGTTATCATATATAGCTTTTAATTCTTTTAAACTAGGCAAGAACCAACTTCCTTCGGGTTGATTTCCTTCAGTTAAATTATAGCAATATCCTGGAGCATAGCTACTAGAAGCATAATCTCCTCCTAAAGTCATAATAGTAGCGGTATTTTGTTTCCCTGTTGTCGTTTCTGTTAGTGCTGTACTTGATGAAGAATAGTTAGTTAAACCTGATATATCTTCTTCTACACTAGACCATTTCATAGTAGTAGGAGCACTATTTAATCCAATAGCCAATCTATTTTCAGTATCAAACACCACAGCTATAGGTTCAACTCCTGATGCTATTTTATCTAGGGGTTCATAACAATTTAAATCGCTATACAATATTGCACCTACAGCATCACAACCTTGTCCTGTGCTGCCCCCTGAACTCTCGCCTCCACAAAATACTTTATCTGTATCAAAAGGACATTTAAGCATATTTTTTCCAGCACAATCTGTGGCTGTTTGTGTAAATCCTAATGAGCTACACTCTGGTACTTGTTCACACGTAATAGCATAAGCTGAAGAAGCTATAATT
>JAZSQL010000028.1:0-24032 GCA_045537965.1 Alphaproteobacteria bacterium
GTCAGGGCATTTTTCAAAAGATGTTTAATTTCAATATCTTTTACTGGGCTACGTTCCATTGCCGACAAATAATCTTCTTTATCAATTTTATCCCAATCCACAACCATTTTCAGTTCTTTTTTAAAGATTAAATCAAGCCAAATTCTGGTTGCGCGCCCGTTTCCCTCTCTGAATGGGTGCGCTATATTCATTTCCACGTATTTTTCAACAATTTCATCAAAAGTGGATTGCGGCATTTTTTCTATATTTTTTAATGATTGCTCTAAATACATAACCGGAGCAAAACGGAAATTACCTTTAGATATGTTTACATTGCGTATAAAGCCTGCAAAATCATAAATATCTTCAAATAAAAATTTGTGTATTTGCTGTAGTCCCTCAACAGTTCCGGCCTTAATTTTATTTATTTTTCCACTGTCAAAAAGTTTTATGGCTTTTTCTTTGCTGATTTTTTCCTCTGTTTTATTGAGTTCAACTTGGCTTGTGATGTTTAATTTATTTTTTAATACCATGAGAATTCCTTTTTGTTGATGTCTTTGTAACATTTTTTAGACGTTATAGTAGAAATATATTACATAAATACTAAAATTTACATAACAGAATTAAATTTCTAACAAATTGAATTGTTTGCTTTTAGTTGGTCGTTTTGGTCTAAAAGCAACTCCAGCTTATACTCCAACCGCTTATATTCATCATAATTTTCAGTCCGATATTTGCATGAGTTATGCGCACCATTTATCAAAACCGCCCTTTTGAGTGCTGTTTTGATGTATCATGGTTATCTTTCACAAAGTCCGATTACTTGATTCACCAAAAAGGCATTTTTTCTAAATTATAAGACTTTTTATTTACTTTTTTCTCTACATTTCCCTTTTAAGTGCATTACTGTATTTTCAGATATTTTTTGCTATATTTTTATTCCATTTTTTAATATTTTAAACAATTCAAGATGTTAGCTAAATATCAACTTATTTATATTTTTTTGTTTTAGAAATTTCTTTCCTTATAAGCATCTTTGGTTATAAAAAATCTTTTTGCAAGAGTATTATATTTTATATATTTTTGCAGTTTATTTGTAGGTAATCTAATCTATTGGTTAAAAATTATATTGATTTAATTGCATTTTTAATATAATGACTTGATAGGATGAGAATTATTTATTTTACAATTAAATTTATAGATATGAAAAAATTAAAAATTTTTATTAGCTCTATTTGTGGGCTAGGAATGCTAGTGACTGGGTATTGTACAATATGTGACTTTTGGCATAGTGATGTTGTTTCTGCGTGTTTTTGGTTTACATTTTTTGTTTGTTTGGGTGGTCTTATTCATGCTCTTTGGTATGGGATACCTAAACTTAGACAAGAAGAATTGCTTTTTAATAAAAGATATGAAGCAATTGAATATGCAGTAAAGCATAAAAAAGGTTCTAAGCAAGAATTTTGCTTAGAGTATGGAGAGGAAATGTATGCCTACTGTTTAGATAGAGGTTTTATTCATGAACCTCTTAATTGTGATGATAATAATGTTTGTTGGGAAGTTACTCATCATGCTATTATTACTCTTTCGACACGTGAAAATAAATGATCTAAAGGCCATTTTCTTAATGGCCTTTAGGGATAGAATTGTTTTTATATAGGTGTTTATTTATGGAAAAATGGGATTTATATGATAGAAACAGGAATATTATTGGCGAACATATTCGCGGTGAAGAACTGCCAGATAATGGTTATCATCTAGTTGTTCATGTGTGGATTAAAAATTCTAAAGGACAATATTTGATTGCTCAGCGTTCTGCTAGTCGCAAACAAAATCCGCTGATGTGGGAATGCCAAGGTGGTTCTGTTTTGCAAGGAGAAAGTAGTATTCAAGGTGCTGTAAGAGAAGCTAAAGAGGAGGTCGGTATCACTCTAGATATTAATAAAGGAAAATTTGTTTTTTCAAAAGTTAGGGATGTAGTTGCTGGTACAAAGTTTAATGATATTATGGATGTTTGGCTTTTTGAATATGATGGAGCAATATCTTTGAGGCATGCTACAACAGATGAGGTTGCACAAGTAAAATGGTTATATCCTAAAGAAATTATGGAACTGAGGAAACAACAAAAATTCGTTAAAACCCTTAGCTATTTTTTTGATAAAATAGCTGAATAGAATAGTATTTTTGGTTATTTTACATATCTTCCATTAATCTTTTGTAATAATCTATCACTATTCGTACTTTTGGTATATCTTTTGATTTCTTTTTGGCAATTAGATATACTATTGGTGCTTCATCGCATTTGAATTCTTCTAAACAGACAAAACCATCCTCATTCTTATATCTTAAAGGCATAATAGCAATTCCACCACCACATCTTACAATTTCGGTTGCTGCATAAGTGGAATTTGTGACGTATCTAGTGTGTTTAGCGTTTCTTACTACATCTTTCCATTCGTGAATGAAATTTTGGAGTTGTACACGGGTAACAATCCAGTGGTTTTCAAGCATATCTTCTATATCTTTAGGATATCCATGTTTTTCTATATATTTTGGGGATGCAAAGTAGCCACATTCTACTTGTTTAGTGTGTAGTATTACAACATCATTGTTGTTTGGAGGTAAAAAAGTTAGACCAATATCTGAATCCATAGTGCTAAAATCAGTGTTGTCCATAACTGTTCGATTAATAAGATTGATATCGGGGTATTGTTCAAAAAAATCACTTATTATTCTAGGAAGTAGATTAGTTGATACGCTCAATGGCATATTTACAAGTACATCACCTTTTAATTCTTTGTTAGATACTTCATCATCATATATTTTGCTAAAAATATTTTCAATGACATTCGCATGTTTAATAAGTTCTTGGCAACGCATAGTTAGTTGAGAACCACGACCATTGTTGACCAATAGCTCATAGCCAAGATCTTCTTCCAAAATAGAGATGTATTTGTTAATAGTATCTAGTGATAGCCCTAATATTTCAGACACTTTTTTCTTACCACCACATTTATCAATAGCGGAAAGTATAAGTAGGGCTTGAAGACTCATAAAATTCTTTTTTCTTATCATGTTTTTTTCTTTATTAGAAAAGTCTAATTTATTATGTTGTTAAGTAAGTATTTAAATATAATATTAGTATGCAGATAATCAAATAAAACTATTTTCTTGTCAATATAAAAATAAAAGGCGTATTTTTTTTATTATTAAATTTTTAGATGCGCAATTATAAAGGGGAAGATTTTGTTATCGTCCCCTTTATTGACAAAAGTTTAAGCAAGTAAAGTGTTTGCTAATTTTTCTAAATTAGGAATATCAGATTTTTTCAAAGCAGATTTTATTGTTACTTTTTCATTGATTAAAGTGATATTTTTTAATGTTGATATTTCATCTATCATTTTTTGTCCAGCTGTTGGAGCCCAAGAGCCATTTTCGATAAAACCAACCTTGCGGTTTTGATAATTTTTTGATTTAAGTTTGTTAATGAATGTTTCCATATATGGGAACATTCCACCATCGTAAGTTGATGATGCTAAAACCATACGATCGTATCTAAATGCATCTTCAACGCATTCAGCCATATCGTCACGAGCCAGATCAGCAATGGCTACTTTAGGAGCTCCCTTCTGTTCTAATATTTCTTTTAGTTTTTCAGCTGCGTTTTTAGTATTACCATAAATAGAGGCGTAAGCTATAAAAATTCCCTCATCTTCAGGACGATAGCTACTCCATATATCATATTTATTTATATAATAGCTCAAATTGTCAGTTAGCATTGGACCATGTAAAGGATAGATCTTTTGGATGTCAAGGTTTGTGGCTTTTTTTAGTAAAGTTTGAACAGGAGCGCCGTATTTTCCAACTATATTAATATAGTAACGGCGTGCTTCACAATCCCATTCTTCTTCGATATCTAGTGCGCCAAATTTTCCAAATGCATCTGCAGAGAAAAGAATTTTTTCTTTTTTTTCATAGCTCATCATTACTTCAGGCCAGTGCACCATCGGTGCCATTACGAAAGTTAGAGTATGTTCGCCTAAAAGTAGTTCATCTCCTTCAACAACAATATGTTGACGATTGCTTACATCGAGATTTTCAAAAAATTGGGGCATCATTTGAAAAGTTTTAGCATTAGATACTATTTTAGCATTAGGGTAATAATTAAGGAATTTTTCAATGCTACCAGCATGATCAGGTTCCATGTGTTGTACTATTAAGTAGTCAGGTTGTTTTCCTTCTAAAACTTTATTAAGGTTTTGACACCATTCGTCACAAAAATGTACGTCTACAGTATCCATTACGGCAATTTTATTATCCATTATTACGAATGAATTGTAAGATATGCCATTAGGAACAATATATTGTCCTTCAAATAAATCTATTTCTTTGTCATCTACGCCAATATAATAAATTTTATTTGTTAATTGATTATTTTGCATATTAAACTCCTTTTCATAGATATAGTTTTTTTTGCTTTTATTTAAAGTCCCAATAATGATTTAGCAAAATCGTTAGCATTAAATGGTATTAGGTCATCTATTCCTTCGCCAATACCAATAAAATAAATAGGTAGGGGTATTTCTTTGGCTATTGCAACTAAAATCCCTCCTTTTGCAGTACCGTCGAGCTTGTTGATGATTACTCCATCAACTCCAGCAATTTCTTTAAATGTTTTTACTTGGTCTAGAGCGTTCTGTCCAGTTGTTGCATCAATACATAAAATGGTGTGATGAGGTGCTTGAGGTGATATTTTTTTTATAACACGAATTATTTTTTTTAATTCTTCAGTTAGGTTTGTTTTATTTTGTAATCGCCCAGCTGTATCAATAAAAACGATATCGTTTTTTTGTTTTATAGCTTCAGATATTCCATCAAAACAAAGGCTTGCGGCATCACAGCCATTTGGTCCTGAAAATACGCGTATATTATTGCGTTCTCCCCATATTTTTAATTGTTCAACGGCTGCTGCACGGAATGTATCAGCAGCAATTAGGCTTATTTTTTTTTCTGGGAATTTATGAGCTAGTTTTCCGATAGTTGTTGTTTTACCTGCTCCGTTAACCCCTATCATGAGTATTATGTGAGGTTGGTTAGTAGATAAAATAAAATTTTGTTGGCAGGGTATCAAAATTGAGGCTATTTCATCAGATAAAGATTGTTTGACTTCAATATCTGATGCGTCCTTATTCATTTTTTTTGATGCAAAAGAATTAATGATTGTATTAGTTGCGGAAAAACCAATATCTGATGTCAGTAATAATTCTTCTAGCTCTTCAATGGTTGTTGCATCAATTTTACGTTTTGTGAAAATATCATAAATGCCATCGCTTAGTTTTGATGATGATTTTTTAAGTCCTGATTTTATATATTGAAACCAGTTAGCCATTATCTTTTTCTCCTTCTTGGCGTAATAAGTTTGCTCTGCGTCGTCTTTCTTCAACAGGAATTTGTGGCATTAACGCTGCAGGTGTACCAGGGCGTTCTGAATATGGAAAAACGTGAAGTTTAGTTATATTAGCTTCGTGAACTAGTTTTATAGTATTATTAAATTGTTCTAATGTTTCGGTAGGAAAACCACATATAAAATCAGCTCCAAAAGTTGCTTCGGTACGTATATTGCGTATTTTTTTGCATAAGTTTATTACATCTTCACGTGAATGGCGACGTTTCATTCTTTTTAAAATCAAATTGTCACCAGATTGGATAGAAAAGTGGAAATGAGGAGTAATATTTGGGTATTTTCCTATGAGATTAATAAAGTTATCGTCAATAGCAGCAGGGTCAAGAGAACCAAATTGCAAAGAAGGAAGCTCAGGAATTTGTTCTAAAATGTTTTGTACTAAATTGCTAAAAGATGGTTGATATGAGCATGCATCTATACCAGTTAAACAAATTTCGTTAAATCCTTTAGATAAAAGCTGATAGATTTGTTTAATAATTTCATCTTGAGAAATAGAACGGTTGTTACCTCTAGCATAGGGAACTATACAGTATGTACAACGATGATTACATCCTTGTTGAATTTGAACAAATGCTTTGTGTCGTCCTTCAAAACCTGTGATTAAGAAATTGTCATAACCGCTATAATCAAAAATATCTCCTACGATAGTTTTTTCTTCTAGGGGTTGAGATATTATTTTATCAATTTCTGTTTTTTCTTTATTGCCAAGTATTAAATCGACTTCAGGCATCTCGGCAAATTTTTGTGGAGCAATTTGGGCTGCACATCCTGTTACAATAATTTTGGCATTAGGATTTTCTTTTGCAAGTTTGCGTATTGTTTGGCGACATTGGCGCTCAGCTTCTCCTGTTACAGCACAAGTGTTAATTACAATGACGTCATTTAAATGAGAGAGTTTTTCTTTTATGACCTCTGACTCATAAGCATTGATACGGCAACCTAAAGTTATTACTTTTGTCATTTTTGTTATCTTTAAATTATGTTAGTTACGTTAATATAGGGGTAAACGCTACAGTTAGCAAGTATAAAAATTGTGGTTATAAATTTATTAATATTTGCTTGCCATAATAGGATAAAATAAAAATTGTAAGTAAGGAGTGATTTTATGAAACTAGGAAAAGTATTACCTTGTTTAGCTGTTGTTGCGATGTTACCAACAAATGTAAAAGCCGTAGAAGATATTGCATCTCCATTTTATTTGCCAAGTGAAATGGAAAGTTTGTCTACGACATCATTGGCTTATAATCGTACTAATTTTGATGATGCAGGAACAAAAGAAGATTTTATTTTGCGAGAAACTTTGCTAGTTGGATTTGGAATGGAAAATGCTTTGATGGCAAGCATTGGGAATCGTTTCAATTTTGAATATTTGACGAATGAAGATTATAATAATGACCTTAATCTTGATTATGAATTAGGGGTTAAAACGAACTTGCGTTCGGCAAATGGGGTTGTTATGCAGCTTGGAGCTTCATATTATACATATAATCCACGCAGTTGGTATGGACGTAATGGTGATGCTAAAGAAAAAATTCGCAAAGAAAAAGGAAATACTCGTTGGTATAAAGAATTACGTGGTGAAGCCAAAGTGGGATATGAACTAGAAGATGGTTTAATGCCTTATGCTAGTTTTGGTATTGATAGCAATTTGGATGATAGTGATAGAGATTTTTATTATACAGCTTTTGCGGGAATTCATAAAGTTGAAAACTCATTTTCTTTTGATGCAGGTTTACGTTATGAATTTGAGACTTCAAATGATAAAAATCAGACATTGTCAGCGCAAGGGGCTGCAGACTACTTTATTAATGATACAATGACAATAGGTGGTTTGCTTGATTATCGTTTGGTCGGTTCAGAGAATCCTGATATAGATTATAATTATACGGCGGAGGCAAGGTTTAAAATTTTGTTTTAGTTAGGTTTGAAAAGCTTTCTGTCAAAGAAAGCTTTTTTTTATAAATGTTTAACAACTTGATTTGATTCAAAGTGAGTCTGGCTAAGGATTTAAAAAGAAAATTTTAGAATATTTTTTGCTTGCAAGAATAAAAAAAACGAGTCATTATGCGCCCGAATTATATGTCACGAATCGTGACAAATTGCATGCAATTATTTTAGACTTTCCGCCAAGGGGATCCCAAATCTTATGGTGTGGCGGTTTTATTTGAAATTGAATACTAGTGTATAACCTTCTGCGGTCGGGTTTTGGCATGTCCAATGGTATTGTCGCAGAATTTAACGATGAAGGATTATAGTAAGATGAAAGAATCTTATACGAGCAAAAGACGTGTAAGAAGAAACTTTGGTAGAATCGATGCTGTTGCTGATATGCCAAGTTTAATTGAGGTTCAAACCGGTTCTTATAATAGTTTTATTCAAGCTAATGGTGCTGAAAAATGCGAATTTGGTTTGGAGGAAGTTTTTAAGTCAATTTTTCCGATTAAAGATTTTTCAGGAAATGGTGAGTTGGAGTTTGTTAAATATGAACTTGAAACTCCTAAATATGACGTTGATGAATGTATTAAACGTGATATGACCTTTGCTGCTCCAGTTAAAGCTACATTGCGTTTGGTCGTTTGGGATACAGATGAAGCTACAGGTGCTAAATCTATCCACGACATTAAAGAACAAGATGTCTATATGGGCGACATTCCGCTTATGACTGAAAAAGGTACTTTTATTTTTAATGGTACTGAGCGTGTGGTTGTTTCGCAAATGCATCGTTCTCCAGGTGTATTTTTTGATCATGATAAAGGAAAAACAGTTTCGTCAGGTAAATATTTGTTTGCTGCGAGAATTATTCCATATCGTGGTTCATGGCTTGATTTTGAATTTGACGCTAAAGATTTGGTTTATGCACGTATTGATCGCCGTCGTAAGTTGCCTGTTACCTCTGTTTTGTATTCTTTATATTCTAAAGAAACAATTGAGAAGATAGAAGCTTTGAAAAAGGAAGGCAAACATATTGATCCTGCTGAAATTAAAGGTATGGATAAAGAGGAGATTTTGCATTATTTCTACGATGTTGATACTTATGAATTAGCTAAGAAAGAGTGGAAAGTAAAATTTGAGCCTCAACGCATGAAAGGTGTTAAATTTGATTTTGACTTGGTTAATGTTGAAACAGGTAAAACAGTTTGGGAAGCAGGTAAAAAATTAACATCTCGTTCAGCACAGAAGTTGGCTGATGATGGCTTGGCTTATTATAAGTTAGCAAAAGAGAAAATTTTAGGTAAGTTCTTAGCTAACAACATTGTTGTATCTAAAACAGGTGAAGTTTTAGCTGAAGCTGGCGATGAGATAACAGAAGAGTTGTTAGACAAACTAAGCGCAAATAAGATTGATGAAATAAAGACATTATTTATCGATGGTGTAAATGTTGGTCCATATATTCGTAATACTTTAGTTGTTGATAAAAATTCTTGTCGTGAGGAAGCACTCTTGGATATTTATCGTGTTATGCGTCCAGGAGATCCTCCAACATATGAGGCTGCTGATGCATTATTTAATGCTTTATTCTTTGATAAAGACAGATATGATTTGTCATCTGTTGGTCGTGTTAAAATTAATACAGCGTTAGATATTTCTTTTGAAGATGCTCCAGATACTTTGGGAATTTTGCGTAAAGATGATATTTTACGTATTGTAAAACGCATGGTTGAATTGCGTGATGGTAAAGGAGAGGTTGACGATATTGACCACTTGGGTAACCGTCGTGTTCGTTCTGTAGGTGAATTGATGGAAAATCAATATCGTATGGGTTTACTCAGAATGGAAAGAGCAATTCGTGAGAGAATGTCTTCAGAAAATTTGAACAATGTTAAACCGCAAGATTTGGTTAATGCTAAACCTATCGCTTCGGTTATTAGAGAATTCTTCGGTTCTTCTCAATTGTCTCAATTTATGGATCAAAATAATCCATTGTCAGAAATTACTCACAAACGTCGTTTATCTGCATTAGGTCCTGGTGGTTTGAGCCGTGATCGTGCGGGTTTTGAAGTTCGTGACGTGCATCCGACACACTATGGTCGTATTTGTCCGATTGAAACACCTGAAGGTCCAAATATTGGTTTGATTAACTCATTGTCTACTTATGCTCGTATCAATAAATATGGTTTTATTGAATGTCCGTATCGTAAGGTTGTTGATGGTGTGGTTACTTCAGAAGTTGTTTATTTGTCAGCTAATGAAGAAGGCAAATTTATCATTGCTGAAGCTAATGCTAAAGTTAAAGAAGATGGGCATTTTGTTGAGGAATTAATTGCTTGTCGTAAAGCTGGTGAATTTGAATATGCAAGACCTGAAGAAATTAACTTCATTGACGTTTCACCAAAACAATTGGTTTCGGTTGCAACAGCTCTTATTCCATTCTTGGAAAATGACGACGCAAACCGTGCATTGATGGGATCAAACATGCAGCGTCAAGGTGTGCCATTGCTTCGTTCAGAGGCACCTCTTGTTGGTACTGGTGTTGAAGCTGTTGTAGCTAAAGATTCCGGTGCTACCGTGGTATGTAAGGCTGATGGTATAGTTGATTCTGTTGATGCAAATCGTATTGTGGTTCGCTCTAAAGATGAACATGCTGTAAATGCAGGTGTCGAGATTTATCGTTTGGCTAAGTTCCGCCGTTCTAATCAAAATACCTGTATTAATCAGGTTCCTTTGGTTAAAGTTGGTGATGAAGTTAAAATCGGTGATATTTTAGCAGATGGTCAATGTACAGATATGGGCGAGCTAGCTTTAGGTAAAAACGTTTTGGTTGCGTTTATGCCTTGGAATGGTTTGAACTATGAAGATGCTATTTTGCTTTCTGAAAGAATTTCACGTGATGATGTGTTTACATCTCTTCATATTGAAGAGTTTGAAGTAATGGCTCGAGATACTAAACTTGGTCAGGAAGAAATTACTCGTGATATTCCTAACGTTGGCGAAGATGCTTTGCGTAATTTGGATGAAGCAGGTATAGTTTATATTGGAGCTGAAGTAAAAGCTGGAGATATTTTGGTTGGTAAAGTTACACCTAAAGGTGAGTCTCCTGTTACTCCAGAAGAAAAATTGTTGCGTGCAATTTTTGGTGAAAAAGCGTCTGATGTTCGTGATACATCGCTCAGAGTTCAGCCTGGTATTGAAGGTATTGTTGTTGACGTTCATGTTTTTTCTCGTCGTGGTGTTGAGAAAGATGAACGAGCACTATCTATTGAACAGCAAGAGATTTCACAATTAGCAAAAGATCGTGATGATGAAATTGCAATTATTCGTCGTAATGTTGAGGCTCGTTTGAAGACAATGCTTTTAGGACAAAATGTTGTGGATGCTCCTAAGGGTACAATAGCCAAAAATGATACAATTACGGAAGAAAATTTGAATAATATTCCTTCTTCGCAATGGCGTAAAATTGTTGTGAAAGATGAAGCTGTTATGGCTAATATTGAAGAGTTGTTGGCTGCTTTTGATCAGAGAGTTGAAAAAGTTCAACAACACTTTGATAATAAGGTTGAAAAAGTACAACGTGGTGATGATTTGTTACCTGGTGTTTTGAAAATGGTTAAGGTCTTTATCGCTACAAAACGTAAAATTCAATCAGGTGATAAAATTGCTGGACGTCATGGTAACAAGGGTACTATTTCTCGTGTATTACCATTGCAAGATATGCCATATATGGAAGATGGTACACCAGTTGATATCGTTTTGAATCCTCTGGGTGTGCCTTCACGTATGAATGTTGGTCAAATTCTTGAAACTCACTTAGGTTGGGCTGCTAAAAAACTTGGTCAACAAGTTAATGAGTTGTGGGAACAAGTTAAAGCAGGCAGTAAAAAAGAGTCTGAATTGAGAGCTAAATTAAAAGAAGTTTATGGCGAAAAACAATATAAACGTGAAATAGAGAATATGTCTTCTGAAGATTTGGATTTAATGATTCCAAATTTAAAGAATGGTATTCCTATGGCTACTCCAGTATTCGATGGTGCAACAGGTGATGATATCAATCAAATGTTGTCTATGGCCGAATTACCGACATCAGGGCAAATTGATTTGTACGATGGTCGTACAGGTGAAAAATTTGACCGTAAAGTTACAGTTGGTATTATCTATATGATTAAACTACACCATATAGTTGATGAAAAAATGCACGCTCGTTCAGTTGGTCCATACTCTTTGGTTACTCAACAACCTTTAGGTGGTAAGGCTCAATTCGGTGGTCAACGTTTTGGTGAAATGGAAGTTTGGGCTTTACAAGCTTATGGTGCGGCTTATACCTTGCAAGAGATGTTGACAGTAAAATCTGATGATGTTAACGGTCGTACTAAGGTTTATGAAGCAATCGTAAGAGGTGAAGATACATTTGAATCTGGTATTCCTGAGTCATTTAATGTGTTGACAAAGGAAATTAAGTCATTGTGTTTGAACGTTGAGCTTTTGAGCGAAGAAATTTAAGATAAAGGAGTTAGTTTAATATGAATGATATTGCAAAATATTTTGGTCAACAGGTATCTGCTGAGGCTTTTGATCAAATCAAGATTTCGATTGCTTCTCCTGAACAAATTCGTTCTTGGTCCTATGGTGAAGTAAAGAAACCTGAAACCATTAACTATCGTACTTTCAAACCAGAAAGAGATGGTTTGTTTTGTGCTCGCATTTTTGGTCCTGTGAAAGACTATGAGTGTTTGTGTGGCAAGTATAAAAGAATGAAATATCGCGGTATTGTCTGTGAAAAATGCGGTGTTGAGGTTACTTTGTCTAAGGTTAGACGTGAAAGAATGGGACATATTGAGTTAGCAGCTCCTGTTGCTCATATTTGGTTCTTGAAGTCACTTCCTAGTCGTATTTCAATGTTGACTGATATACCAATGAAGGCTTTAGAGCGAGTTTTGTATTTTGAAAGCTATATTGTTATTGAACCAGGTTTGACACCGTTGGCTGTTAATGAGCTTTTGACAGAAGATCAATATCAAGAAGCTGTTGATGAGTATGGTGAGGAGGCTTTTCGCGCAGGTATAGGTGCTGAAGCTTTGAAAGAGATTTTAGCATCAATTAATCTAGAAGAGGAAAGAGCTTCTATAAGAGCTGAGCTAAAAGATAATGCTTCTGAGGCTAAACGTAAGAAATTGGTTAAGCGTTTGAAAATTATTGAATCGTTCATTGAAGCAAATACAAAACCTGAATGGATGATTTTGGATGTGTTACCAGTTATTCCGCCAGAGTTGCGTCCATTAGTTCCATTAGACGGTGGTCGTTTTGCTACTTCTGATTTGAATGATTTGTATCGTCGTGTTATTAACCGTAACAATCGTTTAAAGAGATTGATTGAATTGCATGCTCCAGACATTATTATTCGTAATGAAAAAAGAATGTTGCAAGAATCTGTTGACGCATTGTTTGATAATGGTCGTAGAGCTCGTGCTATTACTGGTACAAATAAACGTCCTTTGAAATCTTTGTCTGATATGCTCAAAGGTAAGCAAGGTCGTTTCCGTCAAAACTTGCTTGGTAAACGAGTTGACTATTCTGGTCGTTCGGTTATTACCGTTGGTCCTGAATTGAAATTGCAGCAATGTGGTTTACCAAAGAAAATGGCTTTGGAATTGTTTAAGCCATTTGTTTATGCAAAATTGGAGCTCTATGGTCATGCTACAACAATTAAGGCTGCCAAGAGAATGGTTGAAAAAGAACGTCCAGAAGTTTGGGATATCTTGGAAGAAGTTATTCGTGAGCACCCTGTTCTTCTTAACCGTGCTCCTACCTTGCACAGGCTTGGTATTCAAGCATTTGAGCCAGTTTTAGTGGAAGGAAAAGCTATTCATTTACATCCTCTTGTTTGTACAGCGTTTAACGCTGACTTTGACGGTGACCAAATGGCTGTTCACGTACCTTTGTCTATTGAAGCACAATTAGAAGCTCGTGTGTTGATGATGTCTACAAATAACATATTGTCACCAGCTTCTGGTAAGCCGATTATCGTTCCTACTCAGGATATGGTTTTGGGTATTTACTACTTGACATACGAAGCTGAAGGAATGATTGGTGAGGGTATGGTATTTTCTGATTTTAATGAAGTTCAATTGGCTTTGCATGAAAAAGTTGTTGATCTTCATGCAAAAATTAAGTGTCGTATGGAATACGTTGATGATGAGGGTAATGTTAAAGTTGGTTTAGTTGAAACTACTCCTGGTCGTATTTTGGTGTCAGAGGTTTTACCTAAGCATAAAGATGTTCCTTTCTCACTCGTTAATAGATTGATGCGTAAAAAAGAAATCGGTGAAATCATTGATACTATTTATCGTCATTGTGGTCAGAAAGAGACATGTTTATTTGTTGATAAGATTATGGCTTTAGGGTTTAAGAATGCTTGTAAAGCGGGTATTTCTTTTGGTAAAGATGATCTTATTGTTCCTGATGCAAAGAAGACGTTGATTGCTGAAACAGAAGCTCAGGTTAAAGAGTTTGAAGAACAGTATCAAAATGGTCTTATCACTAAGGGTGAAAAATACAACAAAGTAGTTGATATTTGGGCCGCTTGTACCGATAAGATTGCTGATGAAATGATGAAAAACATTTCAAAAACAGAGAAAGGTTATATCAACTCTGTATACATGATGGCTCACTCAGGTGCGCGAGGTTCTGCTGCTCAAATGCGTCAGTTGGCAGGTATGCGTGGTTTGATGGCAAAACCATCAGGTGAAATTATTGAGCAACCAATTATTTCAAACTTTAAAGAAGGTTTGACGGTGTCGGAATACTTTAATTCTACCCACGGTGCTCGTAAAGGTTTAGCTGATACTGCGTTGAAAACAGCAAACTCTGGTTATTTAACTCGTCGTTTGGTCGATGTTGCTCAAGATGTTGTAGTGACAGAGACAAACTGTGGTACAGATAGAGGAATTATTGTTCGTCCAGTCGTTGATGGTGGAAATGTTATTGTTTCTATTGGTGAGCGTATTTTAGGACGTACAATCCAAGAGGATATTGTTCATCCAGAGACAGGTGATGTTTTGGTTAAGAAGGGTAAACTTATTGACGAAAACGATGTTGAAATTGTTGAATCAGCTGGTGTTGAACAAGTTAAGATACGTTCTGTTTTGACTTGTGAATCTAAACATGGTGTTTGTGCAGCATGTTATGGTCGAGATTTGGCTAGAGGTACTCCAGTTAATGTTGGTGAAGCTGTGGGTGTTATTGCGGCTCAATCAATTGGTGAACCTGGTACACAGTTGACTATGAGAACTTTCCATATCGGTGGTGCGGCTCAGAAAGGTGCTGAACAAGCGTCTGTAGAAGTTCCATTTGCAGGTGCAATGAAGCTTGAAAATGGCCATATTGTTGTTAACTCTGAAGGTAATGGTCTGGTATTGTCTCGTAACTGTGAGATTGTAATTGTTGATGCTCAGGGCAGAGAAAAATCTCGTCATAACATTCCTTATGGTACGAAGTTGTTAGTTGCTGAAGGTGATAAAGTTAAAAAAGGACAGAAGGTTGCTGAATGGGATCCATTTACTGTTCCTGTTATTACTGAAAAAGCAGGTAAGGTCGAATTGGTTGATCTTATTAACAATGTTTCGGTTAAGGAAGTTACTGATGAAACTACAGGTATTGTTTCTAAGACCGTTATTGATTGGCGTTCAAATTCTTCAAGTGCTGGCTTAAAACCAAGCATTATATTGAAAGATGCTAAAGGTAATCAAGTTACTTTTGATAATGGTAAAGAGGTACGCTACTATATGTCTGCGGATGCTATTTTGTCTGTTGATAATGGCGTAGAAGTCAAGGTCGGTGATGTTATTGCAAGAATTCCTCGTGAATCTTCAAAGACTAAGGATATTACAGGTGGTTTGCCACGAGTTGCTGAATTATTTGAAGCAAGAAGACCAAAAGATCCTGCTATTATATCTGATATTGATGGTCAGGTTGAATTTGGTAAGGATTATAAGGCAAAACAACGTATTACGGTTGTTCCTGCTAAGGGTAATCCTGTTGAATATTTAATTCCCAAAGGTCGTCATTTGATTGTCCAAGATGGTGATATCGTTAAACGAGGCGATGCTTTGGTTGACGGAACTCCGGCACCGCACGATATTTTGCGTGTGTTAGGTGTTGAAAAATTGGCTGAATACTTGGTTAAAGAAGTACAAGATGTGTATCGTTTACAAGGTGTTAAAATTAACGATAAGCATATTGAGGTTATTGTTTCTCAAATGTTACGTAAGGTTGAGATTACTAATCCTGGTGATACCACATTCTTGGTTGGTGAACAAGTTGATGCTGATGAATTTGAGCAAAAGAATGCTAAAATGTTAGAAGCAGGAGAAACCCCTGCAGAGGCAGATCCAGTTCTTTTGGGAATTACAAAGGCAAGCTTGCAGACTAAATCATTTATTTCGGCAGCATCATTCCAAGAGACAACTCGTGTATTGACGGAAGCAGCTGTTGAAGGCAAAGTCGATGATCTTCGTGGTTTGAAAGAAAACGTTATTGTTGGTCGCTTGATTCCTGCAGGTACTGGTACGGTACTTCGTGCATTGAAGAAAGTGGCTGCTCAAAACGATAAAGAGATTCAAGCTCTTAAAGAAGAACAAGCACAAATTGAAAATTCTTCTAATGAGTAATGTAGAGGAATAGTCAAGTTAAATGGTGTCTAGCTTATGGTTAGACACCATTTTTGTAAATGTGAGGGTAAATAAAAGAAAAATTTGTTTTTTAGTTTTTTTATGTTTACTATTAAGTATGGTGTTTGTTGAGGAAAAGGATTTTGAGCATGTTTATGGCTTGTTTTTTTACATTAATAGGTTTTTTATTGCTAGTTGGTGGAGCTGAATGTTTGGTGTTGGGATCTGTAGCTGCAGCTAGTAGATTGAGGATACCGACTCTTATTGTGGGGTTGACAGTTGTTGCTTTGGGTACAACATTGCCAGAATTTATGGTTAGTGTTAAATCAACGATGAATGGAAATGCTGGTATGGCACTGGGTAATATTATAGGTTCTAATATTGCCAATATTTTATTGGTTCTAGCGGTTTCAGCTCTGATTAATCCAATAAAATGTAAGCCTAAAGTGTTTTATAGAGATTTTTCTTTTTTGGCTGTAACGACGTTATTTTTTGCGTTTTTTAGTACAAGGGGTATTCTTCCTCGATGGAATGGTTGGGTTTTGTTACTATTTTTGTTTTGGTTTATTTTTTATAATTTGTACAATGCTCATCATGATTCACACAAAGGTGATAAAATACCGAAGCAGTTTGTTGGTAAGAACTGGTGGGTAATATTGTTGGCTTTGATTGTAGGTGTTGTTGCAGTGGCTTTTGGAACAGATTTTTTATTACAGGGAGCAGTTGCCATAGCGAAGGGTGTTGGTGTATCTGAAGAAATTATAGGTGTTACAATATTAGCTGTTGCAACCTCTATTCCAGAATTGGCAACAAGTTGCGTTGCTGCATATAGAAAGCAAAATGATATTGCTTTGGGTAATGTTATTGGAGCAAATATTTGGAATATTGTATTTATTGTTGGAACAATTGTTTCGATGGGGACGGTAGATGTATCTGCACAATTTGTGGTGTTTGATATTTGGGTAATGTTATTTGCGTCATTTATGTTGTTACCGATTATGATGTTTAAAAATAAAATAATTCGTTGGGAAGCGTTATTTATGTTAGGGTGTTATATGGCATATCTTTATGGACTGTATCTTATTAGTATAGGCGAATGGTTTATGATGTAATTTTTTATAAAATATCCTGTTTGTTTTTATGAATAGGATATTTTTTGTTGCTTTTTATTAGTGTTATGTATAACATAATAAAATCTTTGATGATTATGAATACAATAATTTAAAAATTATATGGTATGGTGAAAGAATGTATATTGTTATCAGCAATAGTAGTGTTGTTGGTAATTGTTTTGTTCCTTTGGATACAAAATAGAAAATTGAAAAGAAAGCTTAATATGTATCGTCAAGAATATAGGGCAATGTTTGGGACTTATAATATTTGATGTTCTATGTTAAGATGTTTGTGGCTTATGTTGTTATCAGCCTTATTATTGAGTGTTTACTTCTTATTTAAAAGGTTTTGTAAGAAGTTAAAAAAGGAGTTTCCTTATCGCACTTTTGATGAATTTATGAGTGCTAGTAAAGACAAGTTTGAATACCACCTAGACGATGATTAGCGTCTGCGGTGGTATTCGCGTCTTTAAATGGTTGAAAATTTGCTTGAGATAGTTAATATATATCTAATGGAATTAAAGGAGTAGATTTTGTTTGATATAAAAGAAGGTCTGAATAATTTAAAAAGCTATATAAAAATTGCACCAGAAAAGCCAGGTGTCTATAGAATGATAGATAAAGATGGTGTTGTTCTGTATGTAGGTAAGGCTAGAAATATCAAGAAAAGAATTGTATCATATTCTCATATTAATAAACTGCCAAAACGTTTGCAACAGATGGTAGCACAAATTGCCAAAATGGAATTTGTTGTTGTAGAAAATGAAGCAAGAGCGTTGTTAGTTGAAAATGAACTTATTAAACAATTTGTTCCTAAATATAATATATTGTTAAAAGATGATAAAACATTTCCTTTTTTAATGATTGATATAGAAGCTGATTTTCCTCGCTTATCAAAATACAGGGGGGCAAAAAAAGATAAAAATCGTTATTTTGGTCCTTTTGCTAGTGTAATGGCTGTTAATGCCGTGGTTGATATATTGCAAAAGGTTTTTTTATTGCGCTCTTGTCGTGATGTTTCTTTTAAAAATCGACAAAGACCTTGTTTAATGTATCAAATTAAAAGGTGTTCGGCTCCTTGTGTTAATAAAATTAGTAGAAATGAATATAAGAGAAATGTGTGTAAGGCGATAGAATTTTTGGAGGGAAAAAATACTGATATTCAAAAAGATTTGTCGTGCGCAATGGAAGAGGCTAGTAAAAAATTAGATTTTGAAACTGCTTTGGCTATCAGAGATAGGA
Source organism: Alphaproteobacteria bacterium (assembly GCA_045537965.1). Lineage (GTDB taxonomy): Bacteria > Pseudomonadota > Alphaproteobacteria > RF32 > CAG-239 > CAZU01. The sequence continues at coordinate 18,399 of JAZSQL010000028.1, forward strand.
TTAGAGCTTTGAGCGTAATTCAATCAAAGCAAAATGTTGAATATTCTGGTTTGGTAAGTGCAGATATTGTAGGAGTTGCTTTAGAAGGGAATATATTTGCTGTAGAAATATTTTTTATTCGTTCAGGGCAAAATTGTGGTAATGCGGTTTATTTTCCATCACAAGCACAGGATGCAGATAAGAAAGAGGTATTAGAAGCTTTTTTAAGTGAATTTTATACTAATCATCAACCTGCAAAAGAGGTAATAGTTGATGAAAAAATAGATTTTGAATTTTGGCAACAAGCTCTAAATACTAAGATCGTATACCCTAAAAGTGGAAATAAATATAAATTAGTTCAATTTGCTAAAAATAATGCTGTTGATGCTATTAGACGTAAAATAGCTATGGATGTTTCTGTCAAAAATAATTTGCAAAATTTTAAAGATAAATTTGGTTTGGTTAAAGTTCCTAATAGAATAGAAGTTTATGATAATTCTCATAATCAAGGAAGTTATGCGATAGGTGCAATGATTGTAGCTACGCCTAGTGGTTTTGATAAAAAAAGTTATCGTACTTTCAATATAAAATATACTGCAAATACACATGATGATTTTGCTATGATGAAGGAAGTTTTACGCCGAAGATTTGATAAGCTTACTGTAGATAATAAACCAGATGTTGTGTTGATAGATGGAGGACGAGGGCAGCTTAATGCTGTTTTGGAGGTGTTATCAGATTATGATTTAGATGGAATAGAATTTATTGCAATTTCTAAAGGTCCCGAAAGAAATGCTGGTAAAGAATTTTATCATATGAAAAATAAGGATAGTTTTGAACTTGAATATCGTTCACCATTGGCATTTTATTTGCAAAATTTGCGAGATGAAGCGCATCGTTTTGCAATAGGAATACATAGAAAGAAAAGAGCGAAATCAATATATAAATCATCTATTGACGAGGTAGAAGGAATAGGTTTAAAGCGTAAAGCTGATTTATTAAAGTATTTTGGTTCAGCAAAAGATGTTGCAGAAGCATCAATAGATGATTTGCAAAAAGTTGAAGGTATTAGTAAAAAAACAGCGGAAAAGATTTATAACTACTTTCATAATTAAAATTTATATTTTAGTATTAATGGCAAAGTTAACTTTTGAAGGATATGAAAATGTATAATCTCCCTAATATTTTGACGATTTCACGTATTGTCGTTATACCTGCTATATTTTTGTCTGTTTATATTACTTCAATGTGGTGGGCTATTGTTGCAGCTATTTTGTTTATTGTTGCTTCAATTACTGATTATTTTGATGGTTATTTAGCTAGAGCTCGTGGTGAAACATCTGCGTTGGGACGTTTACTTGATCCGATAGCTGATAAATTATTGGTTACTTCGGCATTGGTTGTTTTATTAGCAAAACCAGATATGGTTGTAACAAAGTTAAGCTTTATTCCTGTGATTGTTATTTTGTGTCGTGAAATATTGGTTTCTGGTTTGCGTGAGTTTTTGCGTGAAGTTAATGTTGGAATGCCTGTTACACGTCTTGCAAAATGGAAAACTGGATTTCAGATGACTGCGTTATCAATGATGTTGTTGAAAGGTGTTTGGTTTTGGGGCGGAATAGGTGAAGTGTTGCTTTGGGTTGCGGGTGTTTTGACCTTTATTACTGGTTATCAATATTTTCAAAAAAGTTTAGATTATATTTGTGAAACAGAGAAGTGTGCCAAAGTTCCTGCGATGCCGAAGATTAAATTGCCTAAAATAAATAAGGCAGAAAAGACTAAGGAAAACAAGGTCGTTGTGAAAAAGAAAAACTCTGTTAAGAAAAGTGTTAGTAAAAAGAAAACTGTAATTAAAAAAGCTAAATAAGTTTGGGTGGTTTTAATGGAACAAGAGCAAAGGCATATTTTAGTTGTTGATGATGATACTAGATTACGCAATCTATTACAAAGGTTTTTGCGTGATAATGGCTTTTTAGTGTCAACAGCAAAAGATGCTGATGAAGCACGCATTATGCTTGAACATTATAAAGTTTGTTTGTTGATAGTTGATATTATGATGCCCAAGGAAAGTGGTTTAGAATTTTTAGCTAAATTAAGGCAAGAAAGTTCGGTTCCAGTTATTATGTTAACGGCAATGGGAGATGTTGAAGATAGGATAGTTGGACTAGAAAGAGGGGCTGATGATTATGTGGCTAAGCCTTTTGAGCCTAAGGAATTATTGTTACGTATAGCTAGTATTTTAAAGAGAACGCCAGTAGAGAAAAAAGAATGTCAAAAACTTGATTTAGGTTTGTGTGTTTTTGATATGCAAACTAAGGAATTAATATCTAAACAAGACGAATTGTTACATATAACTCCAGTTGAGCAGAACTTGCTAGCTATATTGGGAGCAAAGAGCGGACAAGTTTTTTCGAGAGAGAAGTTATCTGAGATTTTGGGAGCAGGGCAATCACCGCGTTCGATTGATGTTCAAATTACAAGATTAAGAAAAAAAATTGAAAAAGATTCAAAAAATCCGCGTTATTTACAGACATTGCGTGGTAAGGGATATATGCTATTGTCTGACTAAAAAGGAGCTGAAAATGCATATTAGTTTGCCACGAAAAATTGAAGATAAGTTACAGTTTTGGCGTCGTAAATTGTTGCCTAGAACGTTGTTTTTCCGTACTATGTTGCTTATATTTGTTCCTTTGATTGTTGTTCAAGTTGTTTCGGTTGTTGTTTTTTTTGATGGTAGCTGGAGTCGAATGGGAAGACGTCTTTCAGATAGTTTGGTTGATGATATTAAAGTATTAATGGAGCTTAAAAAGCAAGGAATGCCGTTGGAACAGGTTAGAAAACTAGCCAAAGAAGGTTTTAATATTAATTTTGATTATTTTACGATTACAGATAATATTCATGTAAAAAGGCAAAAGGCAGCAAACCCGATGATCGTTGCATATTTGGAAGAGGCTTTAGATGCTGCCTTTGTTGATGCTGATTGGAATGTTTGGGTCGATGATGAGCAAGCGACAAATAGTAATTTGACGATTTTAATTAAACAAGATGATGGTGTATATCAGTTTGTATGTTCTAAAAAGAAAATATTTTCTTCTTCAATATTTATGTTTGTAGTTTGGATGGTTGTTACATCAATTTTATTGTTTTTGGTTTCAGTACTATTTTTAAGAATTCAAGTTAGGGCAATTGCAGACCTTGCTCAGACAGCTGAAAATTTTGGTAAAGGAGTTGATGATGATGGCTTTAAACCTTATGGTTCTTCGGAAGTTCGTAAGGCTGGTGTTGCTTTCATGATAATGAAAGAGAGAATATTGAAACAAATCATGGAAAGAACTCAGATGTTGGCAGGTATTTCGCACGATTTAAGAACACCTCTAACAAGAATGAAATTAATGGTTACAATGATGAATGATAGTCAAGATAAGCAAGATTTTTTGGCTGATATTGATGAAATGGAAAAAATGCTTAATGGCTATTTATCTTTTGTTAGAGGCGAGGGTGACGAAACTAGTAGAGAGATTAATGTTAAAGATTTGGTAGAAGGAATAGTTGGTCGTTTTGTATCAAAAAAAGTTAAAATAAAAATTTTCTGTGATGAAGGAGATATGAAGATTTTAGGTAAAGAGCAAGCATTACGAAGGGCTGTTACAAATATTGTAGGTAATGCGTGTAGGTATGGTAAGAAAGTTGAGGTAGGAGTAAGTAAAGGAAGACATTATGTGGTTATTGTTGTAGATGATAATGGTCCTGGAATACCTGAAGATAAACGTGAAGATGTTTTTAAGGCTTTTTATCGATTGGAAAATTCACGTAATAAAGAAACAGGTGGTATAGGGCTGGGTTTGGCGATAACTAAAGATATTATAACATCGCATGGTGGAAAAATTGAGCTTGAAGATAGTCCGTTAGGTGGTTTACGAGTTATTGTTAGTTTGCCATATTAAAAAGGGAATAGTTGATTATGGAAGAAAATAAAGAGTTTGATGATATTAATTTAGATGATTTTAATTTTGATTTTGAACTTTCTTCTAATAATGAAGAGCAAGAAAAATCAACTAATGAAAATGTTAATAATGATTTTGCGGATTTGTCTATGGAGGATTTTAATTTTGACGAATTTACAGAAGTTGGTGTGGTTAATGAAAATGAGCGACAAGAACCTTTTTTTGAGCAAACTTTAGATGATGATACGTTAGAGCAAAATATAAGTAATGATGATTTCCAAACAGCTGACAATGCTTTTGTTGACAATGAAATAGTAGAAGAGGATAACCCTTTTGTTGTTGATGCTTCTGTTTTGAATAATAATGAGGAAAAAACTTTTGAGCCAGAGATGATAGAAACAGAAGTAGTGTCACAAGAAGATTATAGTGAAGAATTAATAGAAAAAGAAGAGAAAGCTGAAATATCGGAAAATATTGTTGATGATAATACTAAAGTTGAAGAAGAGGTAGTTTTTGAAGGTAATTTGGTGAATGAGGTAATAGCTGAAGATCAAGAGCGAGTTTATCCAGAAATGGATAATCACATTGATATGACTGCTGAAGAGGTTGAGGCAGCTCATGGTGAATATTTTGCAGAAAATGGTGAAGTAGCTAGGAATGATGATAATGCTTTAGTAAACGATTATGTTCCGACATCTTTTATTGAAAGTATAGAAAAAAGTGGAAATTTAGGATATTTGAAATGGTATAGCGGGTTATCATCGGATAAAGTTTTTGAATTTGGTCGTGATTCTGATAGTGCTACTTTTAATGCAACAGATGATTGTAAAACCATACATGTTAATGTTGGGTATGATACATATGGTTGGGAAGTACAATTTTCTGATGGAATAGTTATGAATTTGCGTGATGTTAAAGAATATCAAAAGAGAAATGGTTGTTTGCCAAATTCAGAGGGACGTATTATTTATGGACAGATATCATTGATGTTTTCGGGAGTTGAACGTATTTTAGTGTATGAAAGAGTGCGTTATTTTTCTTATGGTGTGTAGGTTATACGTAAAGAACGTTGTTTTTTGATAAGAAACAGCGAGGTTTGAGATGTTGAAATTTTTTTATAGACAAAAGTTTAATAAGTTATGGCACAGCGAGTCATTCCATTATCTGCTATCTTATCGCTTGGGTACATCTCGTTTCTGTGTATGAAGAAATTCCACACATTAATTAACGAGTATTCAGTAGATGACCATAATTTTGCTACATTAATAATACCACCACCAGCGTTAGTGAGAGCTGTATTTATGCTTGTTTTGTTATCATATATCGCTTTTAATTCTTTAAAGTTTGGTAAAAACCAACTTCCTTCGGGTTGATTTCCTTCAGTTAAATTATAGCAATATCCTGGAGCATACTTACTAGAAGCATAATCTCCTCCTAAAGCTACAATAGTAGCAGTATTTTCTTTGCCTGTTTCTTTTGCTGCTAATGCCTCTTCTTCTGTAGTATAGTTAGGAAGAGGTGTATCATTTTTAGTACTAGCCCAACCCATAGTGCTAGGAGCATCATTTAATCCAATAGCCAATCTATTTGCTGAGTCAAATACTACAGCTATAGGTGTTTTATCACTAGGAATATTATCAGCATCATAACATTGCAGATCATCACATAATACAGCTCCAACTTTACATCCTCCACAAAATACAGCATTATC
>JAZSQL010000050.1:0-97381 GCA_045537965.1 Alphaproteobacteria bacterium
TTTTGTACAATCAAATTCAGCATAAGCTGAAGAAGCTACAATTAAACTAGTACCTAAAAGCAAATATTTTTTCATAACCTTATCTCCTTTATATTTTAATTTATAAACCTCATCCCAAAACGCTACAAAAGCCTTAGAAACTCTTGGCTTGCTCCCTCTACAAAAACCAACGTTTTTGTAGAGGTAAAAAAGAGACATTAAAAAAAAGAAGAAACAAGAAAAACAAAAGAAGAATAACTTATTGAAAATAAGTAATAAAAAATGAGTTAATTGCTTTTTTACTAATTTTATTATATACTATAAAAGAGGCTAAAAACAGCCTCTACAAAAACGTTGGTTTAAACGCACATTACTTTTTATAACAAATTGTTTTTACATAAGAAAAATGTATATTTTCTTAAAATTAAGTAATTACAAAATTTAATGTATTTCACAAAACTTTTAACACTCTTACCGAATATAACCATCTGAAAAACAATAATAAAACCAGACTGTAACAATTAGAAAATTTTTGTGTTTTGCTATTGTATATAATATTCGCTAGAGTGCATTTAGTGTAGATTTTTTGATAATTAAAGGACTTTAATTTTATGGCAAATATTCATGCTACAGCCGTTGTTGAAGACGGCGCTCAGATTGCTTCAACTGCAGAAATTGGTCCATTTTGTTGGATTAGCTCTCAAGCTAAAATTGGTGAAAATGTAAAACTTCTTGCCCGTGTAACAGTATATGGCGATACTACTATTGGTGATGGTACGGTCGTATTCCCTGGTGCATGTCTTGGTACTGGTCCACAAGACCATGGTAATGAATTTGTTGCGGGTGCAAAAGTAATAATTGGTAAAAATAACGTTATTAGAGAAAATGTTACAATCCACGCTGGTACTCCTAAAGAGCAACAAACTACTATTGTTGGTGATGATTGTATGTTTATGGTAAATTCTCACGTTGCTCATGACTGTGTTGTTGGTAATCATGTAATTATGACAAACAACGCTGTTATCGGTGGGCATGTTCGTGTTGGCGATGGTGCAATTTTGGGTGGTAACTGTGCAGTACATCAGTTCTGCCGAGTTGGTCGCAAAGCTATGATTGGCGGTCTTGCAGGTGTTGACAGAGATGTTATTCCTTTTGGTATTGTTACTGGTGAACGTGGCAAACTTCGTGGCTTGAACCGCATTGGCATGATGCGTGGTGGCATGGATGAGGCAACAATTAAATCGGTTACCCGTGCCTTTATGTACATTTTTAAGGGTAAAGAAGATAATTTTGAAGTTCGTCTTGAAAAAGCAAAAGAAAAATTTGCTGATAATGAACTTGTTTTAGAGCAGATAAGCTTTATTGCAGACGGCTTAGCTGGACGTCGTAAAGTTATGACTGCTGAATAAATGGTTTTGCCAAAGTTTGGGAAGGTCCTCAATTTTGGTAAGATAATTGATTTGGTCTAAAAACTTAAATCAATTTTTACAAAGCTTGATATATGATGCTTTTAGTAATAGTAAAAAATGGTCGCTGTTCTGCTTGTCAGATTTTATAACGCCGCTATTTTAGACCTGTTACATAGAGCTAATCAAATATCAAGTTTTGTTTTTTATAAGGATTAAAACAAAAATGAATAATACAAAACGCAAACTAGGTATAATTGCAGGTGGAGGTTCAATCCCGCAACAATTGATTGAACAATGTCAAAAACAGCAAATGGACTTTATTGTTCTTGCGATAGAAGGTAATGCCGATAGTAATCTTTTTAAGAATGCAACATTTAATTATAAATTGATTCGCTTAGGTCAAGCAGGAACGGGGTTTAAGTTTTTTGTTGAACAAGGTGTTAAAGATGTTGTTATGATAGGAACAATCCGCCGTCCTAGCTTTTTTGATTTGGTACCTGATTTGCGAACTACCGCATTTTTTGCCAAGGTTGGAGCCAAAGCGCTCGGTGATGATGGGCTTTTACGTGCTGTTGTTTCAGAAATTGAAAAAGATGGTATGAAAGTTAAAGGAATTCACGAAGTAATGCCTGATATTTTAGTTAAAGAAGGAGTTTTAACCAAACGTAAGCCATCAAAACAAGACATTATTGATATAAAAAGAGGTGTTGAAGCAGCTTTTGAACTAGGACGACTTGATATTGGACAGGCAGTTGTTGTCCAACAAGGTTTGGTTCTAGCTGTTGAAGGTATTGAAGGAACAGATGAACTTTTGCGTCGTTGCAAAGATTATCGCCGCAAAGGTGGAGGAGGTGTTTTAGTAAAGCTTCGCAAACCTCAACAAGATATGCGTATTGACTTACCAACTATAGGTCCTCGTTCAGTTGAAAGGGCTCATGAAAGTGGATTAGAAGGAATAGTTGTTCATGCAGGTAATGGACTTATTGTTGATGAAAAAGAAACCATAGCATTAGCAGACAAATATAAAATGTTTATCATAGGAGCAACACCAAATGACTACCTCAAATAAATTAAAAATATACTTAATTGCAGGTGAGCCTAGTGGTGACTTGCTAGGTTCTAGATTGATGCGTGCATTGCGTAAAAAAACTGATGATAATGTAGATTTTTTTGGGCTTGGTGGCGATACTATGGAACAAGCAGGTCTAAAGCCGTTGTTTGATATTTCCGAATTAGCTGTTATGGGATTGGTGGAGGTAATTCCTAGTATTCCACGAGTTTTAAAACGTATAAAACAAACTGTTAATGATATTATTAAAGTGCAACCAGATATTGTTATAACTATCGATAGTTGGAGCTTTTGCAGTCGCATACACAGGGCTTTGCGTAAACTAAACACAGGTATAAAACAGCTTCATTATGTTGCACCTCAAGTATGGGCTTGGAAGAAACGTCGTGCTAAAACTATGTATAAATATGTCGATAAATTATTAACTCTTTTACCTAATGAACCCCAATATTTTACCAAGCACAACTTAAATACTATTTTTGTTGGACACCCTGTAATTGAAAGCGATGCTCTAAAGGCTGATGGACAGGCTTTTCGTAAAAAATACAAAATAGGCGATGAAAAACAAATTATTTCAATTCTTCCAGGATCTCGTCATACTGAAGTTAGCAAACTTTTACCAGATTTTTTAACCGCTGCACGTCTTATTTATGAACAAAATCCTGATGTGTTTTTTGCCTTACCAACAGTTAAAACAGTCGTAAATCGCGTAAAACACATGGTAAAAAACTCTCAATTACCAATGGTCATTTTAGAAACGGAAGCTGATCGTTATAGTGCTTTTCAAGCATCATCAGCGGCTATTGCTGCCTCTGGTACTGTAGCATTAGAATTAGCAATTTGTAATATTCCTCATATCATATCTTACAAAGTTGCTCCTCTAACCTATCTACTTGCTAAATATTTAGTTAAAATAAAGTATGTTAATTTGACCAATATTCTGTTAAAACGTTTAGTTGTTCCAGAATTATTGCAAGAAAAATGCACACCTCAAAACATTGTTCATCATATAAATGAATTGTTGAAAAATGGTCGTGCTTACGAAAAGCAAATGGAAGGTTTTGCTGAAGTTAAAGAATATCTAACCAATGGTACACAAACTCCAAGCGAAAATGCAGCTGATGCTATTTTGGAACTAATTAAATGTTAAAATTTATTCAAAACTGTTGGCAAGAAGATAAAGATAGACGCATCTTGTGGTCTCCAGTTTTGTTTGGTTTGGGTATAGCTTGCTATTTTGCTTTTACATTAGAACCATCTAAATGGCTTACTCTTTTTGTTATAGAAACACTTATTATTTTGGCAATAGTGTTTCGCCACCGTATAAGTATTTTGCGTATATTAGGATTTTTAGCAATTATTGTTGCTGGTTTCTCGGTAATTCAACTAAAAAGCATTTGGCTTAATTATCCAACAGAAAAGCTTACTTCTGATACTTTTTATTTCAAAGGACAAATTGTGTCTGTAGATACTAATTATCAAGGACGCAAGAGATTTACCCTAAAAAATATTCAAGATTTTGATGGCAAAATTTATAAAGGCAAATATCGCATAACCCAACGATCTAAAAAAGACGAAGCAGAAATTGGCGATTGTGTTGAAATGGTTGGAACAATATCTCCTCTTTCCAAAGAAGTTATTGTTGATGGATATCAATTTGACCGTAAAGGCTATTTTGAAGGATTGAAAGGATCGGGTTTTGCTGAGAGCAGATGGTTTAAGATTAGTTGTTCAGATATTGGTAAAGCAAAGCCTGTTGCCAGTATTATTGCTAATTGGCGACAAAAAATTGTTAAACATATTCAACAAATATTACCATCTTCAGAGGCAGCTATTGCTTCGGCTATTATTGCAGGCGAAAGAGGAGCCATTAACGAAGAACAATATACACAATATCGTAACTCTGGATTAGCTCATTTTTTATCAATTTCTGGACTACATATGAGTATGCTTGCGGGATTAATGTTCTTTTTAGTACGTTTTGTAATTGCATTATTTCCTAAGCTAGCCTTGAGAATTGATAGTAAAAAAATAGCGGCTATCTTCGCTATTATCCTAAGTTTGATATATTTATTTATATCTGGCAATGCTATACCAGCTCAACGAGCTTTTATCATGACATTTGTAGTATTGCTAGGGGTTTTGACCAATCGCCGAGCAATATCAATACAAACTATCTCTTTAGCTGCTTTTATAATATTATTAGTTTCGCCAGAAGTTTTAGTATCTGCTAGTTTTCAGATGTCTTTTGCTGCGGTCTTGGGGCTAATAGCTTTTTATGAAAAAATATCACACTATGTTCAAAAGTTTTTAAACATTTCAGGCTTTCGCAAATGGGTAAGAGTTATTTTGCTATATATTTTAGGTATCATAATTTCTGACTTTATTGCATCAGTGATGACATTGCCTTTTGCAATATATCATTTTAATATGATTGCTGTTTATACGACATTAGGCAATTTTTTAGCAGGTCCAGTTATCGGTTTGGTCATAATGCCGTTTGTATTATTAAGTTTGTTATTTATGCCATTTGGCTTAGATACAATTTTTCTTAAGATTACAGGATTTGGTATAAGTTTAGTAAATCAAATAACATTTTATATTGCTTCATTACCCAATGCAGCTATTCAAATACCGTCAATACCTCATTGGGGCTTAGTACTAATTGTTGGTGGAGGATTGTGGTTTATTATTTGGCAAGCTAAATGGCGCTATTTTGGTATTTTAGGAATTGTTGTTGGGATATTAAGTATAATCACTGTAAAAACACCAGATATTATTATCGGTCCCAGCGCTAAGGCTGTCGCATTTAAAAACAAAGATGACGAACTAGAAATAGCCTCATCACGTAGCGGAAAATTTATTAAAGATGTGTGGAAAAATAAATATAAGGTTTCCTATAACAAGACCAAACTGGAAGCACATAACGAAATAAAAATCGACGACACAAAAGTTACCTATAATAATAAAGTTTATGATTTAAATAACCAAATAGGTATGAGTATCTATATTAATTCTGATGGTTCAAATAACATTAAGACAATTCGTGACGATATTGGCTACAGGTATTGGAATAAATAATATAAAAAAATGTTGTATGTATCTTAAAAATATGCTACAGTAGCGACTGATTAAATATAATAAATAAATTACTTAAGTTATGAAAAATTTGAATCAGAAGTTGTTTATCACAGCAGTTGTTTGCGGTGTTATTGAGGTTGCACTTTTTTACTATTTCGGAATTAAGGGTGTTACACCTCTTCCTCAGTGGGGAATGATTGCTCTTGGAGGAGTAGGGGCAATAATGACAGTGTCATTAGCTCTCTTTATCATCAGAAAACTTACTGGTGCAGCTAAGTGGGACTAGATGGTTTCAAAAACAAACCCCTTTATCGAAAACTCGATAAAGGGGTTAACCTTTTTTTATAGTATACTTTACGCTAAGTTTTCAATGCCCAACATCATATTTTCGCGATATTCGGCACCCCAAGCAACCATAGAATCAATCACAGGCTTAAGCGCATATCCTACAGCTGTTAGGGTATATTCCACACGAGGCGGAATTTGTGCATACACCTCACGAATGACCAAACCTTTTTCCTCTAAAGCGCGCAAATTAGACGTTAGAACTTTTTGGGTAATATCCCCCAAAGACTTTTTTAATTCACCAAAACGTTTAGTTCCATCCATCAATGTTTGGATAATTTGCATTTTCCAACGATCGCCAATCAATTTAACGGTCATTTCTGCTAAGTATTTTTGCACATCATCAATCATAAAAAAAACTCCTAAAACTCGCAAGAAACATACAATAGTATCTTTTGAGAAACTATAGCACTTCCAAGTGCTTACTTTACTTTTCTAGCAGAAACATATTATAAAATCAACATAAAACGCAAAAATAATCATACATTTTAATAAGGACGCAAAAATGAAAAGAATTACTTTGACAACTATTGGTTTAGCTCTTGTTTGTGCATCACAAGCTCATGCTGCCGGCTACCAACTTAATGAATATTCCATAACCGGTTTAGGTCGTTCTTTTGCCGGTGCCGGTGTTGTCGGCGATGACTATTCGGCTCTTGCTTATAACCCTGCCGGAATGACTTTGATGAAGCGCTCAGGCTTCCAAGGCGGTGTTACCATAGCTGAGATGATCTCTGACATAAAAGGCAAAGGCGATTATGCCGGACAATCAACCGATATGCATTATGGTGTTCCGCTTCCGTCAGGTTTTGCTCATTGGAATGTTAACGATAAATTGTTCTTAGGTGCCGGTATCTATGCTCCTTACGGTTTGTCAACCAAACATGATAAAGAAGGTTTTGTTGCCGGTGAGGCTCGTAAATCAGAGCTGGAAGTTATCGATTCGTCTGTTGCCGCAGCCTATAAGTTTACAGATAAATTGTCTTTGGGTGCAACATTAACACTTCGCTATATTCATGGTCACATGACCGGTGATAAATATGCAGTTGAAGAAAATCCAGCAACAAAAATCGGTGAAGGAAACTATGACCTAGACGGTTGGACCGGAACCGGTATAATCGGCGCTATGTACGAATTTACTCCTGATACACGTGTAGGTATCAGCTATAAATTCCGCAGTATTCAAAAGGTTAAAGGTGATTTTACTTATGAGAGTGTGCTTCCTGCAGGTACCCCTCTTGTTCCAGGTACTACTGTTGATCCTAACGGATTGGCATCCCCTGATTTGCCGGCCGGTGTATTGCTTTCGGCATATCACAAAGCTACTGACAAAATCGGTTTATCAACCTCTGTTCGTTGGACCGAATGGAACAAGTCATTTAATCAATTTACCATGACTTCGGGCTTTGCTGCCGGTAACGTTACCCAACCGTATGAATGGCGCAATACTTGGACAGTGGCTGCCGGTGTTGATTACTATCATAATGACAACTGGACATTCCGCTTTGGTACTGCTTATGACCAATCTCCGGCCAAAAGCCAATTCAATCGTTCAAACCGTATTCCCGACACCAACCGTATTTGGTTATCTGCCGGTTTGAGTTATGAGGCTGACAATTGGCAAATTGATACCGGTTATGCTCACTTGTTTATGCAAAAAGGTGATGTTGCAATGCCTGAGAACGCATACGCTGAATATTCAAGCTCGGCTAATATGTATGGCATAAACTTCCAATACAGATTTTAAAGGACAGAATTAAAAAGTCCGTTATTATTATAAACTCACACACACAACAAAAAGAGCGTGTTTTTGCACGCTCTTCTTTTATCTGTTGCAGCTATTTAATATAAAAACAGACCGCTGAAGTTTGTTTGGAGTAGTGACTATGGCCTGCTGTTTATAAAAGCTTTTATGACAGATAAAACTCTTACTTTTAATCACTACTCGATTCTCGTTTTGTCAAAAATTTGACATATTTTAATAATTATGTCAACATAATTTTAATATATTTTTAACCTTTTACAGCAAAAACAATCTGTTAGCACTTTTATGTATAAATTATCATATCTGTAATATAAGACTAGTTAAAACAACATTGCTTTTTTGCTTTTTTCATTTTATGCTTATATATGTACGTACATAAGTGTAAGGAAAAAAAGATGGTTTGGATTGCTCCTAGCCTTTTGGCTGCTAATTTTGCTGATTTGAAAAATGAAGTTTTGCGTATTAATAATGCTGGAGCTGATATGCTTCATTTAGATATTATGGATGGTAACTTTGTACCTAATTTAACTTTTGGACCTGGCGTTATAAAAGCAATAAGGCCTTATACCAATATTCCGTTTGATGCTCATTTAATGGTTCAAAATCCAGATGATATGTTGGAATGGTTTGCCTTAGCTGGAGCTGATTTTATAACCGTTCATGCAGAAGTTTGTCCTCATTTAGATAAAACTATTGATGCTATTCATGCCCTTGGCTTAAAAGCTGGTGTAGCTTTGAATCCATCTACATCTGAAAGCGTTTTAGAATATGTTATAGATAAACTTGATTTAATTCTTGTTATGACTGTAAATCCAGGTTTTGGCGGACAAACATTTATGGAAAATCAGTTAGAAAAAATAACTAAAGTAAAAAAACTTATTGCTAATCGTGATATAATTTTAAGTGTTGACGGAGGAATAAATCCAATGACATCTGCGATGGCTATTGCAGCTGGAGCTGATATGCTGGTTGCAGGTAGCGCAATATTTACTAGTGATGATATAGCTAAGAATATTAAAGCTTTAAGATAATTTTAACTGACATTAATGTAGGCTTCTAATATTCTTGTAATACAAAGAGGAGGTTGCCTCATGAAACATTTGATTATAGTTGTTGAAGATGAAGAAGCATTAGCTTTAATGCTCAAATATAATCTTGAAAAAGAAGGTTACGATGTTGTTGTTCAATCTAGAGGAAACAAAGTCTTAGCAGATGTTGAAAAAAACAACCCTTCTGTAATTTTGCTTGATTGGATGTTACCAGAAATGTCTGGAGTTGAGATTTGTAAATTAATTCGTTCTAAACCTGATATAAAAGATATCCCTATCATTATGCTAACAGCCAAAGGTGAAGAAGAAGATAAAGTCAAAGGATTATCAGCAGGTGCCGATGATTATGTAACAAAGCCATTCTCTATTCCAGAGCTAATGGCAAGGGTTAAGGCTCAGTTAAGGCATGCCCCAGAACTTCAGACCAAAAAAGAATTGATATTTGAAGATATTAAAATGGATTTGGTTGAAAAAAAGGTTTTTCGTGGTGAAACTTATATTCACTTAGGTCCGACAGAGTTTCGTTTGCTTAAAATGCTTATGGAAAATCCTTGCAAAGTATTTTCAAGAGAATTTTTACTAAAAAACGTGTGGGGAAGCAATATTTATGTAGAATCACGCACGGTTGACGTACACATTCGCCGCCTAAGACGCGCTTTGAATGAGCATGGCGAAGATTATATTAGAACTGTTCGTGCGACAGGATATGCTATTGATATAAATCCACTAGCTGAAGAGTAAAAATCAAAAATCTTGCTTTTATTTTTTTATTGGTGCAATATCTCTAATTGATAAGAGAGGTAGATGATATGGCTTTGAAATTTGATATTTTAACCAAAGATGGTAAGGCGCGTCGTGGGCAATTACATACAAAACATGGTACAATTAATACACCAGCATTTATGCCTGTGGGAACTTGTGGAACTGTAAAAGCAATGATGCCAGAATCAGTAGCGGCTACAGGCGCTGAAATTTTGCTTGGAAATACTTATCACTTGATGCTACGTCCAGGAGCAAATTTAGTTGAAAAAATGGGTGGTTTGCATAAATTTATGAATTGGAATAAGCCTATTTTAACAGATTCAGGAGGCTTTCAAGTTATGAGTTTATCTGGACTTCGTAAAATTTCGGAAGAAGGTGTAGCTTTTTCATCCCATATTGATGGCAAGAAATATTTTCTATCTCCTGAAGAATCTATTAAAATTCAGCATAAACTTGATTCAAACATAACAATGTGTATGGATGAGTGTGTCAAGCTTCCTGCAAAATATGATATTGTAAAAAAATCTATGGAAATGTCTATGCGTTGGGCAAAACGTTCACGAGATGCTTTTGTTGATCGTGAAGGTTATGGGATTTTTGGTATTCAGCAAGGTGGCGACTATGAGGATTTGCGAGCATATTCAGCAGAAAAACTAACGCAAATAGGTTTTGATGGATATGCTATTGGAGGCCTAGCTGTTGGCGAAGGACAAGAAGTTATGTTTAAAGTTTTAGACTACGCTCCCAATATGCTTCCTGATGATAAACCTAGATATTTAATGGGAGTTGGTCGACCTGATGATATTGTTGGTGCGGTTTTAAGAGGGGTTGATATGTTTGATTGTGTAATGCCAACACGTTCAGGACGCACGGCTCAAGCGTTTACTTCGCATGGAACAATTAATATCAGAAATGCGCGACATAAAGAAGACCATCGTCCCTTAGAAGCTGAATGCGACTGTCCATTATGTCGTAATTATTCACGAGCTTATATTCATCATTTGCAGAAATGTAATGAAGTTCTTGCAGTTATGCTTTTATCGTGGCACAATATTAGGTATTATCAACGTCTGATGCAAGGTTTGCGTACAGCTATTGAACAGCATAAATTACAGGAATTTGCTGCTGATTTTTATACTAAGCAACGAGCTGGCGATATTGAGGAGTTATAATCAATGACAGAATGTGAACATAATAAAGCTAATTTACGGGTTTGTGTATCGGGAGGGCATTCTTCAGGGGATAATCCTGTTTATGAGCGAGAAACTTATGAAATGGGTAGGCTTATAGCGAAGCTTGGATTTAGACTTGATTATGGTTTTTCTAACAGTGGAATTATGGGAGCTGTAGCTAAGGGTGTATTAGACGAATGGAATCAGCATAAAGATGAATATTATACCGAAGTAAGTCCTATTGTTGGTATTACAACACAAGAGTATTATAATCTTTATGAAAAAGATGAATTGTTAGAAAAAGTTACTAATGTGGTGGTAACTGATACAATTGAAAATCGTAAAAAGAAGTTGTTTGATGCTGATATTATTGTTTTTGCTCCAGGTGGAGTTGGAACTTTAGATGAGCTAGCATATGATTGTGTTGCCATGCAAGATGGTTTTATCGAAACAAAGCCTTTTATTATTTATAATATTAATGGTTTTTTTCATCACATTCTTGAGTATTTAAAAGAGATGGTAAAGTCTGGTTTTGCAGAGCCTATACCTTTTATTGTTGTTGACAATAATGAAGAACTTGAAATCGCCTTTCGTCTATTAAAACTTCGCTACAATGATTGTGAAAGTTTTAAAGAAGCTTATTATCAAGCTCGTAAGGTTGCTTATGAGTTACCGTATTTTATTAAAAAGAAAGTTGGCAAAGTTTGGCTTGAACATTTGATTGCAGAAGTGGATGAGATAGAATTAAATGGAACTAGTGAGCAAAAACAAGCATTGCGTGATGAGATTGAACAAGCTTATTTAGAAAAAGAAATTGCTAGAATGTATGATAGATTAGCTAAATCTGGAAGAGATACTGCTGTTGTTAGCGAAAAGCTTGCTAAGCTGAAAAAATCTCATAGTAAACATGGTTTTTAAATAAATTTTAAATCAAATTTGTTACCATCCCCTTGAGTTATAAGTAAGGGGATTTTTTGCATTTTTAAATAGGAAATAAATGTTAAATATAATTTGGGCAGGATTTTTTATTTTTGCAGTAATATCAGCTATCTTTCAGTATGTAAGTGGTAATCATGAAGTTTGGACTTTAATGATATCTAGCTTATTTGAAAATGCTGAAAATGGTTTTAAAATTGCTCTTAATCTTACTGGAATTTTGTGTTTTTGGCTTGGATTAATGAAAATTGCTGAAATGTCAGGACTTGCTAATTTGTTGGCTAAAATTTTGCGCCCTCTATTTAACAAAATTATGCCTGATATTCCAGCAAATTCACATGCTTTTGGTTCTATTACAATGAATATTGCAGCCAATATATTGGGTCTTGACAATGCTGCAACACCGATGGGGCTAAAAGCGATGGAACAACTACAAGAAATTAATCCCAAGAAAGATCAAGCATCAAACGCTCAAATATTGTTTATGGTTATAAATTCTTCGGCTGTGACTTTGATTCCTATTACAATTCTAATGTATCGTTTTCAGTTTGGAGCTACAAATCCTACAGCGGTTTTTATTCCTATATTAATAGCAACATCAGTTTCGACACTAGTGGGTTTTTTGATTACTGCATTTTGGCAAAAAATTAATATATTTAATAAGGTTGTTGGAGCGTATTTATTAGTAGGATGTTTGTTAATTGTTGGATTAACAATAGGTTTCTTATCCTTTGATATACAAACAAGAACTAACTTCTCTTATATGATAAGCAATATAATTTTATTTAGTTTGATTATGCTTTTTATATGCTGGGGATTGTTAAAAAAGCTTAATGTATATGAGTTATTTATTGAAGGTGCTAAAGATGGATTTAAAATTGCCGTACAAATAATTCCTTATTTAGTAGCAATGCTTGTTGCAATTGGGATATTTAGAGCATCTGGTGCACTTGATTATATTTGTTCTGCTGTTGCTAGCTTATTTGAAAATTTGGGTTTTGATACTGAGTTTGTACCAGCTTTACCAACTGCTTTAATGAAACCGTTATCTGGTAGTGGCGCTAGAGCTATGATGCTAGACAGTTTTATGACTTATGGAGTTGACAGTTTTGTAGCGTTTACAACATCTGTTATACAAGGTTCAACCGAAACAACTTTTTATGTCTTAGCAGTATATTTTGGAGCTGTAAAAATTAGCAAAACAGGCGCAGCTCTGCCCATAGCATTATTAGCCGATTTTGCAGGTATAGTTACAGCAATTGTTATGGCTTATTTATTTTATTGAGGAAAAAATGAAAGTATTAATTCAACGTGTGAGCGAGGCTAATGTTATTGTTGAAAAAAAAGAAATTGCAGCAATAAAAAAAGGATATTTATTATTAGTTGGAATCGAAAAAGATGATGGCAAAAGTGCTGTGGAATATCTGGCAAAAAAAACTGCAAATTTAAGAATTTTTGAAGATGAAAATGGTAAAATGAATTTATCTATTTTGGATGTTAAGGGGGAAATATTAGCTGTATCACAATTTACGTTGGCAGGAGATACGTCTTGTGGTAATCGTCCAGGTTTTGAAACAGCTGAAAAACCAGAATTGGCTAAACCTATGTATGAATATTTTGTGCAATGTCTTATAGATTTGGGAATTGAGACTAAATGTGGCATTTTTCAAGCTGATATGAAAGTTGGTCTTATTAATGATGGTCCTGTAACCTTTATGTTGGAAAGGAAATAAAGATGGAACATGAAGAAATAAAAAAACAAACTCGCGTCATTCTTAATGAACTTATTGAATATCCTTTTTCACAAATTTTTGATATATCACCAGCAGAGCAAAAACTTAAAGAATTATATCAAATATCACCAACAGCACTTGAACCTCTTATTGGTCTTATGCTCGCAAATATTATGCTTGGAAAAAGAGATATTGCTGAAGGGTTAGCAGATAAAATTTGGAGTATTGGTGGTAATTTGTCTCCTTTTTTTGAGCTTATTTATACTGACAATTTATTAAATATTGGAGAAATTGAACGTGCTGGTATATTATTGAAAGAGAGGCTTGCCCATATTAGTGATAATATTAAGCATTTTTATACTGTTATGATAAAATATGCTTTGTTATCAGGTAATTTGGCTCTGGTTAAACAAATCGGAGGATATCCAGATGTTTACGATAAAGAGCCTATATTATTTGATTTTGCTGAGCGTCATTGTAGAGATTTATCAATTAAAGATTATCGAGCAATATTAAAAATATTACGAGATAATCTTGATCGTAAAATTTGTGCTTTTGAATATTTAATGTATAGCGAAGGTTCGTTAGAATTTGTCTTGTATACCTCTGACGATGTAGAACAAAATGAGACAAGTAAAAAAATTTTGACGGAAAAAATAAATGGTTATTTTATGACAATGCAACAACCTTCGATGGATGATTTAACTATCAACTTAAAAAATATTAAATTACATCCTTCATGGATGGGAAAAAAAGATTAGTTAGGAGTTATAATTGATCCACTAATATCAACGAGATCTTTATTTTTTATATGTGGTAACAACTTTGATATTCCTGTAGATATCATGGTTTTGGTCAGATCTGTTGCAACATCTTGAGCATTATCTGTTGTATTAAATAGCACAAAACGATTTTGGTGTTCTGTTATAGTCTTTGATGATGCTGTATCTGTAAGTTCTAAAGCAACAACAATTTGCAATCGTCCAGTTTCCGAGTTGATATTGTCTATTTTTGCTTTTAACACCTTAGCTTTTAAGATGTAATCAGGATTGTTAAGTTTGGCTATTGCTTTAACACCTTCTTTTTTTAGCAATTCTTGTTCTATATGACTGAAAAAACCATTAGTCGATGTATTATTGTAAAATTCTGTTTTATCGATAAATACTGACGTTTTATTGTCTTTTTGAGGTAAAGAAATATTTTCTTGCTTG
This sequence comes from Alphaproteobacteria bacterium, assembly GCA_045537965.1. Classification (GTDB taxonomy): domain Bacteria; phylum Pseudomonadota; class Alphaproteobacteria; order RF32; family CAG-239; genus CAZU01. Next base: position 14,512 of record JAZSQL010000050.1, read on the forward strand.
GTGGTATTTGCAGTAACATTATGCTCAGACAAACTGCTTGCTTCTTCATAAGCAATTTGTTTATTAATTGTGATATCTGGTTTTGGAGGTATTGTTATGCCAATTTTATCATCGATTGCATCTTCCTCAATATCTAAAAACACCTCATCTTGAAGCTCTGGTATTGGGTCAATAATTTTATCTTCTTCAGAAAAAACTTCTTTAATAGATGATGGTTGTAAATATGCACTTACTTCGACACATACTTGTTTATCATCCTGATTGATAACATTAATTTTTACATCATCAATATAATTATCAACCAATCGATATACCTTCAAATTAAAATTATGAGTATCTAAAATAGAACGATATCTGCTTAATTCGGGAATTTCTTCAACAGCTTTGAATGATGCTTTATCTGAAGCTCTGACCCTAGCTGACGATTTGCTTTCGCCATTGATTATTTTTTCACAAGTTGTAGCAAATATTGATATTTCACCATAATTATCAACTTGTTGAGCCTGTGATGTTGAGCAGAACAGTATCGCAATTGTTAAGGATATTCCTAGAGCTTTCATTACCACCAACTTCCATCATCATTTTGAACTTGGCGAATTGAATCTTTCCAACTTCCATGAAGCTTACCATCTTTATCATACAATTTTATTTCATATACAAAAATAGGAACCTCTGGTGTGTTTACATTGTTAAGTGAACTACTTAAAACAAATTTAGCATTTTCCTTATTATCAACAATATTAAACATTTGAGAACCGTGCAAAATATCTTTAACTGTTTTAGCTGCAACATCAGGCGATGTTGGCATATAACGATCTATGTAAACCGTATCATCAATAAATAGAGGAGCTTGTTTGTTTTCAGCAAAAATGGCTGGAGCATCTACTAACATTTTGTTAACAGTTCTTGTTGCAACTATAGCATAAACTTGAGGTGTTACAACATAATCAGCCATTTCATAACGCTCTCCTTTTTTTGCTAAATTATATGGTTTAGTAGCCGTAGGAGATTCGGTAATTATTGTTTCTTGGACTTTTATTTCATCTGAAATATCATTTTCATTAACTTCAACATATTTGACTTCTGGTGTAGCATTTTTTTGCTTAGTTATGGGCTGTTCATGCTGATTTTCTGCATATCCAACACCAACTATTCTACTAACAGGTGCTTCTGGTTGCTCCCAAACAAACATGTCAGCTAAAGTGGCATTACGTTTACCCGTTTTACCGCCTACACAAGCAGAAAGAAATAAAATACAAAGTATTGAAACAAGCTGATTTTTCATGCCCAGAAAACTCCCAAATATAACAACTAGTTACAATATAAATGCTTTGTCATAAAATTAAAATTATATTTTTTACTTATTCACTATTTGCTTTTTATTTTTGTTTAGGCTAAGCTTAAGGCAGATTTAAATTTTGTGATTGATATAAAATGATGACGATTAGTTTTACAGCAATTCTATTGGGGCTTGCAGCTCTAATATATCCTTTAAGATATAATAAATTTTATTTGCTTAATGCAGCAATGATTATTGGTGCTGCATATTTTTTTGAAAATAATTATTTTAGAATAAGTAATATATTTACCTATAGAACACTGTTATTATTCTTGATGTTTTGGCTTGGCGGAATAAATTTAACAACATTTATTGCTTATGGAGTAGATAAAAGAGCCGCAAAGAAAAAAGCTTGGCGGGTACCTGAAAAAGATTTGCATTTATTAGAATTTTTAGGTGGTTGGATTGGTGCATGGATTGCTCAAAAAATATTTAGACATAAAACATCTAAAAAAAGCTATCAAAATGTATATAAATTGATGATTATTTTGGAGATTATAGCAATTTATGGTTTATTAAAGTTTTTTGGTTATTTCTGAAAGCGTTGTCTTTTTAATAGTATATAAAAAGCTCCACTACCACCATCTTCTTGCTTAGCTTGAGCTACGCTTAAAACCATTGGACGAATGTCTGGATGGTTGAGCCATCTAGGCAAAGCTTCTTTAATAACTCCTTTAACTTCATACCACGGATCTTCTTCTTTTTTTATTCCTTTTCCTGTTATAATTAGCAAGCACCGCATTCCTTTAATATAGCAAGAGGTTAAAAAATCTTGCACTATTTCAAAGGCTTCTTTTTCTCGATAGCCATGTAAATCCAATTTTGCATCGATTTTAAATTGTCCTTTCAAAAATCGTGTAGCAGTATTTTTGTCAATGTTGTTTGTATTACCAACTTCAAGATTATTGAATGAATTATGATTATAAAATCCTTCTCCACATAAAGATGGTTCAATCTCTTTAATAATTAATGGTGGTGTTGGAAGTTCATCAGGACGTTTTAGTTGCTTTATTTCAGATATTTCTTCAAACCAAGAATCTAAATCATTAGGAGTATTACATTCAGGCAACTTTTTCATTATCAGCCTCTATTTCAGTGTCTGATTTATCCTTTTTTTCAGTCATATAATCAGCAAAATGCAATATAACAAACTCTTTCCAGTTTCCATCAGGAGCTATACATCCTTGTTTTTTGTCGTCAGCATTAACGAGAACTATACCGCCAAACTCCCAAAGTTGATTACACGAATTATAGTCAGATGTAAAAAAGTTTTTGGCTCTTTCATATAAACGTTGTTCCATTTTTTTCTTTACAAGATTAGATGATAATATTATGCCTCCAACCATAACAGCTAAACCCAACAAAACACCAACTAATCCTATTAATATAAGTCCAAATAAAACAGGAGTCAAAATAGGCCAAAGCATTTCCCATGGATTGTAAACAGGAGAGCCTGGTATATTAATTTTGGAATTAATCAAACAAATTTGCAGTTTATTGCCTTCAATAGCTTTTTGCATAGCTTTAAAAACTAAACTATCGGCTTTACTAATACGCTTTGCCATTCATATTCTCCACTTTGTTTGGAATTAATATAAAATATTGCCCTTTAGAATTCATTTTACCAGCTTCCTCTAAAACATCATCTCCACCAGATCCCCAAAAATAATCACCTCGTATAGCCCCCTTAATTGCTGAACCAATATCTTGTGCTAATACAAGTTTATTCATTTCTGTTCCGTCTGGCTTATATGTTTCGAGCCAAAGCAAAGCTCCTAAAGGAACAAAAGTCTTATCAACGGCTAAAGATCGTCCTGATGTCAAAGGAACGCCTAGTGCCCCCATAGGACCTTCAGGGTTACCTAAACGATGAAAAATATAGCGTTCATTTTCATTCATATTAACTTCAGCCAAAACGGGGTTTTCTTTGAGCCACTTTTTAATATTTCCCATTGATGCCTGTCCTGGCTTTACTAGCCCTTTTTGCAACAAAATTGAACCAATACCTTTAAATTGTCGTCCATTGCTTTCTGCAAATGAAATTCTAAGTTGACTTCCGTCAGGAAGATGAGCTACAGCCGAACCTTGAATCTGCATAATATATATATCAATATAACTATCAGACCAAAGTATAATAGGTGCTTTTATCCCATTTTTAAAAATATGTTCACGAGAATAATATGGTACAAGTTTACCATTTTCTATTCTGCCTAATATTTTTTTATTTGGTAATGTTTGGTCAAAATCGAGCAAATTTACTTCTACTAGATCATAGGGAATACCATATATTGGATATTTATATTTTTCATCTCGCTGATAAGAAGCATTTAATTGTGCTTCATAATATGCGGTAAACTTGCCTTCAGATTTTCCTTTATAAAGCACTTGGTATGGCGTGAAGTTATTCTTAATAAAGTCTTTGAATTTTGCAGGTATAATACCTTTAGATTTTTGACAAATAGTTAAATAATCTTTTCGATTTATTTTAATTTCAGCATTTCCAATAAACTCACCTGTTTGTTTGGATATTGCATCACAACTTTTGGCAAAAGCATTGTATGCAGCTAACATATCATCATCTTCAAATCCTGATAAATCTGAAAATTTAACTTTTTTTAGTACAACATCTTTTTCTTGGTATTCACTAGAACATCCAAATAAAAAAAGTAATAAAATTAAGGCTAAAACAAATTTATGCATTATTTTTTAGTTGATACCAACACCCAGTTTAAAGTTTTTGCATCCAGGGCTCTTTCAAATGTCCAAACATCTGTAATTGTCTGAATATAATTTTCATCTCCTTCGATAATTTTATTATCTTTATCACGCAATACATTAACTTGTTCACTAACAAATTCAACACTAATTAACGCATTGTTTTTGCTATCCACTTTTGCCTTGATAATATCTGCTTTATCAAAACAAATAAAATCTGTTTCGGCTGCAATAGCTTCATCTTGACGTTGTTTGATCACAGTTTGCATTTTTTTTAATATTGATGGACTTACAAGCATTTTCAAAGTTTCTGTATCTGCTTTATTAAATGCTTCAGTAATAACTTGGAACGCTTTTTTGGCACCTGTTATAAAATTTGCCTTATTAAAATTAGGAATTGAAACAAGAACAGCGTCTATTTCGTTAAGAGGCTTAGAATCGACAGGAACTAATTCTTCAGCATTTTGAGCTGCTTCTTTAAGCTCTTTTTCGGCCTCATTTTTAAGCAAATTATATAGTTTTTCAGCGCCTTCACGACTTAGTTTCACTTTTTTAGTTTCAACCTCTGGACGAGTACCTAGAGCACGCCACAAGCGTTGAAAAATAAGAACTACCACAATTAAAAGAACGATAATATCTAAGTTTATCATTTGTTTTTTATCTCCCGTATATGTTTTTATAATATAACTGCGTCATAAACTTTTATCAACCTTTTATTATCATTTGACCTAAACAAATTTTAATTGTAGATTGTTTAGCAAAATCATAATCTGTTTAAGGAGATATTTTATGGAAAACAAACAGCCAGCTATTTTGATTCAAAACCAATATATCAAAGATCTTTCTATGGAGATTCCTCATGCTCCTGTGATATTTAAAAAATTATCAAAAACCAATCCTCAAATTAATGTTGAGGTTAATGTAGAAGCACAAAAACTTGAAGAAGATAACATTTTTAATGCATCGCTTAGCGTTAAAATTAATGGTGATATAGAAGGCGAAAAAGCTTTTATTTTAGAATTAGTTTATGGAGCAGTTGTTAGCTTAAATATCCCTGTGGAACATCAAGAAGCTGTATTGTTGGTAGAATTACCACATATGCTCTTTCCATTTGCAAGACAAATCGTAGCAAACACAATGAGCAATGCGGGGTTGCCTCCACTAATGCTTAACCCTATAGATTTTATGGCAATGTATAATGCTAAAAAAGCTCAAGCAACAGCACCTAAACAATAGTCTTACAAATAATCCCAATAAAAAGAGCGTTTTTTAAACGCTCTTTTTTGTACATTTAGTAAAGCTGTTATCATCTAGCGTTAGTACTGTTTTGCATTACAGGCTGATGATTTCTATATGTTTCAATAGCTTGCTTCACTTTTGTTGTAAATGGTGTATCCAGCTTAACTTCTCCTACTTCAACACCATTGTTGACCAGTTTATCGTAACTAATATTTTGTACCTGTGAACATGTTTGCGTGTCAAGCAACACTAATTTGCCATTCATAGTAGCCATAGATGTATTGTTGGTACTATTATAACTTACAACAAGTTCCTTGCTATCTTTAGTTGTAATGGTGACTTTATAAATACCATCGTTTGAATCTGTGAATGTAGTTGTTGCATCATCCATATTCAGATGAGTTAGGTCTGGAGCAGAACCTCTTGTAGCACCATCAACGCCATTTATCTGCAAAATATATCTACCACCTTTCTTACCTATGCATACAAATTCTCCTTTGCTTTTAATTTCCTCTAATTTTGTAGAAGTAAATGTAGCAGGATTAGGGTCAACAGGCATTGTAGAATCAGATACTACTGGACCTTCTTGTCTGTCAGCGATATTTTCTATTCTTCGTCCAACTCTTTCATGCCCCTCAGGCACGTTTTCATACACATTATCATTCTCCACAGAAGAATAATAATCTCCTAACGTACTCGATTCTGAAAGCTTTTTAGACATCAATATGCTTGATTCATTATCTAGTATCACTTCTTTTCCACCAATCAAGAAATGTCCTGTACGTACCCCTTCTTCACTAGCATTATCAAGTACAACAGATACTGTTTTACCTTTTTCAAACTCATAAACTATCGTTGTAACCCCGTCATCAGCAATCGTTACTGATGTAGGCTCTGTTAAATTGTTAATAATATTTTTTATATCATGAGTTGCATGATACACGAGTTCAAAATCGCCTGTAATTGTTTCGTTATTAATTGTTATTTCGTTATCTCGAAGACCTGTTGTAAAATTTACTTTATCACCATACATAACTTCAGCACCTTCTAGGCTATCTAAATCAACTTGAATATTATTACGTTGACTTGAATAGGTTGAAGTTAATTCTGCATAAGGATCTTCAAAATCAACGTTGTAATTTTTTACACCTTGAAGGTCAATATCTGTACCATTTGTTTGTTCTGGTGTGGAATTTTGACAAAGCTCCAATTTAGAAGTTGGACCGACCCAAGTTTGCAATGGCCTATCGGTAATTAATCTGCCTATATGACCAGGATTTGTAGCATATAAACTAGCTTGTGCGGTTAGCGTATTTTTTAGGTTATCAAGATTCTCACCACATAGGATATCTTGAAGTATATCCTTATTTCCAGTATATCGTGCTCGCATCATAGCAAGAAAAATAGCTTGTTCTTTAGACATTCCATCAGGCAAATAATTAGCACCTTCTAAATTTGTCCTCATTGTTGCTACAGCATCTTCAAAACTTACGGGATTACCTTCTGCATCCTTAAAATCAAAGTTTATATTTCCTTTTTTATTAATATTGTTAACCAAACTAGCATAAGTGCTTTCTGATGGTTTATGTTCAGTATTTAATCCTTCGTATCTAACATAATTACGACCTTGTGCATCTTGCATATACGTTGCTGTTATACCATTTTTGGTTTCAGGCTCTTTCCAAACAGTCATACCTGTTGCATCATCTCTATATGGCTGAAATACATTTGTTGCATGAGGTTCTATATTACCATTTATTTGAGCATCAGAAGCTAATTTGATACCACCATCTCCATTTTGGGCAATAACTTTACCACCTACTAGATATTCTCCAGTTGCTGCGTTGTATTGAACAAAAATCGGTCGTCCAGCTTCATCTACAGCAAGAACAGTCTGAACACCATTTTCACCAGTGACAATTTTAGCTTGTATCTCACTAGCTTTATTCATTTGATAAGTATCAGAAGCTAATTTGATACCACCATCTCCATTTTGGGCAATAACTTTACCACCTACTAGATATTCTCCTGTTTCTGCGTTGTATTGAACAAAAATCGGTCGTCCAGCTTCATCTACAGCAAGAACAGTCTGAACACCATTTTCACCAGTGACAATTTTAGCTTGTATCTTACTAGCTTCACTTACAATTCGCTCATTATTTTTTACGGAATCATGGAGGGTAAGAGTTTTTTCTTCATTAATATCATTCAAAATCTGATTTTCTGAACCTGATGTTCTTACTTGTAAATTTTCTTTAAAATCTCCGATAGCTTCTTTAATATCAGTATACGTACGTGATATTACACCATTATTTTGAAAATCATATTTTATACCATCACCAATAACTGCACCTACGCCTACAGCGGCAAAAGCTATTGCATCTTGTTTTACATATCTTTCATCTGCTTGTAAGTTTTGTAGTTTTTGAACAGAAATACCATTTTTCTCAATATCTTTTTTTGCAGATTTGCGATTAAATAAACTTCTGAAAAATAGCCCACCTTTACTTGTTGCCATTGTTCCTTGACGTGCAAATGTCCCTAACCAAGTACCTGCACCTAAAATAGCAGACATGCCACCTGATAAACCACCAATTACAAGTCCTTCAGCAGTACGCCATTTGGCTCTTTTGGTAAAATCTTTTTCATCATATTTAGCTTTTTTAGCTCTAGTCCAGTTTTCTTTTATATATTTATATCTATCTTTTAAACTTTTTATATTTTTATTACGTGCTTCTTGATCCAAGGCATCTTTAATAGGCATTATCCAAGCATTAACCGTTGTCCAACCAGCATAAATAGCAGCACCTGTAGCAATAGCTAAGCCTGAAGGACTTGCCATCAAAGCAGCTGCTCCGCCAAACATTACAAGATTGTTTAATATTTTTTTAAAACCACCTTTTCTAGCAACATTATCCCATGCTGCTGCCCCAGCTTTTTTGACTTTATCCAAAAATGTTAACTTATTAATATCTGTTTTAGATTTTATGATATTTTCAGCTTTAGGTAGTTCTATGTTTTCTAACCACCATGTATCAACGTTAATAGCTCCTGCTGAAAGTTTGGTTTCACCCTTTAAAATCTTTTGAATATCACTGGCAATTGTTTTATCGCTACCATCATCATAAATAACGTTGCCGTTTTTATCTCTTTTAATGTTTTGCATTAGGACAGAATTTTTAGGATTACCAGCTAAACCTACTAAAACAACTCCTCTTTCAAATTGCTGAGCAACCATTGATTTAAATTTAGCCAAAACAGCTTCATTTGTCTTAGCATCATCAAGTAAAGATCTATCTTTCAGAAGTTCTAAGGTAGCACGTCTGGTGGCGTTAGCCAAAAGTAACTTGTTATATGCTTTTGTTTGTGCTTCTTGAACGTTCTTTGAAGTTCCTGAAGGAAATTCGTATTTTACCTTATTAAGTAATTCTTTGCATTCACTATAGATATCATTAAGTTCACCATTTGAGTTATAGACTTCTAGTGTTCCAATTGCTGTATTCAAAGCATTATCATTAGATTCTATCTTTTTACCATCAACAAGGTCCCACCCATTTGCTTTAGCTAATTCAGCTAAAAAACTATCTTTAGCGTTTAAAGATATTTCTTCAATGGCACCAGATTTTTCAGCATTATCATAATGCTGAGCTAATACATCGTTAATACTACTAACCTCAACTTGCCCTAGAGCCGTCTCAATACTTTCTTTTGCTTTTTTTATTTGCTCATCAATTTTTGCTTCATCAAAATCTTTATCACCTTGATGCGCAAGTTTATATGCTTCTAGCAAAGCTTTATGTTGAAGTAGATGAATAAGCCCTCCATCTTTATTTAGGGTGGCATCCTTGCTATCAATTTGATCCTTTATCAGCTCAAATGCTGCGCTTTCGCTACCGTCTGCATTTTTGATATATATTGTTTTAAGTTCTTCTTTACCTAGAACCTTTAAATATGACAAAATATCATACGATGAAACTAGATTAAAATCATCGATTGTTTTTAAATGCTCTTCTAAACCTTTTTTTATCTCTTCTTTTTTTTCATTATCCGTTTCTTCTTTCCACATACTATATATCTGTGTTGCCAAATACTTTTTCCACCATTCTTCATCTTGAAACCAATTTGTATTAACCATACTTTTATCTCCTATTTAAGAGGGGGTCTAATCTTTATTTATTAGAATAATACACTATTTTTCAGTCGTTTGCAATACTTTTTGTCTAAAATTTTATTTTTTTATAAAAACATCTCTAATCCTTATAATTATTTGGCTAAAACATGTCATATTTTAGCTTAAAGAAATTTCTTCCCATGTTTTTAAGCCTATTTTAGACCAATCAACTGGTATTTTTTCAACAATATTCATATCTGCAATGTAGGCTTCTTTAATATTTTCCATAACAGTTTCGACAATTATTACAGCACGAGCTTTACGTAATTTGTCACGAACATCTGGATTAATATAGTCTAAAATAATCTTTTGCTCGTCATTACGAATAAATAAAGCATGATCAAAACCGTCATAAATAATCTGAGGATGAGTGGGAGTATCTTTTTTGGCTCCGATATAAATATATAGCTCACCAGAAGTATTTTCTGCTACAAAATATTGCTTTTCTGTTTCGTACTTTGTCATTTTTACCTACCTTGATACGTAGTATTCATAATTGACATTCTTGTGTAAGCATTTTTTACATATTTTTCGCCACACTTATATTTTTTCATATTATGTTTGGGAACACATGTTTCTACACGACCATCAGGGAAATGAGTTGAAACTAGTTGTAAACGTTCCACTGAATCTTCTGGCTGCCTTATGTCTTCAATAGAATACGTTATAGCTCTGCCTTTTTCGGTATCCTCACTTAAAACGAAAACATGATGATTAGGATTAGGAACATATCCCTTGGCATTAGGAATTACTATATTAGGATTTTTACGAGAAGGATCTTTGATTGTCAACGACCCATTTTTATACGAAGCTTGTATCTCTTCAACCATTTATGCCTCCTATGATTACTGGACACAATGTTATACTACCATTTTAGACAAAATTTGTCAACAATGATACTAATATCATTTGCATTTATTATGAGGCAAATTATTTAAGTTTTATTTAATTACCATTTTATAAGGTGTTCTAGGAATGTATCTATAAAATCAGCTCGTCTATTTTGATAATCAAGATAATATGCATGTTCCCAAACATCTAAACAAACTAGTGGTTGCCCTAAATTTAGAGAAATAGGACTGTCTGCATTAGATGTTGTCACAATATCCAAGTTACCTTCTTTTTGAATGATCCAACACCAACCACTACCAAATTGTGCTAATGCCTTAGCTTTAAATTCCTTTTTAAAATTATCGTATGAACCAAATGCATTTTCAATTTGCTTTATAAATTTTTCAGCAGGCATCGTAGCGCCCGAATCGGATAATGAATTCCAAAAAAATTGATGATTCCAAACTTGACCTGCATTGTTGTAAATAGCCTTATCTGACGGACGAAAATAGCTTTCTTTAATAATGGCTTCTAAAGGCATATTTGCATAGTCTGTATCTTTGATAAGTTCGTTTAATTTATCAAGATATGCCTTATAATGTTTGTTATAATGAAAATCTAGAGTCTTTGATGACATATATGGTTCTAGTGCTGACAATTCAAATGAAAGTTGCTTCATTTCAAACATATTTATACTCCTTATAGTTACTTATGAATGTTTTTTAATATAAGCATTAATTCCTATTTCATCAAGCATTTTTTGTTCTTGATTTTCAAACTCTTTTTGTCTACGCCTACGCCTGTTTTCATCGACTATCTTATAAGTTTTTTGCTCTTTAAACATATCTGCCATAATATCTCGAATTTGTTCTATTTTAATCTGAATATCTTTTAGTTGTTTTTCTAGCATTTTGCGATTTTCTAAATATTGCTTGGTATAAGCTCCAAAATCGCAAATTCCAGGATTTTGCATAACAAATTCTTTTTCTTGTTCATATTTGGCAATAAGTTCTGAAATTTGATGCTGTAGACTATCTTCTTTTCCCAACTCTACCATCAATAGACGTCTTTGTTCATCTATTTCAATTTTTTTTATACGTTCTAGGGTTTGAAGAGAATTGCGCATTGCTTACTTCCCTTATCTAATCTGGAATGTATGGAGTAGATAATATAGTTTCTAACATTTTGTAACATTCTTCTAAAGAAAATTTTTCTTGTTTGCTTTGGGACAAAAACTCTTCAAGCAATGGATAATAAAAAATAGCTTCATCAACCTCACGGTTAGATCCCTTTTTGTATGCTCCTAGGCGAATAAGCTCTGCCATATCCTCATAAGATGAGATATATTTACGAGCCTTGGTTACAAGTTCAGCTTCTTCCTTGGTATCACAATCTGGCATTGTTCTGGAAATTGAACGAAGAATATTAATAGCAGGATAACGATTTCTTTCAGCTATTGAACGATCAAGAACAATATGACCATCTAAAATTGAACGAACAGCGTCTGCTACTGGTTCATTATGATCATCACCATCAACTAAAACTGTAAAAAGCCCTGTAATTGTACCATTTCCAGCTCCTGGACCTGCTCTTTCTAAAAGGCGAGGAAGCTCAGAAAAAACACTTGGAGTATATCCTTTAGATGCTGGAGGTTCACCAACTGATAAAGATATTTCCCTTTGAGCCATAGCAAATCGAGTAATTGAATCCATCATACATAAAACATCTTTATTTTCGTCACGAAAATACTCTGAAATTGCCATAGTAACATAAGCAGCTTGTCGTCTTAATAAAGGACTTTCATCTGATGTAGCTAAGACTAAAACAGATTTTTTAAGTCCATCTTCTCCTAAAACATCTTCAACGAACTCTTTTGCTTCACGTCCTCGCTCACCAATAAGTCCTATTACAGAAACATCTGAATTTGTATGACGTGCCATCATAGACATTAATGTTGATTTGCCTACTCCTGAACCTGCAAAAATACCCATACGCTGCCCTTTGCAAATAGTCAAAAAGGCATTTACAGCTTTAATACCTAAATCAACCTTACCTTTTACACGGTCACGAAACTGAGCTGGTGGTGGAGATGTTTTTATAAAATACGGCTTTGCTCCTTTGATAAGAGGTCCTTTACCATCAATAGCTTCGCCAAAAGCATTTACTATGCGACCAAGCCATGAGTAATGGGGATAAATAACTGGTTTGGCATCAATAACTTCAACCAAACAATTTATACCGATACCATCCATAGTGCTGTATGGCATAAGAAGAATTTTATCATCTTTGAAACTGACTATTTCACTAGTTATTTTATCGCCACGATTATTGATAATATTACAACGGTCACCTATAGCTAAGGCACTTAAAATCCCGCTGACTTCTACAAACAATCCTTGCACACCACTAACACGACCATAATATGCGGCATTGTCAATTTTTTCTATTGATTGTAAAATATTGTCTGTGAAATCACTCACGCTTACCATTCTCCAAATAATCAAACTATATTTTGTATACTATATAACATCTGTTTTGACTACATTTATCATCGTTATCAACATTTGAATAAAAAATTGTTAATAATTATTAACAAAGCTAAACAAATAAAATTTATAGCTATATAATGCAGTTATTGAGGTAAGTTTTTTTAGAGAAGGATGCTTAGGATGCGTGTTTTATTAGTAGAAGATGATTTCGCAATCTCACAAAGTGTTGAAACAATGCTCAAAAAAGAAGGTATGATCGTTGATACTACTGATTTGGGTGAAGATGGCTTGGAGATTGGCAAACTTTATGATTATGACATTATCATCCTTGATTTGATGTTGCCTGATATGAATGGTTATGAAGTTTTACGTAATTTGCGTGCATCAAAAGTTAATACTCCTGTTTTGATTTTATCAGGTTTGAGCGAACCAGATAAAAAAGTTAAGGGTCTTGGCTATGGTGCTGATGATTATTTGACTAAACCCTTTGATAAAAGTGAACTTTTGGCGCGTATTCACGCTGTTGTTAGACGTTCTAAGGGACATTCAGAATCGATTATCAATACGGGAGATGTAGAAGTTAACTTGGATACGCAAACAGTTACTGTTTGTGGCAAGACGTTGCATTTGACTGGTAAAGAATATGGTATTATGGAATTGTTGTCGTTGCGTAAAGGTTCAACTCTTAACAAAGATCAATTCCTTAACCATTTATACGGAGGTATTGATGAGCCTGAATTGAAAATTATTGATGTATTTATTTGTAAATTGCGCAAAAAACTAGAAAAAGCATCAGGCGGAAAAAACTATATTGAAACTGTTTGGGGACGCGGTTATGTCTTGCGTGATCCAGATGAGAAAAAAGAGTAGTTTTATAATATCGTATTTGCAAGCCCCGATTTTTATTAATCGGGGTTTGTTTTATTTGCGTATTTCAAAATTAGTAAAATTTTCTTTCAAATATTCTATTAATTCTTTATCATCAAAAATATTTTCACAGGCATAATCGCTAGTTTCTTTATCGCTTTCGACAGGGCGATATTTTTGTAAGAAATATTTTTTAACACCCTTACTTTTTAAATATTTAGCAATATCAAATAAATCTTTTGAGGTTAAAAAACGTGGATCACAAGTTGTACGACATTCGAAATCAATACCACTTTTAAGTATTAAATCTAAACTTTGTTCAACACGCTTTAAATGGTCGACACCTATAATTTTTTGATAATGAGACCTATCAAATGGCGCTTTAATATCTAGCCCAACCCAATCAATAAAAGGTAAGATATTGACTAAATGCTCTGGACGATATCCTCCTGTGTGAAGACCTATTTTAAAACCTAAACTCTTTACTTCTTTGATAGCATCTAGAAGAGTGTCTTGAACTAATGGCTCACCTCCAGAAAAAGTTACAGCATCTAACTTGCCAACTCTGGTACGCAAAAACTCGACAAATAGTTCCCAAGAAAAATCATTTTCTTTTAATATTGGACGAATAGAAGCATTATGACAGAAAGGACAGGCCCATGGGCAACCCTGCATAAAGACAACAGCTGTCAACACCCCTGGAAAATCAACGGCGCTGAATTTCTCAACGCCGCCGACTACAATTTTAGACATATAATACTGCTCAATTATTCTGCTGCAATAGCATAAGCATCTTCACAATGGCAAGCACAGCCATCAATAGCTTTTAGCTCAGAGAAATTTACACGAGAGCGAAATTCTGATTTTTTACCAACATTAAATTCAGAATATGGACGCAAATAACCCATAACACGTGTCCATACTTCACAAGGTTGTCTTTCTTCATCTGCAAGTTTGATATCTTCAAAATTAACAGTTGTCATTTTATTCTCCATATTTCTTTCTAAAAAAATTAACTTATGCAACATCTTTTCTTGATGCTGCGGCTCTCTTTTCTGCCTTTTTCTCCTCATCGCAGATTGGGCAGTATTTGTGTTCTCCTGAAATATATCCATGCTTTGGACAGATGGAAAAAGTAGGAGTTATGGTAATGTACGGTAATCTATAATTTGTCAAAACACGCTTTACAATGTCACGACAAACTTTTGCTGAAGAAATGCGCTGCCCCATATACAAATGTAAAACTGTACCACCTGTATATTTGGTTTGTAGGGTTGACTGCAAATCTAAAGCTTCAAATGGATCATCAGTATAACCAACAGGTAACTGAGACGAGTTAGTATAAAATGGATTTTCTTTAGTTCCTGCTTGTATAATATCAACAAAACGCTTTTTATCTTCACGAGCAAAACGAGTGGTTGCGCCCTCTGCTGGAGTGGCTTCAAGATTATACATATGACCTGTTTCTTCTTGGATCTTAACTAATTTTTCGCGAATATAATCCAAAAACTTAATTGCAAATTCTTGTCCCCATTGATCAGCAATTGAATGCTCATCATTGGTAAAATTTCTAATCATTTCGTTGATGCCATTTACACCAATTGTTGAAAAGTGATTACGCAATGTTCCAAGATAACGCTTAGTAAATGGGAATAGACCACCATCAATCAAGCGTTGAATAAGTTTACGCTTAATCTCAAGCGATGTTTTTGAAAGCTCAAGTAATTCATCAACTCGAGCATAAAGTCCAGCTTCATTACCCTTGTAAACATAGCCCAAACGAGCACAGTTAAAGGTTACAACACCGATAGATCCTGTTTGTTCAGCTGAGCCAAATAAACCATTACCACGTGCTAACAACTCACGTAAATCAAGTTGCAAACGACAACACATTGAACGAATCTGCCCAGGTTTTAACACTGAATTAATAAAGTTTTGGAAATAAGGCAAACCATATTTAGCTGTCATTTCAAACAATAATTCGGTATTTTCATCTTCCCACGGAAAATCTGGTGTCATATTATAAGTTGGAATTGGGAAAGTAAACGGACGTCCTTTAATATCGCCTTTCATCATAACTTCAATATAGGCTTTATTAATCATATGCATTTCTTTTTGTAAATCACCATAAGTGAATTCTTGTTCAATACCTGCAATGATAGGATGAGTTTCGCGCAAATCTTCTGGACAAACCCAATCAAAAGTAAAGTTTGTGAAAGGTGTTTGTGAACCCCAACGTGATGGAACATTCAAATTGTAAATAAGTTCTTGTATGCATTGATAAACTTGCTTGTACTCTAATTTATCTTTACGAATGTATGGAGCAAGATAAGTATCAACCGATGAAAATGCTTGTGCTCCAGCCCATTCATTCTGTAAAGTTCCCATAAAATTAACCATTTGACCAATAGCTGCAGATAAATGCTTAGCAGGACCAGCTTCTGCCTTACCTGGAACACCATTGAAACCTTCATGAAGCAAATTTTTTAATGACCAACCAGCACAATAAGCTGCTAACATACTTAAATCATGAATATGAATATCGCCATTACGGTGAGCCTCTCCAATGTTAGCAGGATAAACATGGCTTAGCCAATAATTAGCCGTAACTTTACCAGAAACATTGAGTATTAAACCGCCATTTGAATAGCCTTGATTAGCATTTTCATTAATACGCCAGTCTAATCTTTCCAAATATTCGTTGATAGAGCTTTCAACATCTACCATAACTTTGTGATCTTGACGAACACGTTGACGTTGGTCACGATATAAAATATAGGCTTTTGCTGTAGCAAAATAGTTTGCAGAAATTAAAACTTGTTCAACAACATCTTGAATTTGTTCAATAGTTGGCAATTCAGCTTCAAACTTATGCTTTAACACTTTCAATACCTGAGCTGTGAGCAACCAGCTTTCTTCTTCGCCAAATTCTTTGGTAGTTGAACCCGCTTTATTAATGGCGTTATAAATTTTAGAGCTGTCAAATGGTGCCAAAGTTCCATCTCTTTTGGTTACCTTTTCAATACCGATTTTCTCTTCGGTTACTGAAGACATTTTGTACTCTGTTTCTGACATATCCTGTTCTTCTTTCCTTATCTTTTATGTGGTTAGACTCTAATGCCAAATCTGACATCAAACATACAATATATTGTTTTAATAAAAAGTAAACGTACTATATATAGTATACACAATTTTTTATTTTGATAAAAAATAACAATACTTCGGTTGTATTCCGAATGGTCTTATTGTTATATATTCACCTTACCTACTCAATATAAATTTAGTTAACAAAAAACATATTTTTTGCTATCTATTTAAAAAACAATCATAAAAAAATTTTTATCCTGAGGATAAAACTCTTAACAACTTTTAACGTTTGTCAATATGTCCAAAAATTTAAGTAATTTAGGCAATAAATTAACTGTTTTTGATATTTTTGCGAGTCGTACTTTATATTTGGATTCGACTCGAATTACATATAATTAAAGTAAAAAAACAATATATTTTAAAATTTTTGCATTTAAAAAGGATGCAGTTAATTTCAACATTTTTAGGAGAGTTTTGTTTTCGTTCTTCTGGATCTAGAGTTACCCTATCTATGTAGCACAAAATATTATAGTTTACCTTTGGAAGTTAATTTAAAGTAACCAAGGATATAAAAAAACAGCATCTTTATAACGATGCTGTTTTTTATTTGTTACTAATTAGCTTTTTTGACAACATCTTCGCCAATAACTTCGGTTGCTATGTACTCATCAGAACATTGACGACCAACGCAACGTTTTAATACTTGAGCTGTACGTCCCTCTGTCAACCCCATTAATTTTACAGAAGGAACATAAACATCGGTAATTTTAATAGCAAAGGTAACATAGGCTATACGCCCCTCTTCGTCAGACATATAAGCTTTTAGACGATATGTCCCAACATTTCCTGGCATAGCCATACCAACGAAAGCACGTTTACCTTCATCAAACATTACCCAATCTGGTAATGGTGTATCGTCTATCATTCCAGCTTTAAACATTACTTGCCCTTTAAAGTCCATTTTATTAATTAATGCATCTGGAATCACTACTTCAAACTTTTGACCACTTTCTAGTGTTAAATCTGGCAACAACTTATCTGAAGACAAATTAACAGGAGGGCGTTTAGCGGGAACATCTAACATATATGGACGATTATCTGGCAAAAATTCTCCTTTACGCCATTTTTCCAAAACTCCACGTAAATATATTGCTATTTTTGAAGGTTTTTCATTTAGCATATAGTAAGGAATGGCATCCATACCCAATGTTGAATATAAGTTACCTAAAGCATCTTGTACATTAACATAGGCCAGCATTGCTTTAGACTCATCCTCAATAGCTCGTGCAGATTCTAATTGCGATTTAGCAGAACGAACGCCGCTAGACATTGTGGTATCTTCAGCAATATCTTCAGATGCGTTAGCTAGTTCCTCAGCAATTTGATAATCCTCTATAGCAGACATATAACGCGCCCAAGCTACATAAACTTGTGTTAAAATAAGATTAGTCATACGTTGACGACGCAAAGATTCTGCTTCAAAATATTTTGGATTACTAACGTTTTCAAACACTTCCATACCAACTTCTTTAGCCTTTTTAGACCATGCTCGATTATAATAATTAGCATCATTTTTATATTTTACATTGCCAGGGTCTGAAAAGATTTTAAATGAAGCTATAACTTCATCAACATTAGTGACCAAATCTCTTGTCCTTAGCTCTGGACGATTAGTCAGAGCGACCCATTCCATTTCACTTAAGGAACTTTTTATTTCTGGAAGATTAAAATTACCAGCTTCTTTTCCTACTAGAGTAATTTCGGTTGAAGGGTGAAATCCCATGAGCGAAACTAATCTAACTTCTGCTGTTTCTAAATCACGCTTTAAGGCTGAAAGCTCTTTAGTTGATTGCATAAATTCTCTTTTACGCTCTAGTTCTGCGACACTCAAACTTTTTCCTTCACGAGTAAGTTCTGCTGTTTTGGCATTTAGCTCATCGACATCTAACGTCATATACTCAATCATATCGTCAATCAAAGGGAGCAATCTTTGAGCTGTTAAAGCTTTCCAATACAAGACCCTAGTTTCTTGCATGAGATTATGAATGACTTTACGGCTTTGTTCATAAGCTACACTAGTTTGATACCAATCATCTTTACTTTGGTAGTAGACTGTACTAACATCTAAAATATTCCAAGCTAACTTGAGCTCAGAATCCATAGCACTTTTGTTATCTGTATTAACATATCCAGCCGAAGAGAAAATTTCAGGCAAACGATTTTCTGGATTCATCCCGACTTCTATCATACTTTGCTGATAACTTACCAAACGGCGTGTGTAATTATATTTCAGTGCAAGAGCAAAAGCCATATACATATCTATTGGTTTTTGTATTTTGCGAGGAGTATTTGCATACATTGTTTGCATATCCGTATCCACACGAATCGCTCTATCCCAATCAGTATATGCAGCAGGTGCTGGAATATCCACTTCATAATATTCTGTGTTAGAACATGCACTTATCAACAAAGTAAAAAAGATAAACAAAGACAGTATTTTATGCATAACCTTAACCTTAAAAACTAGTATTAGTTAGTAGTAGGTTATACTAATATTTTTAAGATTAATAGTATTTATTTGCTTTTATTCAACTTTGTTGTATAAAATTAATAAAAAAGATATTTTTTGTATGATATAATGAGAGTATAAATGGTTATCATATATTAAATTGAGGCAAAATGCTTGATTTATTAAAAACGGTATTTAAATATAAAGAAAAAAGAAGTCCAGATAAGCTTGGTCTTTATCCCGAAGCTATTCACACCTCAGCCATGCCTGAAAGACGTTATTTGTGGAGTTCTCGTCTTTTAGTTATTTTTTCGGCTTTAAGCATATGTTTGAATATGGTTTTAACATCAACTATCTTTATTATGCTTCCGCAAAGGGGTGCTTATCCTTTACTATTTCAACACGACAAAATTTTTAGCCAACTAAATTTTATTGAAAAACAAAAACGACCTATTGCAGCAACGGATCTTCTAACAGAATTATTCATCAAGGAATATGTATTGTTGCGCCATGTTATTACAGCTGATTATGATGAGGTAATGACTCGTTGGGGACCTAATTCTCGTTTGTTTTGGATGTCTTCTCGCAAAGTTTATCAAGACTTTATTGCAACTGATATTAATAATAATGTAAACGCTTTTAAAATGCGTGGTCTAGTTAGACTTGCAGAAATAGAATGGGTAAAACCTACATCACGTGGATTTTGGCAAGTTCAGTTTATTACAATGGATTATTATCCTGGTGAAACAACTCCCATAATTAATATTTGGCGGGCACATATTAGGGCTATATTAGCATCAATTCCTTATGAAAATCGTTCTTTAAGAGAACAAAATCCTTTTGGATTTTTGGTTACTAATTATGCGTTATCTTATGTTGGAACCCCTAATGATCCGCAAAGCTATATGAATACCGCTAAAGAAGTGCGGTTTGAGCAATATGCTTATTAATACAAAAGGTTGGAATCCATGAGTCTTTTTTCAACCATATTTAGATATCGTGATAAAAAAAGTCCTGATAGACTAGGGCTTTATCCTGAAAAGTTTCATCTGCCTTCTTTTCCAGAAAGAAGATATTTATGGACGTCTAGGATATTAGTGATTTTTGCTGTATTGAGTTTTTGTATAACTATAATGCTGACAATGGTTGTTTATCTTTTGTTACCTCAAAAAAATGCTATTCCGATATTTTATCGTTCTAACTTACAGTCTTTTTCTCTTGAAAAAGTTCAACCTCAGAGAATTAAAGTGTCCTATCAAGACATGCTTACAGAAAAATATATTGAAGATTACATAGAAATGCGTCATGCAATTCCTAAATCCTCTGCCGATCTATATTATAAATGGGACACATCATCTTTATTTTATTGGTATTCAGGATTAAATAACTATTATAAATTTATACATAAAATTAATAAAGAGCAATTGCGCAGTTTTATGCGTCAACAAATGAAAAGATTTGTAGATATTAAAAAAATTACAAAAATATCTAATGATTTTTGGATAGCCGAGTTTACCACTACAACTACTACAAAAAATATACCTGAACCAAATACTATTCGCTGGAAAGCTTATATGCGGATTAGATATTTAGAGTTTGATAAGTATGAAGATCTTGAAAAAACAGAAGAAGAAAAAAAGAATTATATCTCTAATCCTTTTGGTTTTAAGGTTATGCAATATTCTCTTTCATACGTTGGTAAACCCGAAAAAGCAGATACAGCGATGGAAGTCGCCAAAAAGATTTTTGAAACAACTGAAGACGTCGTAAAATAGTTCTTTATTAAAAACACTTTGCAATATTTTTAATAATTGGTATTTTGTTGTATTCTGGATTTCTAACAGGGATAAATTCCTTTTCTAAATCGAATGCCCATATAGCAGCTTGGTAATTCAAGAAATCTTTACCCAATATAATATTGTCGTGATGTTGAATTAAATATTTCCTAAACTTTTTGATATCTTCGATATAATATTTTATAAGGCCTAAACGTTTAGAATATACACCTAAAGAAATAACGATTATAGAAGTTGAGGCAATAATTAATAAAGCTGCTAATGGATGTATGACTGCAGACATAACGGTCAAAGATAATATAACAATATCTATGCTCAGTAATCTACAAATTATTTTTTGCCATAGTTTCTTCCCTGTTTGCCACAAAACCATTCCTAGCAAACATATTAAAGATGAACACACTAAAACCGTAAAAGTATGACCTGTATTAATCTTGAAAGATGATATAAATAACTCTGTTAGTATGAGCATTCCTAAACTAAATAGTAGGTAACCGATATTTAATTTTAATCTAAATTTTAACATTTGTTTCCTTAAACCATTTTCAATTTTTGATGCAAAACGTTTTAGTGGTAAAATGTTGTGTTTATTGACATTAAATGTGGTTTCATGATTAGGAAATAAATCACGCAGTGCTTTCTGCTCAAAAGTATTTAAACTTTTTATATTGTCTGTTCGCTTAATTAATAGGATAGTCTCTCCAGACTGCTGAATATCTATTATATTTTTTTTATATAACTCCAAGATAAAACCACATATTGACTTTACATCAAAACTATCTAGTAAAAAATAGCGAATAACCATCGCAGTTTTATTTAGAGTAATTTTCTTATTTTGTGTCTTGCCTTTTGATATATATCGCCAAGAAATAACAAAAGATAATGCTATAACCCATAAGCCTAGTAACGATAAATAAATATCACCATAATTATAAAACGAACGCATTATACTTTGCCATATTGTCTGTGAAAATAATGCTTTTTTATCAATATCAGTAATAATATGCATTCCCTCACCTATAAATAGCGGTCTTTTAGCTATGTATGCAAAAGCTGATGGACCATTAGGGCTTATGTCAACAATGTTTGTTTGTAAGTAACTTGGAACGCCTAATAAAACATTGCTACCTAAAACACTATTAACTTTTGGCAAGGCTACACTTGCTCCAAGCCTGTCTACAACAAGATTCCAACCGCTTCCTCCAACGTCCCAATAAAAACGGTAAAAATCGTCATATTCCCAAAGTAAATTATCTACAAGATATTCAAACTTATAGGTATATATCCCTGGAGACAAACGATAGTTTGCTTCTGGAACTAAAAAAACATTTTTTCCGTCTGATTTAAGATGATAATTGAGCGAAGCCTCATTTACATCTACGTTTATAATTGAATAGTCTAAATATTTAGATTTACCTTCTGGACTGTATGTTTTTAGTGGTAATATTTTAGTCAATCCCTCCTTTAATTTTTGACCATTAGCAACAACAGTTATTGTTTCTTCAAATTTAACAAGACCATTAGGTAATATCTCTATTGAATTCATAAGATATGGTATATGCTCTAATGCTGGAATCGTAAATGAGGTATAGTAAGGAGGTAAGTTTGCGCTGATGGTTGGAATATTACTTTGATTCCAGTCTTTTTCCTGCTCTGTAACAGTACGCTGAAAAACTGTTGATTGAACAACATCTTGGCGTTCTATTTGAGTTGTATTTTTTACTCTAGCAAGTGCTTGATCATATATTTTTTCAAAAAAACCTTTTTGACTTTCTTCAGCCTGATGTTGTTGTAATGATGTTTTAACATAATCAAAATTTTTATTTAAACTTGCTTTATTAGCTTTTTGGGCTTTACTAAATCTTTCTTGTATAAAATCTTTAAATTCATCGTAGTCAACAACTTTAATTTCTGGTGTTTGATTTTGCTGTTGTTGAGGTTTGATATTTTCGTAGCCGCTAATAGGCGTGATACGAGCACAAACTGTGGTAATGAACATTAAATTGAAACAAATTGCAAAAAAAAGTTTCTTCATAACTTGACACCCGACATTAACTGATTCATCATATTGATTATTGTATTATAAGAGTTGTTAAAAAGTTATAAAGGAGAAAATAGAAATGAGTAAAAATCCTATTGGAGCTATTATTTTGGGTGCTGGCAAAGGTACCCGTATGAAATCTGATCTACCAAAAGTTTTAATGCCTGTTGATGGTAAGCCAATGATTAGGCATATTATAGATACCTTAGAAGAACTAAGAGTTAAAAAGATTATAACTGTAATTGCTCCAGATGGTGAGGCTGTAAAAAGGGAAGTTGCTCCTTATCCAACTTGTGTTCAAGAGAAGCAACTTGGTACTGGACATGCTGTTTTAGCTGCTTGTAATGAATTTAGAGGTTTTACAGGTGATATCTTGGTTATTTTTGGAGATCAACCTCTTTATACTAAAGAAAGCATGATAAAACTTCTACATAAACGTGCTGAAGGATATTCTGTAGTATGTATGGGTTTTCGTCCACAAGATCCAGCAAGATATGGTCGTCTTGTTATGGAAGGAGATGAGCTTAAACGCATTGTTGAATTTAAAGATGCTAGTGATGAAGAAAAGGCTATAACTTTTTGCAATTCTGGAATTATGTGTTTTGATGGAGAAAAACTTTTTTCAATTTTGTCTGCTATTAGCAATGAAAATGCTGCACAAGAGTATTATCTTACAGATGCTATTGAGATTGCTTTACGAATGGGACTTAAGTGTTCGGCTGTTGAATGCCCTGTTGAAGAAGCATCTGCAGCAAATACATTAGAAGAACTTGCTTTGCTTGAGGAATTGGTAAAGAAAAGAAAAAATATGTAAGGAATATAATGTCTTTTATTAAACGCTATTGGTTTGTAGTAACTATCAGTTTGGTTGTTTTATTGTTTGTTCTTTTGCTTGTTTTGTTATTAATTTCGCCAAAACAAGATGTTAAAGAACGTGGTTTTGTAAAATGTACTCAAAATATGATTGAAAACCTAATTGATTGCAATAAAAAGATTGGTTGTAGTATTGGGGCTATTGCTGTAAATACTTGGTGTGATATTAAAGTTGTCGGTAAAGGTGTTGTTGATTGGGTTGATGGCAAACAACCTCGTCCGTGGAGTAATTATATTTACGTACCAGAAGTTGAACCGAATCCATTTGTTGATGAAGATGCTAGACAGGAATATTTGGAACAACACCCTGATATAAAACAAGAAATGCAAAAACTTAATAAATTGAGAAAGGTGCTTGAAGATGAAGAAAACAAACAAATGTTCAACGAAGAAATGTTGCCAGAATAGAGATCTTCCCGCTTGGGATCTTTCCGATTTATATCAAAATATTAATGATAATAAAATTAATGAAGACTTAGAATGTTATAAAAAGTCAGCAATTACTTTTGCAAAAAAATATAAAGGTAAGTTGTCTACTTTAGATGCTAAAAATTTCTTCAAGATGGCTAAAGAATGTGAAAAGCGTTCTGTGCTAGGAAATAAAATAGGTGTTTTCGCATATCTTAATATGGTTACACAAATGAAAAATGCTGAAGCAATGGCGTTCTACCAAAATGTATCAGAAAAACTTAATGATTATAGTAAGCCAACAATATTTTTGTCTTTAGAAATAAATAAGCTACCTCAAAATAAGATAGATGAATGGCTTAAAGATGAAAATGCGTCTTATTATGCTCCTTGGTTAAATAGAATAAGATTATTCAAAGACTACGAACTTGATGAACAAGTAGAAGAAATTTTGCATGAAAAATCTGTTACTTCTGGTGAAGGCTGGGAAAGATTGTACGAGGAAACGTCAGCAAGATTGAAATTTATAGTTGATGGCAAAGAATATAATGACGCGGAGATATCTAAACTTACTTTGGATAAAGATGCTAAAGTACGAGAAAAAGCAGGTAAAGAAATAGCTAGGGTATATAAAGAAAATGCTCCTCTTTTTACTTTGAATTACAATATGGTAGTAAAAGATAAAGCTATTGAAGATATGAAAAGAGGATTTAAATCTCCTGTTGCTTCGCAAAATTTAGCAAACCGTGTTGATGATAAGGCTGTGAATGCTTTAGCTAACACGGTTAGAGATAATTATGCTAATATTGCCCATCGTTTTTATAAACTAAAAGCAAAATGGTTAGGGGTTAAAAAACTTGAATATTGGGATCGTAACGCTCCTCTTCCATTTGAAAATGAAAAAAAATATTCTTGGGATAACGCTGTTAACACTGTTTTAGAAGCTTACAAACAGTTTTCCCCTAAACTTTATGATTTAGCTATTGATTTTTTTGATAAAAATCATTCATGGATTGATGTTCCTCCTCGTGATGGCAAAAGAAGCGGTGCTTTTGCTATGCCGTTACCAGATGAATATCATCCTTATTTATTCCTAAATTTTGTTGGTAAACAAAATGATGTTTTGACACTAGCTCATGAACTTGGACACGGCTGTCATATGAGGTTAAGTTCAAAGCAAGGAGATCTTAATGATGCAACACCTTTGACTTTGGCCGAAGTGGCATCAGTATTTGCAGAAATGTTGACTTTTCAGTCTTTGCTTAAAAATACTAAAACAGATGAAGAAAGGCTTTGTTTGATAGCAAGCAAGGTTAATGATATGATTAATACTGCAATTCGTCAAATTGCCTTTCATTTTTTTGAAACAAGAGTTCATGACGAGAGACGACAAGGAGAGGTTTCCCGTGAGAGATTAGCACAAATTTGGCGAGAAGAAATGGCGGCATCACTTGGTAAATATGTAAATATTGATGATGTTACAGAAGATAACTGGGCCGTTGTTGGACACTTTTTTTGGAAACCTTTTTATGTTTATGCATATTCATTTGCCGATTGCTTGGTAAACTCGTTATATCAGGTATATAGTGAAGGAAATGTTAGTAATTTTGCCGATAAATACCTTGAAATGTTATCTTTAACTGGTATCAAAAAATATGATGAAATATTAAAACCTTTTGGTCTTAATGCTAAAGATTCTAAATTTTGGAACAAAGGATTAAGTTTAATTGCTGGTTATATTGATGAATTGGAACGCCTAGATAAAATTGTTTATAGGAAAAAAAATGTTAAATAAAATTATTGATGTTGTTAGGTCGTGTGGAAATATTATAAAAAATGTAAATGCCAATAACATTCAAATAAAAAACGATAACCCTAAAAATCTTGTTACAGAATATGACACAAAAATACAAGCAATTTTGAGGGAAGAACTTTTAAAAATTGTTCCTAATGCAAGTTTTTTGGGTGAAGAAGGCAACCAACATTTTAGCAAGCAAGGATATTGTTTTATTTGTGATCCTATTGATGGAACAACGAATTTTATAAAAAATCTTAAACATAGTGCTGTATCTGTTGCTTTGCTTAAAGATGGAGTTCCTATATTAGGAGTAATATATGATCCATACCTTAATGAAATGTTTTGGGCTGAACAAGGAAGAGGAGCTTTTTGCAATGACAAAGCTATTTCAGCATCAGATGAGCCTTTAGAAAATTCTATAATAGTTTTTGGTACATCACCTTATAATGAAAGTTTGCAAAATAAAACTTGGCTATTAGCGGCAGAAAGTTTGAAAATAGCTACAGATGTAAGACGTATGGGGGCTGCTACTTTAGATTTGACAGGTGTAGCTATGGGGCGATTTGGTCTGTACTGGGAATTTGAACTGCAACCTTGGGATTTTGCCGCTGGAGCTTTAATTGCCAAAGAAGCTGGTGCAATAGTTAGAACATTGGATAATAAAGAAATAACTGATTATTTTAGTTCTACATCGATTGCAGTTTTGGCAAATAGTAGAGCTGAACGCTTTTTTGATATTGCACTAAAAATTTGATAACCTTGTACTAAAAATATTATCTGTAAATATGTAAAATAGCTCATATATACCCTTTCGTAATAAAAAAACTAATTTGAACGGAAGGATGCAAATAGATGTTAAGTGGAACTGTAAAATGGTTTAATAGCAAAAAAGGTTATGGATTTATTGAACCAGATGCTAGTGATAAAGATGTGTTTGTACATGTTACTCAGCTAGAAAAAATTGGATTGAAAAGATTGAATGATGGACAGCGTGTTGGATATGAGTTGTATGATGATCGGGGACGAATTGCAGCTGGTAATATTAAAATTTTGTAGAATTTCAAAATAAAAAAACAAGTAACAGCTTGTTTTTTTATTTTTTAAACATAATTTATTCATTGCTAAACACATTGTATAAAGGAAATAAATAATGTCTTGGAAATATTGGATAATTTGGATTGTTTTAATTATGGCAGTTGCTTTAAGTTTGTTTTTTTAAATTTATATCTTGACAAATAAATGCTAACAAGGTAATAATGCCTCATCTTATCGCGGGGTGGAGCAGCCCGGTAGCTCGTCAGGCTCATAACCTGAAGGTCGTTGGTTCAAATCCAGCCCCCGCAACCAATAAAATCAAGGCTTTCGAGAAATCGAGAGCCTTTTGTTTTATCTAATTTGTGAATTTGTCCCTAAATTACCCCTAGTTTTTGATTAAAGTTAATTTATACATATTTTTTAGATTACTGATTTCTTGTAATTTGTTTAAATCTTACTGGTGACGTTTTAGTTGTTTCTGCTTGTATTTCTGCAACTCTCTTATGTTTTTCTGCTACCTCACCTGTACAACTATCTCCTGTTTTACCTATATCTTCATCTAATCCTGCATAACCTAACTTCTTTTTAATTCGTTTAAGTTTATATTCTAGATAATCTTTATTTTCTAACTTTATTTTACGCCTTACCTCTGCTTTTTGTTGGAATTCTGGATTTTTATAATTAAATTCACCAGTCTTTTCATTATAAAGATACTCTGGTTTTGAAGAAGTTGTACTTATATCTGTTTCATTATTATCATTAAAATCACCTAAATTCAATTCAGCATTATTAGTTTCTGTAATATTTAGTTTTTGATATTCTAAAAAATTATTATGACGGCGAATTGTTTCCTCGTCTTTATATATTTTATGATCATCAGGATTATAAATCCAACCTAATTTATCAGCAATTGATTGCATATCTTCTGGTGTTATATCCTGAATTTTTTTATCAGACATGCTGTCAATGATAAACATATATGCTTTACCTTCGGGAGTAAATCTTGAATCTATTTTATAGCGTTCATCCATATTATCTCCACAAATTGCTGTTTTAAGGTCAGGAAATGCAAATTCTGTTTTATTTGTACAAAAGGGTGATGTTTGGATAAGATATTCTGGTGTGTATATATTATATTTAATATCTTGCATTTCAAATTCTTGTGCAATGCTACAAAGTGACTGTGATATCTCATCAACAGACATATCTGGATATGTATCTATTCCTAAATATAAAGCTTTTCCATACTGTCCATCAAAACTATTCCAAGATTCGAATCTTTTATCTTCTTTTATTTTACCCTCATTAATCAATCTATCAGCAATGGCTTTATTTCTTTCATCTAGGCTTTCATAACGAATTAATACAAAAGCATGATTAGGAGCATCTTTATTGGCAGAACTCCAATAAGTTAAAATATTTTTATCGTATAAATTTTCACATACAGCTAAGCATGGTTCTTCAACAATTTTTGCTAAATCTTCTTTGCATTCAATTTGAGTATTTCCTGCTAAAAAAATTTTTTCAACATCTCGCAAATATTTTGTCATGATTAACTCTCTTTTGTATGTTATCATAAATACAGGGAAATTATATCATTATTCCTACAATATTTCAACTTTAATTGACCAAACTGCCTGATATAACTTTATATTTTTACATATTAAATTACACCATTATTTATAAAAAATGTTGTAGTTGATAAAATTATTTGTTATGTTCCTTTTGAAATCAAGGACGAGGAATGATATGAACAAAATAAAAAAAATACTAATTACTCTTGTAGTTGTTTTGTTGCTTGTACCTATTAGTTGGTTAGTTTGGTATGGTAATACGATTTTAGAAAATAGAAACAACAGTGTTCCTTATCCTTTTTACAATGATAAATTAGCTTCTCAACATTTAGTCGCTCATGCTGGGGGATGGATAGATAATAGAGTTTATACAAATTCTCGTGAAGCCGTTGAAAGATCGATAAAACAGGGGCGTAAGTATGTCGAAATTGATATAATTGAAACATCTGATGGACATTATGTTGCTGCTCATGACTGGAAACTTGTAAACAAAATGTTAGGAAAAGAAAGTAGCAAACCCTTGTCTTTGAATGAATTTAAAAACGCAAAGTTGTATGATAAATATACAACAATGTCGGTTAAAGATGTTGCAGAATTGATGGAAAAATATCCTGATTGGTATCTACTTACAGATAAAATTAGAGATATTGATTACTTGAAAGAGAACTTATATTACCCTGATAGAATCATTGTTCAAACTTTTGGACTTTTGGGATATTTTAAAGCTCTTAAATTAGGATTTAAATATCCTGTGCTCCGTCTTAAAGGAGGACGACGAGGAATTAAAGAAATATATAAATTCTTTATGGATTGGGGAAATATTAAAGGAGTGATTTTAGGAGAAAAATCTTTTAACAAAAATAAAGACTATATTGGGAAATTACATAATAATGGTGTGTCTGTTATATTATATGGAAATCCATCATTTAAGATTGTTGAAAGTGCCACCGCAATCAAAGAATTGTTATACAAATATATTGACTTAGTTGATAGTGATACTCTTTCAAAGTTATAACATCTGTAAGAAATAAATATCCTTCAGTAAACTGGAGGATTTCAGCGAAACATATATTAAAAAGATCACAAGTGTTTACTTGTGATCTTTTATTACCTTTTACTAACTTTTAAATTGAATTTTTATAAAATATATATTTTTATTTGCATATATAACTTTTTATGATATATTCACACAAAATATCAACAAAAAAGGGTAATAATATGAATACAATAAATAATGTTACCAGTACAAAAACCACGATTTCTGATAAAGATGTTATATTACATGTTGCAAAAAAAATTAAACTTATTCGCCAAATAAAAAAAATATCTTCAGGAAATATGGCTTCCCTGCTTGGTATAACTCGAAAACAATTGCAAAACTATGAAAATGGTCAAACAAATATTGGAATCACTCGCTTGTGGCAAATTGCACAAATTTTACAAGTGAACATTGTTACACTAGTTGAAGGGTTTGGTAATAAACCTAATTCTATTGACAATGAAAATCTAGAATTTATTAGACTTTTTAGTAATCTAAAAGATCAAAATATTAAAGATATAATCTTAGGGTTACTTAAAAGTATGTAGAAATATTTAAAATAAAAAAACTTAATAAATAAAAATATAGAAGATATGCAGTTTTTTATTTTGTTGCTGTTTATGTTTCACGATGGATAATTATGCAATTTTGATTTTTTATTGGTGCACCAAAGTTGACGAATTGTTGAACTCTATAGTTGATGAAACAAGAACAATAAATGAAAAATATTGACTTTTGAAGCACAAAAATTATTATTAATGTTAAAGTTGTGAGGTGAATGATGAAGAAAATAAACCTGTTGCTTGTTGTGTTACTTTGTTTTTGCCAACCAGTAATGGCACATGATAGTACATCTGCAGTTCTAAGATTTAAAGATGCCATAAAAAGCAATAATCCTGAGATTATTGCTGATTATATAGTTTATCCTCTAACAAGAAAGAACCCTGTACCTGATATTCATAATAAACAAGAATTTATAAACAGATATGACAGCTTATTTGATAAAAATATGAGAGATGTTATAATAAACTCAAAATCGAATGACTGGGAAGTGGTGGGTTCCAAAGGCATTATGTTATATAATGGTTTATTATGGATTGATAATAATGGAAAGCTTATAGCTATTAATGTATTTTCAGAAAAAGAAAGTAAGTACGCCAATGATTGGGAAGCTTTAGATAAATCTTCTATAAATCCTCGTTTAAAAAAATATTATAAAAACATCAATATTTTTGAAACTCAAAAATATTTGGGTCGCATTGATGAAATTAAAAACAATAAAGAATATCAATATAATTACAGATTAGCCTTATGGCATAAAAATGAAAAAATGTCCGAAGAGCCCATAATTGTAGTTGATAATGGTACTATAGAATATTTAGGTAGTTCTAATAATCATATTTATTTGTTTAAATCTGATAAATATACTTATATTTTTGAAGTAACATATGTAGGACCTATAAATCTAGTACCATATCAACTAATTATTTCTAAAGATAATAATGAAATATCTAGAGAAACAGCTACTCTTATAAAATAATTATTACCAATTCGTAATAGAATGAATTTGTTTTGTCGCCCAATTATTTCTATTGTCTCCAATATCTTTACGAAGAACATTGTTAGCAATTCCATTAATATCACGATTATTTATGGCTTCATATAGATTCGGCCAGTTTTGCCTATTTAAACCTCCTGTATTATATTGTATATCCAATAACACCTCTTTTAATGGATTAGGAAAAGTATCAAAATCACTAAATTGATTGCGAACATAAGCTAAATCATTTCTCATATGATTTTGTGCCATATTGTAAGCATCTTGTTCCGATAGTTGCAAATTTGTTTTATCAAAAAAAGAATCTGCTGATTTATTTCTATTTAAATAATTTCCATATATATCTTTTTGATTGCTTAAATCTCTTAATTTATTATATCCCGCTAATTTTTGAGCATCCGTTGCGAGATTACCATTAACCGTAAAATTAACTTTCATAAAATCATTAAGATTATTAATGTTAGCTCCGCCCCCTGTCGTAATATAGCCTTTAGTATCAAGATATGGATGATATTTTACACCTTCATACTCTTTAATGTTACTCCACATTTTTTTATA
The DNA here is from genome assembly GCA_045537965.1 of Alphaproteobacteria bacterium. GTDB lineage: Bacteria > Pseudomonadota > Alphaproteobacteria > RF32 > CAG-239 > CAZU01. Next base: position 46,439 of record JAZSQL010000050.1, read on the forward strand.
CAAATCATCATCAGAAATGTAATTAGGATTTTGATTTACAGTATTATTAATATTTTCTATATTCTGAGAAATATTAGAATTTCCAAACCCATAATTATTATCCGCATTATTGCCCCAAAAATCAGTTCCATACTGCGGAAAATTTGAAGTTATTCCTTGTTTTTTCAGCTGCTCTAAAAGTGCATTTTCTCTTTCTTCCCGAGCGAATTGATAAGCCACCTCATCTTGAGTGGTAAAACCACTATGGTCAACACCATAGCAATCTATTTGATTATTGCCAATTTGATAACCGAATTTTGATTTATATCTCGGATACATATCCATTGTTTTTCCTCCTATTAATTGTGAATGCAAAATTTTGCACTATCACTTTAATAAAGAGCAAAATCCCTGTCTATCCCGCATAGTATATAAAAATCCCCTTTTGCTTTCTATGGGTGATTTTTTCTGAATTCACGATTGTTTTCTTCTGCCAGTTTTATCAATTTATGATACTGATTACTTTCTTTGTAGGGAATAATAATTTTACTAGGTATATTTTCTATAAACCAAGCAACAAAACTATTGGCTGTCATTTTCTTTCCTAATTTTGCATTTTCTGAAAAACGTTGTTGCTGTAATTCCTTAAAATATGCTCTAAATGGTGCATATTTTTTATCTCGAGCTTGCCCTCGTTTAATGGCTTCTTTTTTACGTTCACACGTTACTATCGCTCCTATTAGTGAATTATGCACACTACTCCATTCGGTTCGTGCTTCTTCTAGCATATCTTCAGCCCAATCAATAATTTCTTGTTGTAATTTTTTATTTCTTGCAAGAACTTCATTATGCATAAAAAGTATATCTAATTTTCGTGCAGACTTTAATGGTATTGTTTCTTTATCTATCATTATCTTTACCTATTCTAAAGTTTATACTATTTAGATAGGTTGCAAAAATTTCAAAAACAAGACAATATTGAAATAAAAAATCCCCGCATCTGCGAGGATGAGAAACTTGGTGCTCTGGAAAGGACTTGAACCTTCATGAAGAAACCTTCACAAGTACCTGAAACTTGCGCGTCTACCAATTCCGCCACCAGAGCTTTAGCTTATTAGATATTTATACTCATAATTCCATAAGAATCAAGCAATAAAATGGAACCAAGTATAATTCTATAAATCACAAAAGGTAAAAATGTTGATTTTTTTAACCACCACATAACAATATAAATGGCAACAATTGATGAAATATATGAATAAATTACACCATCAAACATCCAACCAATTTCTTGTAAATTACCTTGTTGCCAAATTTCCCAACCTGTTAATGTTGCTGCTGCGACAATGGCTGGTATTGATAACAACATTGAAAATTTTGCCGCTTCACGACGTTCTAGTCCTAGAAACCTAGCAAATGTTATAGTTATTCCTGAACGTGATGTTCCTGGTATAAGCGCTAAACATTGCGCACAACCTATAACTATAGCATCAAAAACCCCCATATGTTTTATCTGACGAATAGTCATTGAACATTTATCGGCAAAAAACAACAATATTCCATATCCTAAAATTGTCCATCCGATGATGCGAGTATTTCTTAACCACTCCATACCGTGTTGTTTAAGAAAATATCCCGTTATGATAGCTGGTATTGTGCCAACGACAATTAACCAAAATATTTGCGCTCCTTCATTCTTTAAAGTTGGACAGAAATGAGTTTTCCAAAGGCCTCTGACCATTTCCCAAATAGTAGATGAGAAATATATCATCACAGCTAATATTGATCCCACATGTACAGCAACATCTAACGCCAAACCTTGATCTGGAAAATAGCTAAATTTTGACAATAGAATCAAATGCCCTGAAGAACTCACTGGCAAAAACTCTGTTATTCCTTGCAATAAGGACAAATAAAAAATTTGAATATTAGTCATTACGATTTTTCTTTAATACCAAATGCTGTACAAATTCTTTTTTTCAATGCTAATGGAGAAATTGGTTTGACCAAATATTCATGAATACCTATTGATTTGGCATCAAGAACTGTTTTTTCTTTTGTGTCAACTGTTACCATTATAATTGGCATATTTTTATCATCACCTATAACACCTTCTTTGATTTGTTTAGCTAATTCTAACCCTGTTTGCTCAGGCATTTGATGGTCTAGTAAGATGATATTTATTTTATAATTACGTAATATTTCTGCAGCCTCGGTTGTTGTAGCAGCCTCTTTAGTGTTTTTGATACCTATTTGATAAAGTGCTGTTTTAACAAATGTGCGTGAAAACTTATCATCATCAACCACTAAACAAGTAATTGCATCCCAGTTAATTTGTTTATTGCTTGTATCGTTCATTTTTAAACCTCATCTTCTATATAATGATAGTTTAGTTCTTATATTATTAAAATTTGTTTTACAATTTTAAACATTTTTTATGATTATCTTTCATATCTAATAATGATTGTGGATTAAACCGAACATTACGCAGCGATGCTCCCCAATGCAGATGAGCTCCCGTTGCTCGCCCTGTCTTACCTACTGTTCCAATGATATCGCCTTGTTTAACAATATCTCCTCTTTTTACATTCATATCCTTAAGATGAGCATAAATAGTCTGCAAACCAAAACCATGATCTATAATAATAACATTACCAGAATAGAATAACTCTGGATACGCTAAAACAACTTTGCCATCTGCTGTAGACTTAACAGGAGTACCTTCTTTAGCTGCAATATCCATGCCTTGATGTGGGTTTTTAGGAATGTTATTCATAATCCTTTGTCCACCAAATTTACCTGATATACGTCCTTTGACAGGATTTATAAAACCTGAACGCCAAAAAGCTGTTGTCGAAATATCTTTTAGTGCATCTCTAACAACTTTGCGTTCTAATTTAATTGCTTTTATATCTGAATCTAAAGGAGTTACCTTATGACGCGGAACCCCTGTAATATTTTGAATATCCCATGATATAGGAAGCACATCAAATTTGTAAGAGCTTTCTCCGCCCAAACTTCCAATAATTTTTATATTTTGAGTATTACTTTCATCTCTACTAAACGCTAATAAAAAAAATCCTTCAGGCGAGGTTAGTAGTTGTTCGCCATTTAAATATACTTGCTTACTAGCTTCAGTCTTACCAATTAAAAACTCTCCTTGATTAACTTTACCACAAAGTTCTAGAGATTTAGCATTGGTACTTATTAGAAAAAAACTAAAAATCAAAAAGAGATATTTGTTGTTCATGTTTTTTACTCACCTTTTTTGTTGTCTTTGAAGAATAAATTTTTGTTGTATTTATTGGTTTTGCTTTTATAGCTCCATCAGCAAAATTAATTTCAAGATCACTTGTTTTCTTAGCATCATCAATATTGTATATTGTTTGTCCATTCTCATCTTTTATCCAAGCATATCCTCTGTTTAAGACTGTTGCTGGAGATACTGATGATAATCTCAATATTAAATTATTTAAATTTTCTTGTTTTTTTTCTATAATATTTTGGATATATAGAGGCTTTAGTCCACATAACTCTACTTGGTGTAATTTATTATTAATGAAATTTTTAAAAGCTACTTGTATACGTTCTATTCTATCATCAAATTTCTGAATTGCCTCCTGCAAAATTTGACTAAGATTAGGAATGCCTCGTGATAATCCTGTTAGAATATTGTGTTTTTCAGTAAAATAGCGAATTACTCCATTTTTTAGGCGAGCATCTAAGTTATTTATACTAGTTAACAGTTCTGTTCGTACTGGAACAGCAAATTCAGCAGCCCCTGTTGGTGTTGGTGCTCGTTTATCTGCGACATAATCTATTAACATCGTATCTGTTTCGTGTCCCACCGCAGAAATTATGGGAATTTCACTAGCAAATACAGCTCTAATAACGCATTCCTCATTAAAAGGCCATAAATCCTCTAAGCTACCTCCTCCTCGAGCTACAATGAGTACATCTGGTTTAGGATATTGGGATATTTTATCTAATCGATTAAAATCCTTAACTGCCTGAGCTATTTTTTCGGCTGCTCCTTCTCCTTGTACAGGAGTTGGAATCAACAATATATGTGATGGAAATCTGTCTCGTACACGATGGATAATATCACGAATGACAGCACCAGATGCTGATGTAATAACACCTATTGTTTTGGGCAAAAATGGAATTGGCTTTTTGTGAACAATATCAAAAAGACCTTCTGATACAAAAAGTTTTTTACGCTCTTCTAAAAGTTTTAGAAGCGCTCCAGTTCCTGCTACTTCTATATTTTCAATTATTAGTTGATACGATGATTTACCAGCAAACGTAGTTATTTTACCAGTTGCAATAACCTCTAATCCATCTTCTAGTTTTATCGGCAAATTAGATGCTATACCTCGCCAAACCACTGCGGATAGAGCCGCATTATCGTCCTTTAATGTTAAATACCAATGCCCAGAATCAGCCCTCTTAGCGCCAAAAATTTCTCCCCTTATTCGAACTTTCGCAAACGAGGTTTCAATAAAACGTTTAATTTCAAAAGATATTTCACTGACTGTAAATTCAGGTAACTCTTTTTGAACTATTGTCGAATCAAATAAATCTTCCATATGCCATGCACTTAGAATTGAACTCGTGATTAGTATAAAAACATTTTAATACTAGAGCAAGAAATTCCTTAGTTTTTTTAAGTGTATTTTTATAACTTAGAGCTTAGATAAGGCTTCATCACTAAGTTCTTTCATTTTTTTAGCACTAGCCTTGAGTAAAACTGCTTCTTCTTCATTTAATTCTGGATATAAAACATTGTGCACGCCTCTCTTACCAATAACGGTTGGCATTGATATGCAAACATCTTTAATGCCCGCAACTTCTGAATGGTGTGTTGATACGGTAAGAATCGCATATTCATTAGTTGTAATAGCCTGACAAATACGGCACAAACCTCCTGCAATACCGTAAAAAGTAGCCCCTTTACCATTAATTATTTTGTATGCAGCATTTCTAACATCATCATCTATTCTACTTTTAATATCATCAGTTAGGGGCTTGCCTAACTTATTGGCTAACTCTGATAAGGGCATTGTTCCTCCATCACCATTTGACCAGCATAAAACCTCACTATCTCCATGTTCCCCAAGCACGTTAGCATGTAATGATTTGGGCGAAATTCCTAAATAGAATCCTAAATCCGTCCTAAAACGAGCTGTATCTAAAATAGTACCACTGCCAATAACTCTTTCTTTAGGAAGTCCAGATAATTTCAAAGCAACTTCTGTCATAATATCAACAGGATTAGTGGCTATAACTAGTGTAGCTGTTGGAGTGTTAGATACAACCTGAGGAATTATTTCTGCAAAAATTTTTACATTACGTTCAAGTAAATCCGTTCTTGTTTCACCTGGCTTTTGATTTGCACCTGCTGTTACGATAACCACCTCACTACCACACAAGTCTTTATAATCTCCTGATTTCACTTTATTTGCAAAAGCAAAAGGTGCTGCATGTGCAATATCGGTAGCTTCAGCCCATGCTTTTTCTTTGTTGACATCTACCAATGTAATTTTTCTGGCAACTCCACGCATAATCAGAGCAAATGCTGTAGCTGCTCCAACCCAACCCGCACCGACAATTCCCACCTGCATATTTTATCTCCTATATCAATTATACCTTTATACTAGGTAGGGATTGAAAATATAAAAAACAACCCCTTATAAAATACAAGGGGTTGTTTTTATAAATAAAGCATAGTTATTCTACGACTGTTTCACCTTCGTCTGCAGTCACTTCTGGATTTTCTTCTACAACTTCAACTGTTACAGCTTCAGATCCAGGTTCTTCATCTACAACAACTACTTCATCCTCAACAACTGGGGCATTATTAACATCAGGTGCTACAACTTTTTCTTGGGTTGTTTCTGGCTCGATAGCAACCGTTTCTACAGCTACAACAGGTTCATCAACTGCAACTGGCGCAGGGTTGTTGCTTTGTAATAGTTTTGACAAACCTAGCAAGATTAATAAAACAACTATAATATAAACTATTTTTTTCATCCTTTAGCTCCTCAGTAATTTAGTTTATTTTAAATTTAAGATTTACAGTACCGTTTGTCAACATCTATTAGTGTTTATTATATACATTTTAAATTGTTTTTTATTTCGTATAAAATACAATATAAAACAAGCAGTTAGCAACTTAACCCTTTTCTTTTTTGTGTGTTTTTTTAAATAATGCTTGCTAATTTAAAGAAAATAGTGCTAACTAACAACGAACGACCTTGTAGAAGGTTGGTTAATTGTTTTAATTTTTTTGAGGTATACATTATGACTGATACAGCAAATCGCGTTAAGAAAATCGTTGCAGAGCATCTTGGCGTTGAAGAATCTAAAGTTACTGAAGCCGCTAGCTTTATTGACGATTTGGGCGCAGATAGTTTGGATACAGTAGAGTTGGTTATGGCTTTTGAAGAAGAATTTGGTTGTGAAATTCCTGATGAAGCTGCTGAAAAAATTCTTACTGTAAAAGATGCTATTGACTATCTTTCAAAGAATGCTTAAGTCTGTATGGCTTTAGGAAAGTTGATGAAACTCGCTTGCTTTGGTGGCGAGTTTCATTTGTTTTATAGATAAAAAACCGAATCGTTAAATATTGTAGAATTTGTACAAATAATTACAATTTAATACTTTTACTTAGCAATGAAATTATCACTAAAAAATATTCTTATTGTTGGCTTGATTGTATTTGTTATTACTTCTGGATTTGCTAGAAAATGGCTTTTTGAAGCAGGTCCTTTAAATAATAATGTTTATATCTTAGTAGCTAAAGGAAGCGGCACTTATGCTGTGGCCAATAAGCTTTATAAGGAAGGAATAATAAATAAGCCTTGGCTTTTTAAATTAGCTGCAAGATTTATGAAGCTTGATAAAAAGCTTAAAGCTGGTGAATATCATTTTGCTCCCAGTATATCTATGTTTGATGTAATACAAAAACTTGCTAATGGTAATGTTGTATATCGCAAAATTACATTGGCGGAAGGATTAACAACCATCCAGATGTTACAAATTATTAATGAAGAAGAGATGTTAACTGGAAATATTACTCTTACTCCAAAAGATGGTGAACTTTTACCTGAGACTTATACATTTATGCGGGGAGATACTAGAGATAGTATTGTACTTCAAGCTCAAAATGCAATGAAAAACGCTGTTGATATCGCGTGGAATCGTAGAGACGATAAACTTCCACTAAAAAATATTAATGAACTATTGGTTTTGGCTTCCATAATTGAAAAAGAAACTTCTATTGATAGCGAAAGAACTCTTGTATCATCAGTATTTATAAACCGTCTAATAAAAGGTATGAAATTGCAAACTGATCCTACTGTTATTTATGCTTTAACTTTAGGAAAAAAAGACTTAGGACGATTATTAACGCGTAAAGATTTACTTATAGACAGCCCCTACAATACTTATAAATATTATGGTCTCCCCCCCTCACCTATATGTAATCCAGGGTTGTCATCCTTAAAGGCTGCAGCAAATCCTGAAATAAGTGATTTTCTTTATTTTGTTGCAGATGGTCAAGGTGGACACAATTTTGCTAAAACACTTAAAGAACATAATAACAATGTAAGAGCATGGAAGAAAATAAAGAAATAGTTTTTGACAATCATCTATTTTGTTGTTATCTTCCTGTCACAAAAACATTATTAACATTAAGTTTAACTAAAATTATCATGACATGAAAAAAATTAAAGCTATTCTTCTAACACGTCTTAGATGGGTACTAAAGTGTTTGGGTTTCAACGTTTCGGAAGTTAGGCTTCCTCAACCCCAACAGAGTGTTACAGAACACAAATATCCACAATCTTATCAATCAAAGATTGATACCAAACCTAAAGTTAAAAAAAAGCGTTTAGGTATGCAAAATAAATAAAACTTTTTAATTTTGAATTTATGGTAGAGAATAAAAGAGAAAATATTTTGCAACTTTTATAATGCAAATTATCCTTAGTTTTTTTATGAGACTAGGGATTTTTTTATGCTTGACCAACAGTTTCCATCATCATTGGATAAAGAGCATCCTTAGGATTCATACCTTTTGTTAGTACGACCTTAAATATTGGATAAATTTTTTCACACTCATTTACTGCAATGTCTATCATTTGAGATATTTTATGCTCAAAATATTCTTCTTCATAATTCAAAAAAACGGAGTGCTTAAATACTGGCATATTTTCTTCTGTCCAATATGAGAAATGTCCTACCCAAAGATTTTCATTAACCAATGCCAAAAGCTCAAACACTTTTGCCCTATCTTCAATATTATTTTTTACATCCATTAAACAGGACATATGAAGACACTTCATCGAGGCTTCCCAAGCAAAAAACAATAACATATTAGACCACTTCCCTTGAACCTCGACAACAACTTCATTAATATTTCGTCGCTCAAATTCAAAAGATTTAGCTGTAAATATATTTTCGACCATATCTATAGGGTTTATAATGGAGGCTAAATTCTGAGCCGATTGCATTCTTATTTCTCCAAAAGTACGTTCTTATGCCAATATGTTATTTAGCTTGCATTGACCATTAAATAAAAGCAACTTTCGAGTCGTTTTTTTCCACTACATTCGCTCCTGTGGATAACACAACCCAAATTATTAATAGCAAAAACAATGCATTAAGTTAAAAAAAAATTTTTATCATTTTAAAGTGTGGATATATCTGTGGAAATTAATTATTCTTTAAGCTGTTAATTTTTTTCAAAGAGGTTTTGAATGATTGGTTTACCATATCCAGAAATTTCATCTATTGCATTTAGCATTGGTCCTATAGCTATCCGTTGGTATTCTCTTGCTTATTTATTTGGGATTTTAATGGCTTGGTTTTTGATACTAAGAAATAACGAGAAAAATGAGCTAGGATACACTCGGCAACAAATTGAAGATTTAGCTTTTTTTGTAACACTTGGTATAGTAATTGGTGGACGTTTGGGGTATGCCGTGTTTTATGGCGGAAGTGGAATGTGGTTAAAGCCATGGAGAATATTAGAACTGTGGAAAGGAGGAATGTCTTTTCACGGGGGAATTGCTGGTGTTATTTTAGCAACTTGGCTATATGTTCGTAAATATAAACTTGAATTTTTAGCAATTACTGACCTTATTACATTATATGCGCCGATAGGGGTGTTTTTAGGAAGAATAGCAAATTTTATAAATGATGAATTATGGGGAAGAGTAACAGATGTTCCTTGGGCTGTTCGTTTTCCTAATGGTGGTTTTGTTCCTAGACATCCATCTCAGTTATATGAAGCATTTTTTGAAGGAATCGTCATTTTTGTACTATTAAACTGGATGTGGAAAAAATATCCAAAATTGAGGTGCAACCACGGTATAATCTCTGCTTTGTTTGTACTATTGTATGGATTGTTTAGAATTGCTATGGAACAATTTAGACAACCAGATGCACATCTAGGTTTTTTCTTTGGAACAGTAACTATGGGACAGATGTTATCTTTACCATTAATAGCTGTCGGTGGATTTATATTGTATCGAAATATAAAAAAAAATTAACCCTGTGATGTTACATTATGACTGAATTTTAGAGTTTTACGCATAGCTTTGTCTGCGCGCATAAGCACTTCTACTGCACTAGCATCGCTACGTTTTTTATCTGCAACACTGCATGATACTGTTAATTTTATGGGCTTTTGATTTTTTGACCACGAAAAACTTAGACGAGCTATTGAGCGACGTATATCATCTAGATGGGCAAAGGCTTCTTTTTTATCCATAGTTTTGTATAAAATTATAAATTGATCTGGAGCATAACGAAATATTGACTGTTCTGTAGCCATAGTTTGTAAAACTTCAGCGACAAGAGAAGTTATTACTCCTTGTTTTCTTGCACCAAACGATATTCCTAGTTTATCATAATTATCGATACTAACTATACCCAAACTATATTTAAGAGGAAAATTTTTTGACTGTATAAGGTAAGAATTGCGACTATAAAAACCTGTTACCTCATCATAAAAATGGTTGTATATCAGACTATATATAAGATGCATACTTAGAAATAATTGGGACAAAAAAAAGAATAAACTTAATCCTGAAAAATTTGATGAATAGTAAAAACCCAAACCTATGCTAATAGATGAATACAAAAATGCATAATCAAATAAACTTCCTGTTTTTATTGAATTAATTAAAGCACATAATATAAGAAAAACAAATCCAATCAACGCAATAATATTAATGTTACTTATAAATAATATTAGATTAATATTATAATGACCTAGCTGTTCAACAATACCATACTCAGCTAAAATTGCCGCTAATATCCAGAGAGATTTTCGGCTTAAAAATTTTTTACTGTAGCACATATAAAAAACTAATAAATTTATTGGTGTTAAGATACAGAGCATCTCATACCATATTGTTTCGAAATAGTTGTTTCCATAGCGATTTTTTAGATAATTTATCAATATGTAGCTGATGGCAATTACAACTGTAGAAAATAGAGAACGCCCTAAGTTAAAATTTAATAAAACTACTACGTTTATAAAAACAAGGGCATAAAAAGACCAGTGAAAAATCTTACTATTGGAGAAACTAAAACCATCGTTTAGCAAAAAAGAAAACAAACCAAAAGCAAATATAATGGCTGGAACCAACATGTTGCTAATAGTCGGTAGATATTTTTCTAATGTCTGCTGTAAACGCAATTTGAATGTATCCCTTTAATATTTTTATTAAGAGAGTATATTCAAAAAAAGTTAAATTTTATTTACGCATTTCAATATTGAACTATCACCATAAGAATAAAAACGATATTTTTCTTCAATAGCATGAGTATACGCCTTTTGCATTCTTTCCAAACCTGCAACTGCCGATACCAACATAAATAATGTAGATTTAGGCAGATGAAAGTTTGTTATAAGCATATCAATTGCTTTAAATTTGTATCCTGGGGTAATAAATATATCTGTATCATTGGCAAATGGATGTACAATTCCTTTATCATCAGTAGCTGATTCTAGCAATCTTAAAGATGTTGTTCCTACAGCTATTACCCTTCCACCATTTTTTTTGGCATCGTTTATAATATTTGCCGTTTCTGCACTAATTATACCATATTCAGCATGCATTTTATGATCATCTGTATCATCTGTTTTTATGGGTAAAAATGTACCTGCTCCGACATGAAGTGTTACAAATACCTGTTTAACCCCTTTTTCTTTAAGCTTTTGCAATACTTCTGGCGTGAAATGTAGCCCAGCCGTTGGTGCTGCGACCGCCCCCTCATTATGAGCATAAATAGTCTGATAATTTTCCCTATCATCAAATTTATGCCATAATTGATTTTCTCCTGGACGAGACCTTTTTATATATGGAGGCAAAGGCATATAACCAAACTTTTCTAGCATTACTGGCAATTCGGTTGTTAGGCAATTGAATTTTAATAATACTCCATCTTCAACATCTTTTTGAATAACTGTTGCCGAAAATGAAGATTGAGTAACATCTATTTCTTCATTGTAAAAAGCAATAATATCTCCAACTTTAAGACGTTTGGCATTTTTAATAAAAGACCACCACGACAAACCATCTACAGGGTGATACAATGTTACCTCGACTTTAGCATCTCCTCTTTGTGCGTATAAACGAGCGGGAATCACTTTTGTATCATTACAAACTAAAATATCGCCAGCTTGGAGTATATTTGGTAGATCTGAAAAATGGCGATCATATATCGCATTCTCATCAGACAGATCCAAAAGTCTTGACGTGTGTCTAGGCGTTACCGGTTGCGATGCAATTAATTCGCGTGGAAGTTTGTAATCAAAAATATCTACTTTCATTTATATCTCTCTTATCAAAATTTTTTGCTTTATATTATAAAGTTACCTTTTTAGCAACTATTTTATAGCAATATTTATGACAATACTCTTGCTATAGTTAAATTATCTATTGATTTTGGTTTTGCTTTTTTTATAGCTTTTGCACATTCATTTAATGTGCTTCCTGTTGTTAAAATATCATCAATTAATAATACTCTTTTATTCTGCAGTACCTGAGGCTTTTTGATATAAAAAGCTCCTTTTAAATTGCTTAATCTCTCTGTTCCTGAACATTCAACTTGTGGACGTGTTCTTTTATTTTTGATAATTGCATCGTATTCAACTTTTATTCCTGTAATACGTCCTAATTCTTTAGCTAAAAGAGATGATTGATTATAACGTCTGTATAAGAGGCGGGTATAATGCAATGGTACGGGAACAATTATGTCAATACCTGCTGCAAATATATCTTTACCTGCTACATAAATAATTTTTGCTAACAATGATGCTAAATCTGTTTTATCATAAAATTTAAAATCTAATATTAATTTTTTAGAAAAATCGTCATAAGAATATGCAGAACGAGAATAACGAAATAGCTTATTTGGCTTTTTAATACAATTACCACATAATAGGTGCTTTTTTGAGCTTGTTTTACCCTCTAAAAGAGGATTGCCACAACGATAACATATAGCTGTATTTATAAATTCTATTTTAGAAATACAATTATCACAAATACCTTTATCTATCTCTAACACCTTTCCACAAATAGCACAACGTGGTGGTAAAATAAAATTAAGTATTTGTTTCCACAAACTCATTTAAATTTTGCCAATTCTAAATGTATATCATTTATATGATTAACAACTGTAATTCCAGCAGAAATTAATGCATCTTTTTTATCTAAAACTGAAATATATCCATCAGTTATAATATCACCTGCATATCCCATTTTATGTCCGAAGGGTATTGCATTACCTGCAACAAAAGCAATGACAGGTTTTTTATTTTCTAAATTTTTATACCATTCTGCTGCAACTTCTTCAAAAGCTCCTCCTAATTGACCAACCATAACAATTGCTGTAGTATCTTTATCTGCGTGGAACGCTTTTAGAGCATCTATAAAATCAATACCAATTAAAACATCATCACCTAAGCCTATAACTGTAGATTGCCCCATTCCTGCTCTTTTTGTTTCAAGAACCGCTTCATAAGTTAATGTTGATGATCTTGATACAAGACCTATATTACCTTTGGTATGAATATTTTCAGGAAAAATTCCTAATCTTGCCTCTCCTGGAGTAATAATTCCAGGTGTGTTAGGACCAATGAGTTTTGTTTTTGAACCTTTAAGCATTGCTTTTATTTCTAGCATATCTCTAAGAGGGACACTATCGGCAATACTAACAACCAAGTCTAATTCTGCTTCTACAGCTTCTTTTACCGCCAATTTTACTGCCTTAGCTGGCACATACATAACACTGGCTGTTGCTCCTGTTTCCGTAACAGCTTCTTTTACTGTATCAAAAACAGGTAAATTAAGATGAAAACTGCCACCCTTTCCTGGTGTTACACCTGCAACAACTTTGGTTCCATAATCTAAGGAACGTTGAATATGAAAAGATGCTTGAGTACCTGTGATACCTTGACATAAAACTTTGGTATTCTTATTAACAAAAATGGACATTTAAGCAGCCTCCTCCATTGCACTAACAAGTTTATCGACTGATTCTTCCATTGTATCTGCCCAAATAATAGGCAGACGTGAGTTTTGCAAAATCTCTTTAGCTAAATCTTTATTTGTTCCTTCAAAACGTACAACCATTGGGACATTTAGACCAACCTCTGATGCTGCAGCTACAATACCATCAGCAATTAAGTTACAACGTAGAAAACCTCCTAAAATATTAAGCAAAATTCCCTCTACTCGCGGATTAGTCATAATAATTTTGATACCTGAAGCAATTTTATCTTTATCAACACCACCTTTTACATTGATAAAACATGCCGTCCCTGTATTTTTGTCTCTTAACAAATCCATTGCAGCCAATGCCAACCCATCACCGTTTACAATACACCCAACAGAACCATCAAATTCACTGTAATTAAATTTGTAACGAGATGCCTGTAATTCTCGACCAGATATTTCACAATCGTCTTTTAAGTTTTGAATATCAGTATGACGATAAAGCGCATTGTCATCAAAAGATATTTTTGCATCAAGTGCTATTAATTCACCATTTTTCATAACGCCAACGGGATTTATCTCAATCATTGAGCAATCTTTTTCTAAAAATACTTTGTGCAAACAATTAACCAAGTTTTCTAAGTGTTTGGCTGAGCGGGACGGAAGGTTTAAAAAATCCATAACTTTCCTAACTTGTTCTGGCTTAGTATCACCATTTGCATCAAGTTTTATTTTTAATATTTTGTTAGCATGATTAAGAGCAACTTTTAAAATATCACTATCTTTTACCTTGGCGACCAATAAAGTCAGCTCTGCTTTTACTCTATTTATAGCTATAGCCATATAAAAGTGGGTTTCTACTTTACTAAAAGCTTCAACATATATACGGCTTACTTTTTTACCCCAAGGTCCTGTTTGCATGGTAACAAGGGTAGATCCTAACATTTGTTTTGCGGTCTCAAAAATATGGCGTTTAGATTTTATAATTCTTATTCCACCATCTTTTCCAGCCTCTCTTTCAAGAAAATATCCTTTATGACGAGCTCCTGATTGTATTTGCGCTTTTAAAACCCACGGACCTCTAGGAGAAATTCGTTCAGATATAGTTTTGGCTTCGCTTGGAGTGTATGCAATCATCCCTTTAGGAATTTTTATTCCATATTGGCTTAATATTTTTTTTGCTTGATATTCGTGAATATTCATAAAACACCCCTTTTATCATAAAATATTCGCATAATGCTTTATTTTTTCAACCATCGCCTCCAAACCATTACGTCTTGAAGGGGTAAGATGTTCTTGTAAACCTAACTGTGAAAAGATATCATTAATTATAATTGATTTTATTTCCTCTGCAGACTTGTTGTTATATATCATCAAGACAATTGCTATAAGCCCTTTTACAATCATAGCATCACTATCACCGATAAATTTAAGTGTACCATTATTTTGTTTTTGAGGAACCAACCAAACTTGCGACTGGCATCCTTTTACTTGCCAATCCGGTGTGTGAAATTCTTCGGCTAAAGGATCTAATTTTTCACCAAGCTCTATTATGTATTTATACTTGTCTTCCCACGAATCCAAAAATTCAAAATTTTCAATCAACTCTTCTGTCTTCATAAATCCAACTTTCCAAAAATTGCTATTTTAGAACCAGTTAATTTTGCCCATAACCTATCACCGAAGGAATAATGCCACCATTCCGACGGATAATTAACAAAACCGACTTCACTTAATGCATTATTTAATATTTTTCTGTTTTTTTCAGCTTCTTTCGAAATATCCGGACAATCAAATTCTGCTGTGTTTTCAAATCCTCGTACTTGTCCCCCCATATCATATTCAACACCATTGTCATCAATCAATGATACATCTATGGCTGCACCTGATTGATGCCCGCTTCCTTGTCGATAAGGGTTGGCCACAAACTTGTCGCACAAGGCTATAAAGTCTTCAGAATCGACTGACATATCCGGATTTTTTATTTTCTCTTTTTCTATGATTTCGTTCCATAACGTAATTTGCGAAGCCAATGGACGATAAGCTTCATAAATCACAAAATTATATCCCTGCGGCAATTTTTTTTTTGCTTTCAACAACATTTCATATATGTACTTACGTATCAGCTTTACTTTTGTGTATTTATCGTTAAAAAAAATGCCGTCGTTCTGTGATATTTCGACCACTTGAAACGAATCATCAATTTCTTGTATGAGTTTTGGTTCCGGCAGCAAGGCATCGCTAAACATATTATTTCCTTTTTGCTTTATTACTTATCAACAAAGCTATCAAATCAGGCATTTTTTTATTAAACGGACAACTGCGATAAAAATCTTTTTTACTAACTTCGAAAACGACCCTCGGTTCAGAATTACCATAGTGTGAGGCATCTTTATAGCCGACTTTTTTTCCGCCGATTTTTTCAATCAAATTACGTGAAAACTTATTATTAGGATGAGTTGTTACATCTAATTTGTCATATTTTTTAAAAAAATAGTGAGTTAAGCCTCTTACAGCTTCAATAGCATAACCTTTTGAGCCATATTCAGGATTTATGAAATATCCCAAATCACCGTAAATTGTCTTTCCGTCTTCTTTAATCGGTAACATATCTATTGTGGTATTACCGATTAAGGTACCATCTTTTAACCTTACTGCCATACGATAGGTCGAACGAGGCTCGGCATTCTTTTCTTTATCAGCCTTAATAATAAAATCAGCGACTTTTTGACGTATTTTGGCATTACGATTTTCTTCCTCTTTGGCAACCTGAAAGGTATAAAAAGGACAATATCCGTCAACATAATGAATATCGGCATTTTCATTTATCTTAAATGCGATTTGTTGCAAAGCCTCAAAATCAGAATTCTTAAATTCATCGATTATCAGACGAT
Organism: Alphaproteobacteria bacterium; assembly: GCA_045537965.1. GTDB lineage: Bacteria > Pseudomonadota > Alphaproteobacteria > RF32 > CAG-239 > CAZU01. Next base: position 62,826 of record JAZSQL010000050.1, read on the forward strand.
CGGTTTCTATCGGTATAAAATTTTCTTTTTGCATGGACGAATATTCCCTATCAAATGTTATTGAACTTAATAACATTAAATAAGCAAAACTGCAATAAATATTTTAGGAGATACATACAATACTAACCAGTATTGAAGATAAACAAATATTCAGCCAAGAAAAATTTCTTGGCTGAATAAAATGTTTTTTACTGAAAAGCTACGCAAATACGGGCACCGCTGAAGCACATATCCTTAAAGTACCAATTAGCACGGCCTTTCAGCGTGACATAACCGGAATCAGTTCGACCAAAGTCCCCAGAACACCAAAGAAGAGTAGCTTTAAATTCTTTCTGGGCATTAATGCCATTCTTGCAAAGGAATTCATCCATTTTTTGGATATTTTCCTCTAATTCCTGGCCACAGATCTTAGCTAACACTTCTTTTGAAGGTAGCTCACCTTGCTTGCCGTTCAAACTACATCGTTCGGCAAAGGATTTGACATGATCCCATGTGGTAGTTTCATAATTGCCATCGCCACCACATTTTTTGGCTAAAATTATGCCTGACAGAATCTCATAGCCCCAGACTTCATCTTTGCGTGCTAAATCTAGATATGGTAAAATCTCAAAATCATTTCCCTTTTTGTAAACTATAGGGAAAATGCTCTTGATACCTCCTGTAGACTCAGCTGTCGATGATGTATGACGAGACTGGAACCATTGAGCAAGTTTTTCTTCATTAATAATATTTAATGAGGCGACAAAATCTTTTAATTTTTCTGTGTTCATATCATTTTATTTTTTGGGTTTATACTTCCTTCTCAAATACAAAATATTATTATGAAAACAAACATGTTATCCAACATAATCCCTCCATAATAATATTATGAATATGTTCCATACATACGACATCTTAAGCAAAACTGCAATAAATATTTTGGGAAAATACATATAATATTAGCCAATATTAAAGATAAAAAATATGCAACCAAGAAAATTTTCTTGGTTGCATATTTTTTTACTAGAAAGCTACGACAACACGGTTGTAACTGCGGGTATGGGTCTTAATGCCCCAATGCGCCTCGCCAGTATCCAGACTGAAAGTACAGGCATTATCCCGGTCAAAGACATCAGAACACCAAAAAATACCTACACAATCTTTCTCGGCATCAATGCCATTCTTGCAAAGGAAAGCATCCATTTTTTGAATATTTTCCCTTAATTCCCTGCTCCAGTGTTGCTCCAACAAAAACACATTCTTTGAAAGTAGCTTACCTTGCTTGCCATTCAACCTGCAACTTTCGGCAAAGGATTTAACTTCGTACCATGTGGTACTTTCAACATTGTTATCACAACCACACTTCCTAGCAAGCACAATACCAGGCATAATCTCATATCCCCAGACTTCATCCTTGCGTGCTAAATCAAGCTCTGGTAAAATCTCAAAGTCGTTTCCCTTTTTATAAACTATAGGGAAAATGCTCTTGATACCTCCTGTAGACTTAGGCTTGGATGTTGTTTGGCGTGCCTCAAACCACTCTCTAATTTCTTTCTCATCAATTTTTAACGAGGCTACAAATGCATTCAAAGCCTCAAATTTTTCTTTTGTCTTCATAATTAAAATTTTTAGTTAAGTTTATATTTTTTTTCTCATTCTCACAAACACAAAATATCACTATGAAAACAAACGTTGTTTACCAACACAAAAACCCCCATAATAATATTTTGAATTTAGTCATATCTAATCACACTTATACTATAAGTCAAGTATTTTCAACTGTTTTTGTCTATATGTCCGTATATATAATGATGCTTTTTTAATGTATTGTTTTATTCTATATATTATTAAAAAAGTTCAAACATTTCTTTGGCTTCATCGCTTAGGTTTGCTAAGCTCCATGCCGGTTCCCAAACTATTTTCACTTCGACTTCACCAACACCTTCCAATGAAGCTACCGCATCGGCTGCCTGTTGAGGCAATACGCCTGCCACAGGACACATCGGCGAAGTTACGGTCATCTCAATATAAACATCAGCATTTGCTTTTTGTTCGATTTTATAGACCAAGCCCATGTCCCATATGTTTATCATAATTTCGGGGTCTGATACGGTTTTCAAAGCCTCTATAACAGCTTCACGAGTAGCTGTTTTTTCACCTTCTTTTATCGGTGCACCGGCTTTGGCAACATAATCTTTCTTGTAATCATCAGGATTTATATCCGTAATTTCTTTCATCGTTATAAAAGTCCTTAAAAAAATGTTTTTGCTTTATTCAAAGCTTTACATAATACATCAATATCTTCTTTGGTATTGTATAATCCTAAGCTTGCTCTTACGACTGACTCATGTCCCATACGGCGAACCAGAGGTGCAGCACAATGGTGTCCTACTCGGACCGATATTCCCTCTTTATCTAAAATAAAAGCTAAGTCTTGAGGATGAATATTTTCAATTATAAAAGAAAAAACACCACCTTTTTCTTCTGCTGAGCCTATTTGAACAAGTCCATCTATTTTATTTAGCTCTTGCTTAGTATATTCAATAAGCTCTTTTTCATGAGACATTATATTATCAAAACCAAGATTCATAATATATTCTAGTGCTGTGGCTAAGCCTATTGCTTGTACAATAGCTGGAGTACCTGCTTCAAAACGAGCTGGTGGATCATCAAATGTGGTAGCTTGATATGTTACAACATTAACCATATCTCCACCATATTGATAAGGAGGCATACTGTCTAGAATATCGTATTTACCATAAAGCACGCCTATTCCTGTAGGTCCGTATGTTTTATGACCAGAAAAAGCTAAAAAATCACAATCTAAATCTTGAACATCTATTTTTTGATGAACAGCTAATTGGCAAGCATCAATCAAAACCTTAGCTCCAACCCTATGAGCTGAAGCAATTATTTCTTTTATAGGAAAAATAGTTCCTAATACATTGGACATACCACTTATCGCAATAAGTTTGGTTTTACCATTTAGAAGTTTGCAAAAATCATCCCAATCAAATGAACCATCATCTTTTATTTTACAAATTTTTAATTCAAAACCTATTTCATCACGAAGAACTTGCCAAGGCACTAGGTTAGCATGGTGTTCCGCTTCAGTAATAATAACTTCATCTATTTTTGTTAAAAATTTACGTCCCCAAGTTGACGCAACTAAATTTATAGCTTCTGTAGCATTACGAGTAAAAACTATTTCTGAAGCTTGAGATGCATTTAAAAACTTTTGTACTGTTTGACGCGCCCGCTCATAAGCTGATGTTATTTCTTCAGATAAAAAATATGAGCCACGATGTACATTTGCATATTCGTTAGAATATATGCTCATCATTTTGTCTATGACACATCGAGGTTTTTGAGCAGACGCTCCTGAATCAAGAAAAGTATTTCGTTTACCATTAACTAGTACATCAAATATGGGAAAGTCTTTTCTTATTTTCTCTACATCATACATTAATTATCACCATGAAATTATTTTAATAAATCGTCTTTTAATGATAATTTAATCCAGTCTTGAATTTTTTCATCATCTACTTTAGCAATAACATCATTTAGATAGGCATCTATCAACAACTGTTTAGCAACGTCCTCCTTTATACCACGTGAACGCATATAAAAAAGTTGATCTTGATCAAGCTCACCACAAGCTGAACCATGTGAACATTTAACATCGTCTGCATAAATTTCGAGCTCTGGTTTGACATCTATTTCGGCATCATCACTCAAAAGCATTGCTTTATGTAACTGATATCCTTCTGTTTTAATTGCATTAGGTGCTATATGTATTTTTCCTTGAAAAACACCTTTAGCTTGCCCCCCAACAACTCCTTTAACTAGCTGTGATGATATTGTATGTGGTTTTTGATGTTCAATGTCTGTTGTAATATCTATGGTTGCCCAACCATTCATTAAATATGCCCCATTGATATCAGCTGTAGCACCTTCTTCAGATAAGAATACTTTTGTTTCATGACGTGCCATATCAGCACCTTTTTGCAAACAAAAACTATTGTATCTTCCGTTACGACAAACTTTGGCAGCATTAAATGTTATATGACCAGCCTTAAATGCATCATTTTGTACTTTATAATGATATAGTTTTGCATCGTTAGCTATAAACATTTCATTTACAACATTTATAACATATGATGACTTTATAATACCATCATAACAGTATAATTCAGCTACTTTGATTGAAGAATTGGAATCAACCACTATCAAATTTCGTATATTATAAAGCTCTGCATTGTTGAGAGCTGTTGTATGATAGATAAAAACTATTGGCTTGGATATATCTATATTAGAATCGACGTGCAAATATATTCCTTCGTTGAGATATGCTGTATTTAAGGCAGCAAAAGGATATTTATCGATATCAACCAATGTTCCTATCTTATCTCTAATATTCGGTTGAAACATTATCGCTTCAATTATTGGAATTATTTCAATTCCTTGTGGAAGATTGGAAAGATGGGGATTAAAAACTCCATTTTCAAAATAAACATAATAACAATCAAAAGGTACCGTAACTGATGAATTTCCTAATACATTATTCCCTCGGCTAACAGGGGTAAAATTTTGCTCAAAAAAACGATTGGGTTTAGTATACTTCCAATTTTCTGTTTTGGCCGTTGGTATTCCATATTTTTTATATGATAATAAACCTTGCTCTCTTAAATTGTGGAGCCATGGCAAATCATTACTTATTAGGGCTATATTTTCAAGCTGAATGGTCATTCTTTTTCTTTCACAAACTCAGCATAGCCTTTTTCTTCTAACTCTAAAGCAAGCTCTTTGCTGCCAGTCTTAACAATTTTTCCGTCGGCATATACATGCACAAAATCAGGTACAATATAGTTTAATAGTCTTTGATAATGCGTAATAATCAAAAGACCATTTTGCTTAGTATGTAAAGAATTTACACCTTCAGCTACAACACGTAAAGCATCAATATCAAGTCCTGAATCTGCCTCGTCTAGAATGGCTAATACAGGCTTTAATACAGACATCTGTAATGTCTCTAACCTCTTTTTTTCACCGCCAGAAAAACCTACATTAACGGCTCTTTTTATCATTTCAGCATCAAGCCCTAACTTTTTACCCTCAGCTCTAACCATTTTGATAAATTCCATTGTATCAAGTTCTGGCTCTCCACGATATGAACGAATCGCATTAACAGAATGTTTTAAAAACGAAGTTACAGGAACACCTGGAATTTCAACTGGATATTGCATTGATAAAAATAAACCTTCACAAGCACGTTCTTCTGGTGATAGAGAAAACAAATCTTTTCCTTTAAATCTTACTGTTCCTGAAGTAGCTTCATACCCTGGTTTACCACAAAGGACATTGGACAATGTAGATTTTCCTGCTCCATTTGGTCCCATAATAGCATGAATTTCTCCAGGATTTATGGTAAGGTTAAATCCTTTGATAATTTCCTTGCCATCGACCTTAGCATATAAATCTTCTATTTCAAGTAAAGGGGTTGTCATTATTTTTTGTCCCAATCATCTAAACGTTTTGCAATAAGTTTTATTTTTTCAGTCTTGTATGTTTCAACTCTGTCGAATATTTGGTAGTTTTCTTTGAGTTGTGCCAACATAATTTCTACATCTGCAGTTTCTTCAATTATTTGATCTATATTATCTTTATGACGACAAATATTTTTTAATATCTCTTTCATTAATTCAGACATTTCTTCAACAACCATCATCATCTGAGCCTGCTCGCCCCATGTCTTCAACGCTCTTTTTAGTACGGGATCTATCATTTAACCAACACTTCCTTCCAAACTTATATTTATTAATTTCGCAGCTTCAATGGCAAATTCCATAGGCAAATGTTGCATAACTTCTTTGCAAAATCCATTAACGATAAGGCTGACAGCTTCTTCTTCGCCAATACCACGGCTCATGCAATAAAAAAGTTGATCATCTGAAATTTTTGATGTTGTTGCCTCATGTTCAAGTTTAGCTGTTTTATTACGATTTTCAATATAAGGCACTGTGTGTGAACCACAGGTTGTTCCTATAAGTAAACTATCACATTGAGTATAATTACGAGCATTATCTGCTGAAGTAGCTACTTTCACTAACCCTCGATATGTTTGATTTGAAAAACCAGCAGAAATTCCTTTGGATATGATTTTTGACTTGGTGTTTTTGCCGATATGTATCATTTTAGTACCTGTATCAGCCTGTTGTTTATTGTTGGTAATTGCCACCGAATAAAATTCGCCAGAAGAGTTATTGCCTTGTAAAATACAAGATGGGTATTTCCAAGTAACTGCAGAACCTGTTTCAACTTGAGTCCATGAAACTTTTGAATTTTCACCCCTGCAAGCTGCTCTTTTGGTTACAAAGTTGTATACACCACCCTTACCCTCAGCATCTCCTGGATACCAATTTTGAACTGTTGAATATTTAACCTCTGCATTATTTAATACTACAATTTCAACTATGGCAGCATGAAGTTGATTTTCATCTCGCTGAGGAGCTGTACATCCTTCTAAGTAAGATACATAGCTTTCATCATCTGCAATAATAAGTGTTCGCTCAAACTGTCCTGTATTTTTAGCATTAATACGAAAATAGGTTGAAAGTTCCATAGGACATTTAATGCCTTTAGGAATATACACAAAGGAGCCATCTGTGAAAACAGCAGAATTGAGACAAGCAAAAAAGTTGTCTGTATAAGGCACTACCGATCCAAGATATTTTTTTACTAAATCAGGATGTTCTTTAATTGCTTCAGAAATTGAGCAAAATATAACTCCCTGTTCTGCAAGTTTAGCACGATATGTCGTAGCAACCGAAACACTGTCAAAAACAGCATCTACAGCTACAACACCCGCCAGTATTTCTTGTTCTTTAAGGGGAATCCCTAATTTTTCATAAGTATCTAACAAATCTTTATCTACTTCATCTAGGCTTTTTGGCGCAACTTTCTGCTTTGGTGCAGAGTAGTATGATAGTCCTTGATAATCAATTTTATCGTAAACTAACTTTGCCCACGTAGGTTCCTTCATATTACGCCAAAATTCAAATGCTTTTAGGCGCCAATCTAAAAGCCAATCTGGCTCACCTTTTTTTTGTGATATTAAGCGGATTATATCAGCATTAAGTCCGCAAGGAATCGTATCAGCTTCAATATCTGTTACAAAGCCGTATTTATACTTATCACCTGAACTATCTGTGATAGTTATGTCTTTCTCTTCTTTCATAGTGAATCAGAAACTAGTGCTTTTTTTTATTAAAATCAACCTATTTTTCGGTATTTTATTGATATATATTCCAATTTAGAAAATATTAATGGTTAGGTGGTAAAAGTTTTGTAGTAGAGCTTTGCTAACTGAATTGTAGGATTTTTTGAAAAATGCTCTGGCGGAGTATTTTAGCGTGTTTATTATCTTTTATTCTTAGCTCCTGTTCATCGGATACTAAGTTGTTTGGTTATACGTTATGGGGACGTCCTCATTATGGTAATAACCCATCATCAGTTAGAGTGCAAAAGGGGGACACTCTTTATAGTATAGCTAGAGCTAACGATGTTCCAATTCGTGAAATAATAGAGATTAATAATTTTCGACCACCTTACACATTAAGAATCGGACAAATTGTAGCATTACCAAAAGCAAAATATCATATTGTAGAAAAAGGGGATACTCTATATAACATATCAAAAAGATATAATGTAGATATGCCTACTTTAAGCAGAACTAATAATTTAGCTGCACCTTTTACACTAAAATTAGGACAAAGATTGTTACTACCTGGTAGCATTGTTACCCGACAAAAAAATTATATAAAAACATCTAAACCGACAAAGACAACTACTCAAAAATCATCTTATAGCAAATACACCTATAGACAACCATCAACCAAACGTAAGCAAAAGTTTGTCTGGCCAGTTAATGGCAAAGTTATATCTGATTATGGGCCTATTGCTAAAGGACGTAATAATGATGGTATCAACATTAAAGTGCCTAAAGGAACTCCTATTAAAGCTGCTGATAATGGAACAGTAGCTTATGCTGGAAACGAGTTGAAAGGTTTTGGTAACTTAATTTTAATTAAACATAATGATGGTTGGGTTACAGCCTATGCTCATGCAGATAAAATAAATGTTAGTAAAGGACAAAAAGTAACAAAAGGAACAACTATTGGAACAGTTGGCACATCTGGTGGGGTTAGCACTCCCCAACTACACTTTGAAACTAGAGCTGGAAAAAAGGCATTAAACCCTAAGACTTATCTGCAATAAATCCATACAATTACATATAATCATAACTGACTATTGTTTTACTAAGTTGAGAATAAAAGCTTATTGAATAATTAAATGATAATTTGGTGAATTGGTATTGTATTAAATAAAAAATAACAAAAAATAAAAAATAACTTGTTAAATGTTGAAATTTTCCCTATATAAGCAGTAATAAATGTTTTATATTGCGTAGTAATATTAATGTAATTTTGGAGAAAGATATGCTGATTAACCCCGCTTTTGCACAAGCTGCTGATACAGTATCTTCTAGTGGATCTTTTACTGGAATGATTGTTCAACTGTTGCTTATTTTTGCAATTTTTTACTTTTTACTTATTCGCCCACAGCAAAAACGTCTTAAAGAACATGAGGCAAAACTTAATGCTATAAAACGTGGTGATAATATTATTACAGGCGGAGGTATTTATGCTAAAGTTGTTAGCGTTGACAATACCAAAGATGAATTACAAGCTGAAATTGCTAGTGGTGTTACTGTTAAAGTCGCACGTTCAACTATACGCGATGTTGTATTAGAAGAAGTTAAAGCGGCAAATAGTAATAAAAAAACAAAAAAATAATTTTCTAATTTGGAATGTAAAATGTATAAACTATCAAAATCAAGAGTTATAACTATCATTGCAATATGTTTGGTTGGCGTGTTTTTTGCTATTCCAAATATGCTCAATAATAAAGATGTCCTTCCAAAATGGTGGCAACCTGTAAATTTAGGTCTTGACTTGCAAGGAGGGTCAAACCTTTTGTTAGAAGTTAAGATGGATGAAGTATTAAAAGAAAGAATGTCATCAATTGAAGACTCTGTACGTCAAGCTTTGCGCGAAAGTAAAATCCGTTATAAAACCTTAACTTCTAATGAAAAAGGTGTTAATGTTATAATAGAAAATGCTGGAGCCAGAGCAAAAGCTATAAATATGTTCCGTAAAATTGATGATGGAATTGAAGTGGTAGAAGTTGATGATGGTTCTTTGATTGTTGCTTATAGTGATATTGCTCTTGGGCAACTAAAGGCTAAAATTGTTGACCAATCGATTGAGATTGTACGCCGCCGAATTGATGAACTAGGAACAAAAGAGCCTGTTATTCAATCGCAAGGAGCTAATCGTATAGTTGTTCAACTACCTGGCTTGCAGAATCCTGAATATGTTAAAACATTGTTGGGAAAGACTGCTAAAATGTCTTTTCACTTGGTTGATAGTACAGCTAGAGCAAGCGATGCTAAGAGAGGAAAACTCGCTGCCAAGTATAAACTTGCTTATGGAGAAATGGGAGAAACATATGTAATTACACGCAAACCTGTTGTTGGCGGTGAAAATTTAATAGATGCTCAACCTTCATTTCAAGAAGGACAAGCTGTAGTGTCTTTTAAGTTTAATACACTTGGTGGTAAAAAATTTGGAGAAGTAACTAGAGATAATATTGGCGAACGTCTGGCTATAGTTTTAGATAATGAAGTAATTTCTGCTCCTGTTATTCAAAGCGCAATCATGGGAGGATCTGGGGTTATTACAGGAAACTTTACCGTAAAGTCTGCTAATGATTTAGCTTTGTTGTTACGTTCTGGTGCTTTGCCTGCTCCTTTAGAAGTTTTAGAAGAGCGTACTGTCGGTGCTGGTCTTGGGGCAGATTCGATTAAAGCTGGTGTTATAGCTTCTGTTATAGGATTAGCTTTTGTTGTTATGTTTATGCTTGCAGCTTATGGTCTGTTTGGTATATTTACAACTATTGCTGTGTTTACCAACCTTTTGTTGATGTTGGGTATATTAAGTGCAATGGGGGCAACACTAACACTTCCAGGGATTGCAGGTATTATCCTTACGATAGGTATGGCTGTTGATGCAAATGTATTAATTTTTGAGAGAATGCGTGAAGAAGTTAAGCATGGACGTTCAACTAGAGATGCTGCAGAAGCTGGATTTACTGAAGCATGGACAACAATTGTTGACTCTAATTTAACTACTTTAGTTGCAGCTATTGTACTGTTTTATTTTGGCACAGGTCCTGTTCGTGGTTTTGCTGTTACATTAGCTATTGGTATTGCAACTTCGATGTTTACCTCGGTTACGATAACTAGGTTAATTATTACTGCATGGTTGAATAAATATAAACCAACCAAATTACCAATTTAAGAACTGTTGAAAAAGAATGAGGATATAAAACTATGATGAAAATTTTTAGTTGGGTTACCAAAGACACTAATATAAATTTTATGAAGTCAAAAAATATCACTTATGCTGTTTCGGCTATTCTTTTGGCTTTATCAATTGCTTGTATTGCAATTAAAGGATTTAATTTTGGTATTGACTTTTCAGGAGGTATCTTAATGGAAATTAAGTCTCCAAAGGTTATTGATGTTGATGAAATTCGTACGTCATTAAATAAGTTAGCCATTGATGATCTAAATCTTCAGTCTATGGGAGAAGATGGAACTGAAATAGTAATACGAGCTCAAGCTGCTGATTTAGATGAAAAAGCTCAAATGAATGTAATCAATCAAATAAAAGAGACTCTTGGCAAAACGTATGAATATCGACGAATTGATTTAGTTGGTCCTCAAGTTGGTGGAGAACTAAAAAAAGATGGTATTATAGCTTCAATCATTGCGGTTATTGCTATTACTCTTTATGTTTGGTTTAGATTTGAGTGGCAATTTGCTTTAGGTGCGATTATTGGTTTAGTTCATGATCTTGTTATAACATTAGGTTTGTTGTCATTTTTTGGTTTAGATTTTAGTTTGACAACAGTAGCTGCTATTCTAACTTTAGCAGGTTATTCTGTTAATGATACTGTTGTTACATATGATAGAATTCGCGAAAACTTACGTAAGTTTAAGAAAATGGATCAAACTGATTTGTTAAATAAAAGTATAAATGATATTTTATCGCGTACGTTTTTAACAGGATTGACAACAATGTTTGCAGCCCTAGCTTTACTTATTTGGGGTGGTGAGACATTGCGTAGTTTTGCTTTTACAATATTTTGGGGAGTAATTGTTGGAACTTATTCATCTATTTATGTTTCAACAACATTTTTATCTTTGTTTGATTTACGAGCTACTCAAGATGAAGCAAATATAAATCCTTTTGGTAATGCATAACGAGGTTGGATATGGCTAAAATATCGTGGAAACCAGGGACAATGCTTTTTCCCGTTCCGCCTGTGATGGTTACTTGCGGAACAATGGATAAAGCTAATGTTTTAACAATTGCTTGGACGGGAATTATAAATTCTGAACCTCCGATGACTTATATATCTGTTCGTCCTAGCCGATTTTCACATGCTATTATTAGTGAAACCAAAGAATTTGTTATTAACATTACCAATCTTCCATTAGCTAGGGCTTGTGATTTTTGTGGGGTTAGGTCTGGTAAAAACGTTGATAAATTTAAAGAAATAGGGTTGGAAATTGAAAAAGCTTTTGTAGTAAGCTCTCCAATATTGAAGTCAGCCCCTGTTTCTCTTGAATGTCGAGTAACAGAGATCAAAAAATTTGGTACTCACGATATGTTTATGGCTGAAATTGTTAATGTAAATATCGATGATAAATATATTGAAGAAGATGGACGCCTTGCAATTGAAAAAGCAGGTCTTTTGGCTTTTGCACATGGTCGCTATTATACGCTTGGTCGTGATTTAGGAGCTTTTGGTTTTTCAGTAGATAAAACAAAAGAAAACAAGACGAAACCTCGCAAATCGAAATTTATGGACATATTAAAAATTGAAGAACAATTAAAGGAAGGTACTTTGAAAATTAAAGACAAAAAACCGTCTTTGCAAAGACTTCGTGATACTAAAAAAAATAATGAAAACAAAACTAGAAAAAAGGGTAAAAAAAGAGGCTTTCTTAGACAGCATGGAAAAACATGGTTTAGAAAAAATGTGACTAAGGAAAATACAAAATGACAAAATATAACAACGAAAATAGTTCTAAAAAGATTGGCATTAGTAAATCAAAGATTATTGTTGGCACTATAATACTTGTTGTAGCTATGGTTTTGATAACTTTTGGTATCAACCTTAAAATAGATAAAACATCAGATAAAGAAGAATTATTAGCTTATTTATCATCTCTTTCTAACGAAGAACAAGTATCTGTAGGGCAACTAATTGGTGATACTTATCGTAATCTTTATGGTTATTATAACGTATGTAAAGATAATGGCGTTTTAATAGATAATTACTCGAAAGAATTTTCTAAAATATTGAGTGAAGAGCTTAGTATGCTCAATCAATTATTGGCTAAAGATAAACTTGATATTAATGCTGCTACGTTAGTTTTTCTTAATGAAAACGATCGCAAAGAAATTCATGATAATTTGTACAATGATTTGCGTAATATTGCATCTCCTGACGATAAAGGAATCGTATCGGCATGCAACATGATTAATAGTGAAGCAAAAAAAATAGTTCAAATAATGGCTGAAAAATCGAAACCATTTTATAGAAAAATTTTAGAATCGTTATTAAACAAATAATTAGAAAATATTGAAAGTGAAACTGTACTTTATTACATAGGTGATGTTACAACAAACTACAAAAAAATGACGGCTATAAAGAGTCGTCATTTTTTATAGTTTTAATTTTTTGCCTTAAGCAAACCTTAAGTTTAAGATGTAGAAATATAGATGTAAGGAAATAATAATCTTTTTAATTAGGAGAAAAACAATGAAAAAAACAATTGCTATTTCTAGTTTTGCTTTAATGCTAGGTTTGGTTGGTAATGTTATGGCGCAACAACCTATGGGTGGTTTTAATGGACCATCTATTGCAAAAATTAGTGTTGCTGAGGCATTAAAATTAGGAGATGATGCACCAGTTGTACTAGAAGGAAAAATTGAAAAAAATTTAGGTGCTGAAAAATATTTGTTTACTGATGCAACAGGGTCAGTTACTATAGAAATAGATAATGAAGATTGGCGCGGTGTTAATGTTAATGAAAAAGACATTGTCGAAATCAGAGGTGAAGTTGATAAAGACTTAATGAATTTTGAAATTGATGTTGACAGTGTAACAAAAAAATAAACATTTTTAGTAAAGTGATTAGATATGCGTATTCTTGTTGCAGAAGATGACAGACTAATCGGAGATGGTTTGAATATTGGGCTCCAAAAAATGGGTTTTACTGTAGATTGGTTTCAAGACGGTGATGATGTTTTTGAAGCCCTTTTTCAAGCTCCTTACGATGCCGTTATTCTTGATTTGGGACTTCCCAATCGAGATGGTTTATCTATTTTGAAAGAATGGCGTTTAAATAAAAGAAACGAGCCTGTTTTGATTTTGACAGCAAGAGGCGATGTTGATCAAAGAGTTTTAGGTTTAGAAAATGGTGCTGATGACTATTTGGCTAAACCTTTTGCTTTAGCTGAAGTTGCGGCAAGAATTAAAGCACTAATTCGACGTAGCAATAACAGAATTGAACCAATTATTGCTGTAGCTGATATTAAATATTACCCAGATACTAAAACTGTTACGAAAAACGACAAAAACATTTCTCTATCACCTAAAGAATTGCGTATCTTAGAATTATTTTTAATGAATCAAAATAAGGTACTAACTAAAGAGGTAATAGAGAATAAGCTTTATTCGTGGGATGCTGAAGTTACTAGTAATGCTGTCGAAGTACACGTTCATTATTTACGCAAAAAGCTAGGTAAAAACATCATTAAAACCGTTAATAAAATTGGCTATATATTAGAAAGTTCGTAAAATGAGTTTAAAATTGAGATTAATTTTATCTTTTTTATGTATGGCTGTGTTGGCTTGGCTGGCATCGGCGGTTTTGGCGTGGAATGAAGGACGCGAACAATTTGATGAATTTTTTGATACATATCAGCTTGTTTTAGCTAGGCAACTTGCAACTGTAGATTGGAGTAATATCACATCTAAAACTCAAAATAGTGTTAATAAAATTATAAATACATTGGATGATGAAGGTGAAGAAGATGATGAAGCTTTAGGGCTGGCTGTTTTTGATAAAACAGGAAAGTTGATTTTTCATGATAATAAAAATGGACGTATTTTTACCTATGATAACAACACTAATGGATTTGCAGAACAATATATCGGAAAAAAACAAAAAAAATGGCGTGTAGTATGGACCAATAGTATTGATAATAGATATCGTATTGCAATAGGACAAGAGGTTGATTACCGCAACGAAGCAGCTCTTGAGATGGTTGAAGAGGCTTATATTCCTTGGGGATATGGGCTAATAGTTTTGGTAATAGCATGTGTATTTTTAATACATCAAGAATTTAAACCCTTGCAAAAAATAACCAAAGACTTACAAGATCGTGATACTGATAATTTGTGTCCAATGGAATATAGAAAAGCTCCGAAGGAAATTGTTCCCTTGTTAGAAGCAATGAATGCTCTTTTACTTAAAATCACAAAAATGATTGAAAAAGAAAGGTGTTTTATTGCTGATGCAGCTCATGAGCTTAGAAGTCCTTTAACAGCTCTAAATGTTCAACTTGATGTGGTGGAGTTGGCATCTGATGATAAAAAAACACAACAAAAAGCTTTAAAGAATCTTCGTGAAGGATTAGAACGATCTAGTCATTTGGTTGAACAAATGTTGGCATTATCAAAAGTTGACACACAAACGCACGGAGATTTTGATGACCTCTTGGATTGGAAAAATATATTTTCTAAAGCGGTTAATGAACAATTTGATACGGCAAATAATAAAAACATAAAAATTAAAACTAACTTCAAAAAAAATTTTGCACTTAAACATGGACGAAGTTTTTTGTGGAGCTTGTTACTACGCAACTTATTGGACAATGCTATACGCTATAGTAACGTAGGTGCTGATATAAACATTGATATTGAAGAAAATAAAATACAAATCAGCAACAATAAAACAAGTGTTGAGGAAAAATATATCGCACGCTTAGGCGAACGCTTTTTTCGTCCTGCTGGGCAAAAAATTAATGGTAGCGGTTTAGGATTATCTATTGTTGAAAAAATAGCTTCGTTACATAAGTGTAGTGTTACTTATCAATCAGTTGATGATATTTTTATCGTTACAATTTCTATGTAAATATCTTAAAACGATTTGTCAGTGGTTCAAAATCTTTTTCATCGGCTATCGCTTCTATTTTGCCGAAAGGCATTTGGCTTATTAGACGCCATGATGAAGGTATTTGCCATGTTTTTTTTACCTCATTATCTATCAATGGATTATAATGTTGTAATGACGCCCCTATGTTTTTAGCAGCTAGTGCGGTCCACACCATATATTGAAGCATTCCCGATGACTGGCAAGAAAAAGATGGAAAAGCATCTTTATATAAAGGAAAATCTGTTTGTAATTTTTGTATTACATCATCATCTTCAAAAAATAAAATTGTACCATAAGCAGCAGAAAAAGATGATATTTTTATTTTGGTTGTATTAAACCGTTCTGGAGGTGTGATTTGGGATAATGTATCTAGAACAATTTGCCAAAGTTTTTGATGTTCATTACCTAATAATAAAGCCACTCTTCCACTTTGAGAATTAAATGCACTTGGGGCTTGTTTTATACATTCACCAATAAGTTTTTCTAATTGATCGTCAGATAGTGAAATTGATGAACCAAGAGCATATATTGACCGACGTTTTTGGTAAAAATCTGTAATTTGTAACATATTTATCTCCTTATATGAAGATAATATAATTATTGTTTGTAATTATACAATTGTTGAAAAAGCTATTGCATAAAAATTTTATTGTGATAAAAGTATGTTCGCTTTCGGGACGTAGTTCAGCCTGGTAGAGCGCTTGCATGGGGTGCAAGAAGTCGCTGGTTCGAATCCAGTCGTCCCGACCACATCAGACAGCTAGGATTTTTAAGAGCAAATTAAACGTCTCAGATAAGGAAATCCTAGCTTTTTTGTTATCTAAAATACAGTTCGAAACTAAAAGCCTTAAAAACTGATTTTTAGCAAGAGGTTTCGAACTCTCAAAAATCTTTAGTCCATTTCCAGCCAACTCTACTATCATTTCTGCAATGTCTTTGGTGTCATTTGCCTGTATCGCAGCTCTTGCGACGATGCAGTGATGAAGTAAAGTGATGTCAGTCCAGTCAAGTTTGATATTAAAATTCAGGATTTTCAAAGAGTTTGCACTAATTATACCTTGTTATTTGACTAAGACTGTGATATTATTAGGCTATATACCATAGGAGATACTTAAAATGCGTTTACCAATAATTTCTACAGATATGAATAAATCAGATCAGTTAGATGTTTTAGCTGATTTTATATCTATGGATAGAGATGAGTATGGGCAAGGTATGGAAAATTTAGCTCTAGCCTACCTTAATAGAGAGAAAGCATTACAAGGAAGATGTTGTTTTTTTGATCCTGCATATGTTAATGGAAATATTCCTAGATTAAATTGCGAATTAGCAGGACAACATAGTTCCACATTATTGACTTCAGCAATAAATGTGTATGGAGATGAAGCTTTATCTCCAAGTCGAGCTCATTATGATTTGTTTAAGAATACTCTTAATGCTATTAGTCATACGGATAAGGATTTTGATAAGATATTTATTCCGATAGGATGTCAGGAAGAAGGCAAGCCAGGACATAATATTGGTGTAGCTTTGGAAAAGGACAGAGTAGGGTATAAAGCAACAATTATTGATCAAATGGGTGGTGCGTCATATGCGGATACAAAAGCAAAGATTATTCAAGATTTACGGGATAATGGCGTTGTTAATATAGATTATAATAGATACCCTATATCGGAAAATAGAAATGATTGTGCTACTTTTACATCCTTATTTGCGGAATTTGCGTGCGATGGTGAGGATATGCGTTCATTGATAAAAGGTACAGATAGGTATTATTCAAATCATGGTGTTTCTCAGCTTCCTTTTTCAAATATTGATCAACAACATAAAGAGGATCAAGATCTTTTAGTCGATTCTGCGGATCGATTGGCTGAACAACTCATTGTAGAGGCATATCAGGTTGATAGAATAGATAGACTGAGAGGACTATCTGATATTCCAGAACCTAGGGATATTGTTTGTGCTCGTGTGCGTAAAATGATGAATGCAAGAAATGTTGTTAATGTTTCTGATCGTGGCTTTTATGAAAGATAAAATGTTTCATGGATTGAAAATCAGCTATTTTATAGGCCAATTCCTTGTATTCTTCATAATTTTCAGCTCAAAACGTGGCTATTATGCTCGACCATATCAGACAGCTAGGATTTTTTAAGAGTAAATTAAACGGCTCAGATAAGGAAATCCTAGCTTTTTTGTTATCTAAAATACAGTTCGAAACTAAAATCCTTAAAAACTGATTTTGAGCAAGAGGTTTCGAACTTCCTTATCTCATTTGTATTTGATTTTGTCATGGTTTTATTAAGAAAGGAATAACTTATAGTTACCCAAGTACTATAAACTTAAACCAAGACTTAAGGAAATAACGGCTTCGGGTTTGCTGTCTTCCTTAAAGCTTTGATTTAGGTAAACTTGCAAATCTGGTTGAAGAGAGATGTTATCATTTATTTTATAATCATAATACGTTTCGATTATATGCTCATATTTATCATAAACCTCGTCTTCCGTAGCATCTTCATTTACTCGGTTAATCGAATATGCCAATCCTAATTGATCGTTTTGCGAACGATTAAAAGGGTTATCAAACAAAACACCGAAAGAATATGACTTACTTATAACCGGATAGTCGCTACTTGCTCCGTTAATCCTTAAAAACAAACTGTGTTTATCGCTGATGTCTTGAGCCAAGTACAGTGACCATCCTTGACTTTGAAAATCTGCTTTTTCGACTTTTGGCTTGTCATATAACAGCAAACTGTATGAGGCTTGATATTTATCATAGAATTTCGGCGTATAATTTATTGAGGCAAAAGACGAAAACTTACTTAGATTTTTAACATGTATGCCGTTAGCCAAAGGATTGGATGCGTCAATTGCGCCCAAACTTAATGTAATATCTTTGTCTAAATTAAATTGCGAAAAAGCTCCTATTCCGGTAGTCGGGTAAGTAAACGTCGTGTTTTGAGCCAATGCCGAATTTAGAAAATAGAAACGTTGCAAATCGCTGGCAATGGGACTGTCAAATTTTGATACAGGAATTTGTCCCAAACCCAAAGTCATCATATTATTCGGCAAAGTATAAGACAAATATAACTCATATAGCTCGTTATAATCCGTATCATAGCTGTTAAACAAGGTGGCAATTCCTTGTTGTGTGGCCACATCAACGGGGGTTTTGTTATTAAACCTTACAATGTTCATGGAAAAATCCAGAGCTGTTTTTCCTAGGCTGTTATCAGAAATAATTTTCCTGACATACGGTGTTACAAATACTCGAGATACATCTTGCGACTTTATACTTTGCAATGTATATGTACCTTCAACTCCGAATTTTATATTATATTTATTTTCAATATCTTCCTTGAAACCGTCTGACGCATTTGCATGATTTACGCAAAGCAGTAGCATAAGGCTAAAAAGTAATCTTTTTACCATTTGAATTCTCCTTTTATTTTAAATAGATGTCTGACTAAATGTCTAATTTGTTTAAGTGATAATCGACGAGTTCTCCACCATAACAGACGACGTTGGATACGCCGTATGAAAGTTTTTTGATGTAAAAGGTTACCGGCACACCTTTATATATCCACTCTATTCTGTCAAAAAATTCGTTATCTTGATGGATAACATTGGCATGCTTACTCATAAAGTCGATTACATTTTTGGCATCGTCCTTGGTTAAGGCATTTTCAATAATCCATTTGGAATAAGGATTATCGATTTTGCCGTTAAGTGTATTTAAGTTTAGAGTTTTAAGACTTACGGTTTTGATATTGGGATATGTATCGATGTATTTTTTTATTTCGGTCAAATATTCATCAAAGCTTTTGTTTTTCATCATTACATAATTAAGCCTTACATTTACTTGTGCAAACAATGGTGAATTGATATAGTCTTGATTATATCCCAAAATTTTCATATCTTTGGCACTGTCAAAGTCAACTCGGGTAATCTCGACAATAAAATTATCTTTTATTAAATCGAGCTTTTCTTTTTCAAAAAAGATATTGCCAGAAGATTGAAAACGCCTTTCATCAAAGATATTTACTTCGCGTGTTGCTTTAACAACTTTGTCTATCGTGTCGATGTTGTGTAGCGAGGGCTCGCCGTTTCCGCAAAAAATAAAATATCTGAAATTTATACCCTTATCTTTTAAGTAGCTAAACTTGTTTTTAAGCTCGTCAACCTTGTCATCAACTGCCGGCCATTTGGTTATTTTGGCAGTACAATAAGGACAGTTTTTGTTGCACTTAAATGATGATAAAATCAGTTCAAATTCTTTGTATTTCATGTTAATTTAACTCCTCTATGCCTTGATTGATTAAAGATACTATTTCAGAATAATTTTTATATTTGCGAATAATTATGTTGTTGCTTCGCTTAATAGCATCGGCAATAGCAAACCAATATTCCGATTTTATGGTGTAGTCGGAAGCTTCTTCCTGATAAAGAAGAATTATTTTTTTGTTTGAATTTAGCGCCCAGCAAAGTTCTACAACCGAACCTACCGAAAAACTTTCACCTAAAACTACTACGAAAACATTGCTTTGTAAGATAGAATTATATTCGGCGTTTAATACTTCATTGCAATCGGTTGAAGTAAAGTTGCCGTTTGAAGCCTGCTCGCAATAAAACGGTCCTACATATTGAAATTTGTTGTTTACAATCAAATTATCCTGATAATGTGTCAGTAATTTTGAACTACCTAATAATTGCGAACGGAAATCATTTACCAAAGATTTTTCCAATGATATTTCTGGCTCTTTAATTTTGTTAAATTTGCCGGCAAAATATATTTTTTTCATTTTGCATATCCTTTCATAATTTTCAGCCAATTGAAAAATGAAATAACAGCCATTACAGTCCAAACAATGTTTAGCCCCATCAGATAAAATGCTTGATTTTCCAACATGCTATATTGAACGACGTAGCAGATATCGTTTACAAACCATATTACCCATGTATCCAGCTTCTTTCTGACCATATAATAGGTTGCAACAAAAGATGATACGGTTGTAAAAGAATCGATAAGTGGCAAGGGATCTTGGGTTTGACTAAGCAAGGTAAAGAGGACTATCGAACCCAATGCTATAATTGAGGCATAAATTACTCTTTCCTTGTTCGAGCATATACTTATCAATGCCTTATCCTCATTCTTCCACAAAATCCATCCGATAATACCTAAAACAAGATAGATACTGTTGCTCAAAACATCGCCATAGAGCTTGTTTGCATAAGAAAAACCAAGCAAGCAAATAATCTGCGCAACATAAAATATCCAATTACTTCGTTTGTTTAAGAGCACGAGCACCCCTTGCAATAACCCGAAGATTGTTGCATTTATTTCTAAAGTCAACATTGATTACCTCTCCATTACTGGCTTAAAGTTGTGGACAAAAGGAGCTTTTGACAGATGAGTTTGTCTAGGAGTTTGGCTATTATAACGCAAACGTTCGCTCAGTACTCTGTATTTTTCTTTGATACAGGCTGCTTTTATCTGATGGGGTAAAAGCTTTCTGATAATAGGCAAAAACTCATCTTTTTTATCCGGATAAAACTTCAACAGAGTTTCATAAGCATTAAGCGGTTTGTCAGGCTTGGTAATTCTGGCACATTCCCAGTCGATAATCGTATCTATCAAATCATCTTTGTTTTTTACCAAATCGTTTCTGACATGATGCTTATTATTCTTTCGATGAATCTTTTGAATATCCTCGTACTTTATCCATAAGGCCAAGTATAAAAACGGCTTATCAATATCATGCAAATATCCGCGCAAAGTATTTTTACCTCTAAGCTGTTTTTCTATTTGCAAAAAAGCCTTTTTGTGACGGATGGTGTATGAGATTTTAGCAAGTCTCTTCATTAAATCTAAACTCATATTCACATTCCTTAGTCTTTAGGAGCAGCTGTTAAATAGTTATCAAAATAGCCTTTGATATAAACAACAGGTGTACCTTTTTCACCCGAACCGGTTGTCAAATCGCAAAGAGAACCGAGCAAATCGGTAATCTGGCGAGGTGTTGTTCCGATAGAATAGAAGCCTTCACTCTTGTTTTTGTCATTGATAGCTTTTTTAATAGCTTCTTCAGGGTTTGTTTTATTATTATCGGCAACAGCCTTGATTTTTATTTCGTTTGGCATTCCTTCCAAACCTTTGGTATAACCCGGAGATACAACAGGATCGGCAAGTTCCCAAATCTTGGTTTTAGGACATTTGAAACCACCGTCGCCATATATCATAACTTCAATATGCTTACCTGTTTTTTTCTTTAGTAAACCTTGAAGATCCTGGCAAAATTCCATAGAATTTCTAGGGAACAATTTTAAGCGATTTTTATCAGAATAGTTTGAGCCTAACACGCCATATTCACTCCAACCACGGCTTTGGCTCGGAGTGTTACAAATTTCATCTAAAGTATAAGCAACAGCTCCGGCTTTGGTCAAAATTTGTTTTTGACGTTGACGAATATGAATACTTGAAACAATAACCTGATTGGTAAATTTTAAGATGTCTTTGGGGTTGTTCAACAATATAACCTCGATGTTAGAATTGATATCTTCATACATTTGAATGTGGTCGGAGCCGGTAATTGGGTGATGAAAAATACCGAATTTGTTGCGAAAATCTTGCTTGGTTAAAATATCGGTATAAGGATTTAGATCAGAGTTAAACAATGCATCTTCATCCATAATAGCATTGCCGACCTCGTCTACCGGATAAGACAAGCAGACATATACCTTGCCTTTTACACCTTTGGCAATGCCTTCTAGAATCTTGGCAAAGCGATTGCGAGAAAGTATCGGAAATGCTACAGCGACATCACCTGTCGGAAATTTTTGAGCAATATCTTGAGCAATATCATCTAATGTTATGTAGTTTCCCTGAGCACGAGCCAAAAATGATTCGGTAATTCCGATAATATCACCATTGTTTGTTGCTAGGGGTTGGTATTTTGCTTTGGTAGCTTCAATAATTGTATCAGATATTATGTTACTGATATTATCGCCCTCTTTGATAATAGGCATTCTGATACCAAAAGCTGATGTTCCGACACAACGAGTGTCATGATTAAATTTATTCATGTTTTTTCTCCTCGACAGTAGGTTACTAATTAATGATTTGTCTCGACTGTCCCTACAAGACCCAAATCATGCGAAGAAACGGCTGTGTTTCTTCTAGTTTTTTTCATCCTCATAGAAGCTTTTTTCAATAAGCTCTATATTCTCAGGATGAACAAATTCTTTATACCTTACATCTTTTAAGGCTATCATGTCTCGTACCATATTACCCGATAAAAACGGGAAGTTTTGTGTAGTACGAGAGCAAATTTCAACGTTTGCCACATCATTTTTGAAGAACAAATATTCACGCTCATCTCCCACATAAATTACGTCAGGAGCCGGCTTGTCAGGTTGTTCTTTTTTGATTGTTTCCAATACGTGTACATTCCATGGCACATTATTTACGTCTTTAACGCCGGCAATTCTTAAACGTTCATAAGCATCGCTTTTGCGCCAAACGTTTTGCACCATTTTTTTACGAGTAAAATAAGGTAGAGGATTTTTCTCTGTTCCGCTTTCTTGTGCAGCTGCAATCAAAACTGTGCCATAAGCACATTCTTCCATCATCTTTTTGATTAGTCTGTCATGACCGATATGAAAAGGTTGACAGCGAACGATACAAAAACCATGTTGATATTTAAACATAAAAAAACCTCTCTTTCGAAAGGCCAAATCATCAACTTGCGGGATTTCCCCCTAATATCTTTTTTTGTAGATGACTGGCCAAGTCTATAATATCCGTGCCTATTGCCCTCAAGCACCCGAACACTTTTATTTTATTAAATAAAAAAGCATATGTCAATTATTTTTTTATTATCTTGATAAAACAGATTTTAATGTAGTTATAATCTATACAATTATGATTCAGCAGCTTAGCTTCTCCTCCTCATCATTATTACCGCTACCATAATACAATTTTTGAAATCTTCTTATTTTTCTCTTCAAATCAGTATAATATTCCAGATTTTCGGCCAGAAACTTGCTAATTATGCTCGACCAAAATATAACATAGAAAGTGTATACCTTCTATGTTATTTTTTTACCTGAAATAATTTAATTATATTTTTCAAGAAGTTAATAATAATTTTTCTCTGATAGCAAGTTGGCAACATTTAATTGGAGAACACTTTTTTGCTGCTGTAAAAATGTAAATTTGCCTCAAAAGTATACCAAGCACAAAAAAATGATAAAAAGCGACAACTTGGTATAACGTATTGAAATAGATTTATTTTTATCTTGATACAGACAGTTCAAATCTACTCAACCTCACCAGCGTGGATGAGAAGGTTCGCCAACGTTAGAATAACACTTTGTAAAATAATAAAAAAATTACTTTATTAAAAACAAGGTATTTTTTTACAATTTAGAGGGGCTCAAACCGACCATATCAGACAGCTAGGATTTTTTAAGAGTAAATTAAACGGCTCAGATAAGGAAATCCTAGCTTTTTGTTGTCTAAAACACAGTTCGAAACTAAAATCCTTAAAAACTGATTTTGAGCAAGAGGTTTCGAACTTAAGAATATTTTTGTTTTTATGGGCTTGTTTTAGATTATTGAGATTATGTTTGTAAAAAATGCGAAACCGCCTTTCCATACAACGGAAGGCGGTTAGTTTTCTCTTGTCTTCTAAAAAACCCCTTGATCAAAGATTTTTTACCAGTGCACAATGCCAAATCCAATAGGCATCTATTCGGAAATATTCCTAGCGTTCGCGGTCTTCTTTGGACACCTCCAATATCCTGAAATAACACTTGATAACTACCCATAAATGATCCACGTTCCTTCGTTTTTAGTGAAGCACTTAAGCGTATTATAGTAAAAATGTAATTTGAAAATATCTTTGGCACTAAGGTATTTTAGTACAACTCAATAAACTGCTCTTGGTCTCAGAATGATGATCAGTCAACCCCAAATCTCAACTCTATAATCAAAAATAATGTTTGTTATGCGCAATAAAATTTCAAACATCATCAATGAAAAAGAGATTTATTTTGTACTTAATAATTATTAATCTAAAAAAGAACGCTTATCTTGATCAATAAGAGCTTATTTTTTAGAGTTATCAACCTTAAATTACTGATCTTAAAAAACTATATTATGGAAAAATAATTTTTACTTCCTAGTTAAACGTAAAATTGTTTTTTCAATTTCTATCCACAAAAGCATTAGTAAACATGATATTCCTATCGCATACCATGCTGATAAACCAATAAATGATGTTTTGAAACAGAAATTGAAAATGGAAGTATAAGTAAACAATATTTGCAACAATATCATGCCTAACGCACCCCACAACATCCATTTATTGTTGAACAATCCTGAAATTATGGTGCTTTTTGTAACGCTTTTGCAAGCAAACATATTAACTATTCCTAACATAACTAATAAATTGACAACCGTAGTCTGAGCTTGCGACAAAGAATATCCTTCGTTCATCATTGCATTGAAAACAACAAAAACAAGCAATGTCATAATAGAGCAAACACTTACCATTCTAATAACAACTGATTTAGATAATAATGGGGCCTGTGGTTGACGAGGAGCTCTTTTCATAATACCTTTTTCAATGGGTTCAAAAGAGAACATCGCTCCTAATAAAATAGTTGTAACCATATTAATCCATAAAATTTGAACTGGCGTAATAGGTAGCTTCCAACCAAAGAAAATAGCAAGCATTACAACAAATGCTTCGGCAAAGCTTATAGGTAATGTCCATAAAATAAACTTAATTAAATTATCTAGCACACCTCGCCCTTCACGTATGGCTTTTTCGATGGATGCAAAATTATCATCAAGCAATACTACATCAGATGCTTCTTTAGCGACATCTGTACCATTTTCCCCCATGGCAATACCAATATTGGCTTGTTTTAGAGCGGGAGCATCGTTGACACCGTCGCCAGTCATCGCAACAATATTACCTTTGCTTTGTAGTGCTTTAACTAAACGCAGTTTGTCTTCAGGTGATACTCGGGCAAAAACATCTGTATCTGGAGCTATTTTAAGTAATTCTTTATCACTCATATTACTTAATTCTTTACCATTGATAGCCTTAGGTTCTGTTCCATCTTTGGTAAAACCCATTTTTTGAGCAATAGCTACAGCTGTTAGCAGATGATCCCCTGTAATCATTTTAACACTAATACCTGCTGTATGACATGTTGCAATAGCTTTAATTGCCTCAGGACGAGCAGGATCTATCATTGCTTGCAAACCGACAAAAATCATATCGGATTTAACGTCATTATGCTGCAATGTTTTTTCTTTAAAATCAGGCTTAATACAAAAACAAAGTACTCGTAATCCTTGCTTAGCATAAATATCAGCCTGCTTTTGTATTTCTTTTTTATCTAAATCTTGCAAAGTTCCGTCTTTTGTCATTTGTTTTTTGCAAAGGGGCAACACCGCCTCAATAGATCCCTTCATATAGACAGCTTTATCATCATATAAACAAGCCATATATTGATAAACAGCCTCAAAAGGAATCGTGTCAACACAACATACTTTTTCACGAAGCTGAGAAGATGTAATACCATATTTTAATGCTGATACTAATAAAGCAATTTCAGTCGGATCTCCCGATGGGCTAAAAGCTCCTGAATTATCCCAAAGATTTGCATTGTTACATAAAACACCTGTTTTTAGGCAAGTGGCAAGCACTTTGTTAGCTGGCTCTTCTGGAACAAAAGCTCCCTCTAGTTGATATCCTGAACCAGAGACTTCATAATTAGTACCACCGCAAAATACGTTTTGAACCGTCATTTTGTTTTCTGTTAAAGTTCCAGTTTTATCTGAACAAATTACAGTTGAGCTACCTAGTGTTTCTACCGCTGGAAGTTTGCGTATAATGGCCTTATGTTTCAACATTCTATTAACACCGATAGCCAAAATAATTGTCATTGCTGCTGGCAATCCCTCAGGAATAGCAGCAACAGCCATTGCAACACCAGCCATAAAGGTATCAACTATAGGTAACCCTTTGTATACACCTACTCCAAAAGCTAATACAGAAAGAAAAACTATCAGCCAAAGTAATTTGGAACTAAATATTTCAACTTTTTCGGTTAAAGGTGTTTTTATATCTTCTGCGGCAGCTATCATTTGTGATATTTTGCCAATTTCAGTATTATCACCTGTTGATACTACCACCCCTGTTGCACTTCCAAAAACTGCTAGTGTTGAAGCAAAAGCCATATTTACTTTATCACCAAGTAAGGTTTTTTCAGGTAGTTTTTCTGTATGCTTTTCAACAGGCAAAGATTCCCCTGTAAGTACAGATTCGTTAATTTTTAAATCGTGCACTTCTAACAAACGCATATCTGCGGGAACTTTGTCACCAGAATGGAGCAAAACTATATCCCCAGGCACAATATCTTGAGAAGCAACAACCATACTTTGCCCATCACGTAAAACGGTTGTCATCATTGGAATGTTCTTTGATAAAGAAGATAATGCCTTAAGAGCTTTGTCTTCTTGAACAAATCCCATTATAGCATTACCAATAACAACACCATAAATCACACCTGATTCAACATATTCTCCTAAACATAAAGCTATGGTTGCAGACAAAATTAAGACATAAATAAGAGGTTGATGAATTTGCAAAAAGAACCGTAACCATGCACTTTTTCCTTTTGGTGGAGTCAACGTATTTAAGCCACATTTTTCTAGCCTATTCTGTGCATCTTTTGCACTAAGACCTCTTTTAATATTAACATTTAATTCTTTTAAGACTGATGCTACCGTTTGAGCATGGTAATTATTTTTCATTAACACACCTCTTTATATTCTTCAGATGGTTTGTATCTTACATTTTTTTTGATAATTTTAGAAACATATAATAGTAGTTAACCACATACTTACTAATAAATATCCCCGAAAAATTCGGGGATATTTATTAGTTATTTAAAATTTTGAGTAATTCAATTTTAATATCATTAAGCTGTTCTTGCAAATTGGTTAAAATATTACGTGTTTTATCGTCAACTTCAATAGATTGAGGTGCTTCCTCAAAAAAGTCCTTTTGGATTTCTTCACCTATAATTGCTTTTAGACCTTTTTCCTTAAAAAGTTTTTGTACACCCTCTATAGTGTATCTTTTTTCATACAAATAATATTTTATAGTCTTGATTAACTCAACATCATCTGGACGATAATAACGACGACCACCAGAACGTTTCATTGGCTTTATTTGTTCAAATTTGGTTTCCCAAAAACGAAGAACATGAGTAGCTATGTCAAGCTCATCAGCAAGTTCAGCAATAGTTCTAAATGCGGATCTACTTTTATTTACAGGCATATATACCATCTTTATTGGTTAATATGTTTGCGCATTAATTGAGATGGCTTGAAAGAAATAACTCTTCTTGAAGAAATTTCAGCTTCTACACCTGTTTTAGGGTTACGACCTACACGAGCTTTTTTATCACGTAATGAAAAAGTACCAAAAGAAGACAGCTTAACATCATTACCCAAGCTTAACTCTTTAACCATTTCATCTATAATCATATCTAAAATTTCACTTGAGTCTTTTCTAGATAAGCCAACTTCTACATAAATAGCTTCAGCGATGTCTAAACGTGTAATAGTTTTCATTTCTCACCTTCATGATAAATTATGTTATTAATATTATTTGTAAACCTTGTTTGCCAGAATTTATAATAAATTATAATCAAAAACAAGAGCTAATCCACAATTTTTTGCTATTATTAATATAATTACAGAAAAAACGGATTCTGTTTTGAACAGAATCCGTTTTTTATAAGTAACACTATAAAAATTTAGTATAAATCGTATAACACTGCTTGCAATTCGTCAAAATCTACTTTTTCAATTTCTTCACGAATCGTAGGAACAAAATTTTGACGAACAAGTTTAGCCGCATTATCTACTGCACAAGAAAAAGAATAAGCATCGGCTCCACCATGACTCTTAACTGACAAGCCATTGAGTCCAACAAACATTGCTCCATTGTACTGGCGAGGGTCCATAGTTTTCTTCAATTTTATCAACGCAGGAAGCATAAATAATAGTCCAAGCTTAGCTAAAATAGATCCTTTAATACAGTCCTTAATCATTCTGGCAATTTGCTTTGCTGTACCTTCTATTGATTTTAAAGCTATATTACCTGTAAAGCCGTCTGCCACAATAACATCAGCCAAACCATTTGATATTTCATGAGGCTCTATATAACCTATAAAATCTATATCTAACTTTGAATTTTTTATTATTTGAGCCGCCTGCTTTATCTCATCTTTGCCTTTCATTTCCTCGGAACCAATGTTTAGCAAAGCAACTTTTGGTCTAGCAATTCCTAAAGCTCTTTTAGCCAATATATTACCCATAAAAGCAAATTCAGCTAAATTAATAGCATCACACTCTGTATTAGCCCCCAAATCGAGCATTACATAGCGTCCATAACGATGGGGCATAATACTGACAATTGCGGGGCGATGAATTTTTGTAATTGTTTTTAAATTAAGCTTAGAAATTGCCATTAATGCGCCTGTATTACCAGCAGATACTACGGCTTGTGCTTCGCCTTTTTTTACCGCATCAATAGCCATAAACATACTAGTATTGCGATTACGAATCACTGAAGACGGCTTATCTTCATTGTGAACCATTTCAGATGAATGACGCAATTCACAAACTTTTTCTAAGATGGGATATTGTTGAAGAATAGGATTTACTTTGGCTGTATCACCAAAAACGATAAATTTAATATCTGAATGTTTCTTAGCCGCAATAGCCAATCCCTCTATAACGGCACGAGGGGAGTTATCTCCCCCCATTGCATCCACAGATATGACCATTTTATTTTCAGTCAATGTTCGCTCCGTTTTATAGACCTAATTATAGGCTATTTCATGAAAAATTATTCAGCAGTTTTTTGAGCAACTACTTCACGACCATCGTATTGACCACATTTTGGACATACGTTGTGAGGTCTCTTTAATTCGCCACAATTTGGGCATTCCATATAAGGATTTGCCTTTAATGCATCATGTGAGCGACGCATATCACGACGAGATTTAGATGTTTTCTTCTTAGGTGTAGCCATTTTTTTATACTCTAGTTAAAGTTATTCCAATTAATTATCGGCATTTGTAGCCTATTTAGTTTTAAAAAGCAACTAAATAAATGCCTGCAAAGTGAAATTCTTTTGTCGTTTTAGCAAATTTTTTATATTTTGCAAGGACTTTTTATTATTTTTTTAATTTTTTAAGCACTGAAAATGGATTTGTGGCTAAAGACGTTTCTTCATCAAATTCTGATTCGAACACAAATTTCTCACCTTCTTGGCGAGGAAAATCATCTAAAACCAATGCTAATTGCTCCATTGATATGGCTGCTAAATCAATTTGACCATTATTTAAAATATCTAAAATCTCATCATTAATATCAAAATCAATATCTTTGATATCCTTATGTGTCATTTTAGTATTATATTTTAACTCAAAATCAGCATGATATGGATGGACAAATTTTTCCAGCGAAATAACTGATATTTGCTCAACATCTGCATCCACATTACCAAATACTAGTACTAAATGTTCTTTTTTTAGCAGACGAACATTTATTTCTGCTACAAACTTGTTTATTGCAGGAACCTGCATAATTTCTGCGATATATTTGAGTTCATCTGGAGTAGCTCTTAGATTGTATTTTTGGGTTGCCACACTCATGTCCTCAAGTTTTAGTGGATAAGAAAAAAGATTTTGCATAAATTCTTTCCTTGTGTTATAGAAATTAATTAGTTCAGCTATTAGATGGATATAATCGCAAGGAAGGTAATATGTCAACAAGCAAAATCATTATAAGTCTTTTTTATTGCGCTATTTTGTGCTCTTGTTCTGCAGCAAAACAGGAGGAATGGTTTGTAACTCATAATGGTAATATGCCAACCGAAGAAAGAATCGTACAAATTAAAAACGGATCATCAAAAGATGATGTTTTACGGGTTTTAGGCACACCCTCCTCCATACCATCTTTTGATAAAAATACTTGGTTATACATGTCTTCTGATATAAAATCTGTTGCTTTTATGGAACCTAAAGAAGTTAACCGTAGAATATTAAAAATTAGTTTTAATAACGATAAAGTGGTTGAGGTTACTCGATTAACAAAAGACGATGGTAAAAATATTTCACCTTCACAAGAAAGAACTGAAGTTAAAGGACAAGATCCTGGATTTTTCCGTAAATATTTTGGAGGAGTTGGGCAGTTTAATCCTTTTGCTGGACAAGCCAATTCCAACTTATAGCGATTTACTCAAGTAGTTGATTATACCATAAAGGGTATTGATTTCTTGCTCTGTTAGTTCTGAGCGGGTAAATATGTTACGCAAATTTATTATTAATTTTTCTTTTTTCTGTTCATCTTTATAATTGGCAAATTGCTCTAGTTTATTTTCAATATGTTTGCAAAAAAGTAACACTTTTTCTTTGTCTGCAATTGTGGTATGATTGGTAACAAATTTATTTTCTGTTGTATTGTTTTGTGTCTTATAAAATTCATAGCCAATAAGCAAAACTGCTTGAGACAAATTGAGTGAACAATGTGCTGGATTTAATGGAACATTTATGATGGCATCTGCTAAGCAAACATCTTCATTCCTTAACCCTGTTCGTTCTGGACCAAACATATAACCACATTTGGTGTTGCTAGATATTTTTTGAGCAACTATTTCTGCTCCTGAATCTGCATTAAAAACTCTTTTTGTTTGATCTCTGTGGCGAGCTGTTGTCGCCAGTACATATTGTAAATCTGATACGGCATCTATTGTAGAAGAAAAAATTTTAGCGTTTTGTAGTATTTCTTCAGAATTTGAAGAGGCAGACAAAGCTTTTTCTGATAAATGATTTTCACGAGGATTGACTAGTCTTAATTCTTTTAGAGCACAGTTCTTCATAGCACGAGCAACCATTCCAATATTTTCAGATAACTGTGGCTCAACTAAGATAATGCAAGGTAGGTTATTTATCATAGCTCAAATTTGCTTTTTTATAAAGAAATTCTTCCATATCTCTATCAGACGAGAGAAACACATCAGGTTTCTCTACTTTTTTTTCATCCTTCGCAACTTCATCTTCAGATTTTCCTTCAAGTAATGCTTTCCTTCGCATTAAAATTTTTTCTGAATGTGTTAAAGAATCAATAAAATCTCTTCTATTCCTAACAGACTGTTTTTTGATAGATTTTTTAATATCCTTCATTGCTGATATATCTATTTCTGCTTTTTGTTCAGGAGTCATTTTAACTGGCTTTTCTTTTTTTTCTTCTAGTACTATGCTACCATCATTGTTATTGACAACATTCGAAGAAGAAGTTTCCGCTGGTTTGCTAAATTGTTGAGCATTAGATAGTAACGGCAAAAACAACACAGATATAAATAGTATTGCATTTTTTATATTCATCATATTTTCCTTAATCTCTAGAAATCAAATTTATGCTATTAAATAACAAATTCTCCATATCAAGATCAGAATATTCTTCAACAACGTCTAAAAAACCAGAAAACATTGTATCAAAAGGATTATTTTGATGACCTAACCCATTATATGTCTGGCGTAATTCGTCAGCATAGTTTTGGATAAAGTTTTGGAATTTTGTATCATAACTTTCTGGAATTTTATACCCCAAATCACGCAAATGTTGCAACATGACCTTCATATTATGATTATTTACCTCAGGAGCCAACATTTCTTGTCCGTAAGCGGTACCATAAGTAGTTACCTCACCTGTATAATTAAGTTTTCCGAATTGCCCTGATCCTCTCCATGAATTATTATTTGTTGCTGTGGAGCCTGGCTTATTATTTTCTTCATTAACTGCATCTGGTATAGTTAAGTTATTAACAGATTTAACTGCTATACCAGTCTTTGAATTGCCTTGCGAATCGATTGCTGGTACAAAAACTGGTGCTTCCGCATCTGCATTAATTGGTTTATATTTGATAGATGGTATATTTACTCGAATATCATCTTGACGTGTTATATGTGCAACATCAGCACTTGCTGTTTCTTGAATAGTGGAAGTTGTTGCAGAGGACGTAATAGGTACATCTTTTTCAATAGGTTGTTCCTTCACAGCCTTCACAATTACTGCATCAAACTGTGTTGTATCCCATGGATTAGCAGGAAGCTGAGCCACAGCTGTCTCTATAATTAAAAGGCTTGTAAGACCTAAATAAATAGATTTTTTCATAGCCGCCCACCTCCTTAATAAATCAATTATATACTATTATATTATCATAAAACATGCTATTATAGTATTACAAAATTGTTATATTTTATTTAATTTTTTTAATTATGGCGATTTCTTTTTTCAATTTTTCAATTTGACAAACAATTGGATCCTTATCTGTAGCACACGTTCCATAGGCAGCAAATTTTGCTGTTTTTTCTTTACGTCTATCAACAACTCTACCTGGCACACCTACAACAGTTTGATTATCAGCAACATTTTTTAATATAACAGCATTTGCTCCTATTTTTACATTGTTTCCTATAGTTATAGGACCTAAAATTTTAGCTCCAGCTCCAACAACAACATTATTTTTTAAAGTTGGATGACGCTTATTTATTTGTTTACCATTTTTATCAAAAACAGTTGTACCACCTAGTGTTACGCCATGATAAATTGTTACATTATCACCAATTTCTGATGTCTCACCTATAACAACCCCCATACCATGATCAATAAAAAAGCCTTTACCGATTCGAGCCGCTGGATGTATTTCGATTCCAGTTATAAAACGAATAACTTGTGATAAAAAACGTGCTGTTAACTTCCAATCTTTGCGCCAAAGCCAATTAAATACCCTATAAGCTATTATGGCATGTAAGCCTGATGATAATAAAAAAGCTTGCAATAGGCTAGATGTGGCAGGGTCTCTAGCAATAACAGCTTCGGCATCAGATAAAATTGTCTTGAATTTTGATTTCATTTTATGCTAAATTCCTTCAAAAATTAACTTTTTATAAGAGTATACGATATATAATATTCAAAACAACAATATTTTAGGTTAATAACAAAATGACTGAAGTTTTATTCAATGGACATGCTGGTAGACTAGAAGGGCGCTATCATCAAAGTGAAAATCCTAATGCTCCTATTGCTTTAATTTTGCACCCACATCCGCAATATGGTGGAACAATGAACAACAAAGTTGTTTATACTTTGTTTAGTGTTTTTCAAAACCTAGGATTTTCAGTTTTGCGTTTTAATTTTCGCAGTGTTGGACGTTCTCAAGGAGAATTTGAAGATGGTATAGGAGAATTATCTGATGCTACTGTGGCTCTTGATTGGTTACAAGCTACTAACCCTGAAGCTCGCCAATGTTGGGTAGCTGGATATTCTTTTGGAGCATGGGTGGGATTGCAGTTGTTAATGCGTAGACCAGATATAAATAATTTTGTTGCAGTTTCTCCTCCTGCAAACGAAAAAGATTTTTCATTTTTGGCTCCATGTCCAACTTCTGGACTTGTAACACAAGGTGGAATCGATGAAATTGTTACACCTTCGAGTGTTACTACTTTAGTAAAGCGTCTTAATACTCAAAAAAATGTTTCTGTTGATTATGCTTTGATTGAAGATGCTGATCATATGTATAATAATCATTTGGTAGATTTGTATAAGATTACTGGACATTATATTATTGATGCTATGAAAAAGAAAACTCCTACACGAAAAAGACGTGGTCGACGTAAAAAAGCTGAATTGGAAGATGAAATATTGATGTTAGAAACTGATGTGGAAGATGAT
Source organism: Alphaproteobacteria bacterium (assembly GCA_045537965.1). Taxonomy (GTDB): domain Bacteria; phylum Pseudomonadota; class Alphaproteobacteria; order RF32; family CAG-239; genus CAZU01. Next base: position 96,995 of record JAZSQL010000050.1, read on the forward strand.
GATTCTGATGATGTGAACGCATCAATTGATAAGGATGATGAATAAATAATAATAGAGATAATTTCTTTAATTCCAGAGAGCTCCTTCAATGTATAATTTTGAAGGAGCTTATTTATTATATACTCTAAAGCTCTTATTTAGTTGGCAATATCATAAATATTTTTCTTTATACTAAGACTATTTTTTAACAAAAAAATGAGCAAAAACTATAAATTTTGCTCATTTAGATAAAAAATAGTAATTTTTATGATAGTTTTCTTATGCAAAAACAATTTGTTATAAAAAGTAATGTGCGTTTAAACCAACGTTTTTGTAGAGGCTATTTTTAGCCTTTTTTATAGTATATAATAAAATTAGTAAAAAAGCAATTAACTCATTTTTTATTAC